>NZ_JBNDMO010000005.1:0-420005 GCF_050436625.1 Paraburkholderia sp. GAS334 | reverse complement strand
GTCTATGTGTCGAGCTTGTCGAAAAGTGTCGCGACGGGTCTGCGCGTCGGCTTCGTCTGTGCGCCGCGCGAATGGGTTCCCCAGCTCGAACGAGCCATCCGGGCGACGACCTGGAACACCCCGGCGACCATGACTGCCATCGCCTGCGGATGGATGGAAGACGGCACGGTGGCCCGGCTTGAAGACGACAAGCGGCGTGATGCCACGCTGCGTCAGAACCTCGTCGCCGAGGTTCTGGGCCGGCTCAAGAGGATCAGCCATCCCGCGTCGTACTTCGTCTGGCTTCCTCTGGCGCAGGAGGTTCGCGCGGACGCGATTGCGATGGCGTTGATGCGCGAGCACATTTCCGTGTCGACGGCCCATCCGTTCGCAACGTCAGCTCACGTGCCTCACGCCATTCGATTGGCACTCGGCTCTGTCGACCTGGTCACGCTCAAGCGGTCGCTGGAAACAGTGGCCCGAGTTGTTGCCGACCAGACCTACTGACCGACAGTCGCGACGGCGCAGTCCGACTGCCAGGATTCGCTGGCATGTCAGCACCAGAGGCTGTTTGCCTGATTCCGCTCGTGGTCGACCTCCGATCGATCACCCTCTTCCCTAACTGCCTATCAAAAATCGTATGCGATTAAATCTTTTGCGATTGACATCGGGCGTGTCTTTCTCCATTATTCGACGCAAGCGATTACATCGCATGCGATCTAAGCCGCCTAACACCCTTATTCACACAGGAATCCATCATGACCAAGATCGAACAAGTCCTCCACTCAGGCAACAGCCACGCCACGGTCAATCGCGACCCCAATGTCAAGCGCGGTGAGCTCGGCGTCCTCGACCTCAAGCTGTCAGCGCCCGACGGTGAAAGCCGCGAGTTCATCGCCACCGAGCTACACCCGAGAGCCGAGCAGTTGTTTTCGGGCGCGTGGTCGGCCTGTTACATCAGCGCGTTCGAGATTGCGGCCTCGCTAAAGAAGGTCACGCTGCCGTCCGACTACTCCGTGGACATCCAGGTAAGCATTGGGTCGGTCGGTACCGGGCATTGCCTCGGCGCCCAGTTCACCATCCGCGTGCCGGGTCTGGCAACGGAAGTCGTCGAGGCACTCGCGCGCCAGGCCCATCAGCTCTGCCCGTACTCGAAGGCCGTGCACGGCAACATCGAGGTCGGCCTGAACGTCGTCACGGCGTGACCGATACACCGCATACGATTACATCGCGCAAGATTTAAATACGCTTAATATCCTCATACACATAGGAATCCATCATGGAAAAGATCGAAAAAGTCCTCGCCTCAGGCAACTCCCACGCCACGGTCAATCGCGACCCCAGTCTCCAGCGCGGCGAGTTTGGCGTCTTTGACCTCAAGCTGACAGCGCCCGGCGTGGAAAGCCTCGAGTTCATCGCCACCGAGCCGCACCCGACAGCCGAGCAGTTGTTTGCGGGTGCCTGGTCGGCCTGTTACACCACCGTGTTCGGAATCGCGGCCTCGCTGAAGAAGGTCACGCTGCCGCCCGACTATTCCGTGGACATCCAGGTAAACATTGGGCAGACCGGTGCCGCGTGGTTCCTCGGCGCCCAGTTCACCATCCGCGTGCCGGGTCTGGAAAAGGAAGTCGTCGAGTCAATCGCGCACCTGGCCCATCAGATCTGCCCGTACTCGAAGTCTGTGCGCGGCAACATCGAGATCGGCACGAACATCGTCACGGTGTGATCGGATAAGGCACGCGCGTCTCACTAACCATCTTTTTAGGGAATTTCTATCATGAAGACCAAACTTGTCGCTGCACTGCTCGTCGCATTGTTGGCGTCCGCCGCCGCTCCCGCATTCGCCAGCGGCTATGGACCGGCCCCCTTTTATCGGCCCTCGGTTGGTGCGCCGGCGTCGCAACGCGGTCAGAGCGTGCAAACCCTCGCCGCCGAACGCGACGGCGTAACTGGCTCGCAAGAGGCGTATGGCGGTGCAGTCTCCGGACTGTCCCAGGCGGGGAGCCATGTCGCCGTGACGTCGCGCGACAACCTGTTCGCACGTCACTAGATCGCGCATCCCTCCGTCGCTGGGCCGTCGCGCATCGTCGCTCTTCATGCGCGCCGGCCACAGCATCGGATGGGTCGTGGTTTATTTACTAAGGAAGATGGAAACAATGTTCAGTCATGTAGTGGTCGGCACCAACGACCTGGAAAAAGCAAAGCGATTCTATGATGCCGTGCTAGGCGCGATCGGCTATGGTGACGGTCTCAGTGATGACAACGATCAGCGTCGACGCTATGTCTATCGCGGCGACACGGGGCTTTTCATTATCACGCAGCCGCTCGATGGTCGGCCGGCGACCGCTGCCAATGGCGGAACGATCGGCTTTGCCTGTCAGTCGACCAGGCTGGTCGATCTCTGGCATGCCGCCGGGGTCGCCAACGGTGGAACATCGGCTGAGGCGCCGCCCGGCGTGCGTGAGGCCGCGTTTGGCAGCCTCTATCTCGCCTATCTGCGCGATCCGGACGGCAATAAGCTCGGCGCCCTGTATCGCATGCCGGCCTGAAGCGAACGACGGCGACAAAGGCGCTCTAGACCTTCGGCGGCCATAGCGCCAGGCAGGCGCCGCCGCAAGACCTCTACGATGCGAAATAGCTGGGCCCGGCGAAATTGACAACCGGTTGTACTCTACGCGGCAGCGGCCCGACATTCGTTATATAGCGATATAATCGCATGCGATATATTACACTTCGTATGTCTTGCGGAACATCGGGCTTTAGCCAAAGAGGATACAGATGAAAACTACGAACCATGCGCCCGCTGCGGCCGTGCCGCTGTCAGACTATCTGTGCTTTGCGATCTACTCCGCGAACCTGGCGTTCGGCAAGGCGTACAAGCCGATCCTCGAAGAGCTTGGGCTCACTTATACGCAATACATCACCATCATTGCGCTATGGGAGGAAGACCACCAGACCGTCAGTGGTCTGGGCGAGAAGCTGTTTCTCGAATCCAACACGCTCACGCCGATGCTGAAGAAGCTCGAGGTGATGGGTTATCTGGAGAGGCAGCGCGATCCCGAAGACGAGCGTCAGGTGCGAGTCGGGCTCACGAAAAACGGTCGACGGCTGCGCGAAAAGGCCCTGAAGATGGATCTCAGCGAGGCAACTGGCCTCGCGCCGGACGAGTTCGCGAAAGTGCAGAAGGCGATCGTGACGCTACGTAACAATCTCGTCAACGCAGTCCAGGCCGGCGAATAAGCGTTGAGTAGCCCGATTGACGCAATCCTTTTCGCGCCGTGGCCAATCGAAAGCTCAGCGGCCGTGGCGCAGGCGGGCCGGCCTCCTCGTTAAATTGCGATTTGTTCCCGCTGCGCAAGACTGTTTGTCCGATGCGGGTATTCGAGATCCGGGTCAATGCGCCTACATTCGCGTCTATTGGAGCCGTCGGCCCGATCGGCGTTGAAGCCGAACAACCGATGTTCGAGGGCATGAGTAGGCGCGGCGCGAGCAGCGCCGGCATCCCCACACAGAGGAACGTATGAACGAAGCCGATCAAGGCGCTGTGCGCGAGCTGAGTCATTTCATCGACGGTCAACGCGCCGCTGGCGCGAGCGGGCGGTTCGGCGACGTATTCGATCCGGCGCAAGGCCGGGTGGCGGCCCGCGTGCCGCTCGCAAACGCAGCTGAAGTCGCCGCCGCCGTCGCCGCTGCGAAAGCCGCGTTCCCGGCCTGGAGCGAAACCGCGCCGCTGAAACGCGCTCGCTCAAGATCGGCGGCGGCATGGAGCCCGATCTGGACATGGGGCCGCTCGTCACCGCCGCGCATCGCGCCAAGGTGTCGGGTTATATCGATGCGGGCGTCGCGGCAGGTGCCAGGCTCGTCGTCGATGGTCGCGGCCATACCGTGCCCGGCCATGAAGAGGGCTTCTTTCTCGGCGGCTCGCTCTTTGACGACGTGAAGCCTGATATGAGCATCTATCGAGAGGAGATTTTCGGGCCGGTCCTCTCGGTTGTCCGCGTGCCTGATCTCGCGAGTGCGATAGCACTCGTCAACGCGCACGAACTGGGTAACTGTGTATCGCTGTTCACATCCGACGGAGGCGCGGCGCGCGCATTCTCGCGACAGATTCAGGTGGGCATGGTGGGCATCAACGTGCCGAGTCCGGCGCCGGCGGCGTGGCATTCGTTCGGGGGCTGGAAGCGATCGCTGTTCGGCGATCATCACCAGTACGGCCAGGAAGCCGTGCGCTTTTACACGCGCTACAAGAGCGTCATGCAGCGCTGGCCCGACAGCATCGCCAAAGGTGCGGAATTCGCGATGCCCGTGGCTAAGTAAGCCGACCTGAGCGTGGCGACGCCTCTCTGGCGGGTAGTCGCTCTCGACTATAAACGTCCTAGAACTTCACCTTCAGCTGAAACCCGATCGTGAACGGCAGATTATCCGAAGGGATCGGCGGAATCAGAATGACGTTCGCACCGACGCGCTTATATTCGAACATCAGAATCGGCGCGACCACAGGCCCGATCGTGTGATCGTGACCGAGTCCCCAGTTGCCGTAGTTGTAGCCTGAGATGATGCCGCCGATCACCGAGAGTCGCACAAAACCCCAGTGCGTGAAGTCTGGCGACCAGACGCCGCCGCCATACCACGACGGACGTGACAGCGAATTGCGAAAGCCGCCAGCCGTCAGCGCCCATTCGTTGTTCAACCAGCATTCAACGCCGAGCCCCGGATTGAACTGGTTGAAGTGTTCATTTGGATCCGGGTTGATGTGATACGACCCGAGCATCGCGTCTGCCCAGACGCCGCCCTTGCACCAGTCGGCCGCGTGCGCGGCCGTCGCCATTGTCAGACTCGCGGCTGTTGCCACAACCGCGCATGCCATTTTGTTTTTCGCGCGCCAGAAACGCATGTCCTCTCCGCCGTCGGTCGGATGCCGACGTGATCATGTTCTTGTCGAGTGTTTGTGTGACCACCGTCGCGCACTGTACCTCAACCCACAGGACACGAAGTGGCAGGCACGCTCGGAAAAGCGGGCACGCGAACTGCGCCGCGTGCCGCTCAGGCAGAACAATAACGGAGAACCGATGGCGAATCGGTGAAATAAGGGCCCGCGTGCCTGAGGCTACAGGCCCAGATCCGACAGGCCGGGATGATCGTCTGGACGACGGCCGAGCGGCCACCGGTACAGGCGATCGGTCTCGCGGATCGGCATATCGTTGATGCTCGCGTGGCGATGCGCCATCAGGCCATTCGCATCGAACTCCCAGTTCTCGTTCCCGTAGGAGCGGAACCAGTTGCCCGAGTCGTCGTGCCATTCGTAGGCAAAACGCACGGCGATCCGGTTATCGGTAAACGCCCACAACTCCTTGATCAGCCGGTAATCGAGCTCCTTCGCCCACTTGCGGCGCAACAGGCCGACGATTTCCGCGCGGCCGGTGACGAACTCCGCGCGATTGCGCCAGACGCTTTGCGGCGTGTAGGCCAGCGACACACGCTCGGGATCGCGGGTATTCCACCCATCTTCTGCTCCACGTACTTTCTGGATCGCCGTTTCGCGCGTGAAAGGGGGAAGGGGCGGGCGGCTTTCGATCGGTTCGGTCATGACTTCTTCTCCTGAGCTCGGGTGGACGCCCGCCGGGCCGACGGGCGAGAGACTGCGGGTTCTGCTTCCAGCAACCGTTCGGCTGCGGCACGCGCATCGAGCGCGGCATCGGGGTCGCCGCTGACGAGCGCCACGCCGATCGCGCCATCAATCAGGATCAGCCATTGACGCGACAGACGCGCAGCGTGTCCTGCGTCCTGATCGGTGGCGTTTTTGCTGGTGGCGTTTTTGCTGGTGGCGTTTTTGTCGATCGATACGACGTAGTCATCGCAAACCGAGCGCACGAAGCGCAATAGACGCTCCTTGTGTTCGCGTGCGACGACACGGATCGGATCGTCGGCGGCCTCGATTTCACCGGCGGCGTTGAGGAATGCACAGCCATGGAAATCGTCCGACGTGAACCACTCGCGCAGCACATCGAACATGCCAATGAGCCTCCCGCGCGGCGTCGTGCGATTCAGCGTGTTGCCGGTGAACCAGTTCATCCAGCGTTCGTCACGTCGTTCGAGCGCGGCGGCGACGAGCGCGTCCTTCGAACCGAAATGCGTATAAAAGCTTTTGCGCGCCGTGCCGGACTGACGGACGATCGCGTCCACGCCGGTCGCGTGAATGCCGCCGGCGTAGATCAGTGCCTCGGCAGCTTCGAGAAGCCGCTCGCGCGCGCCGGCTGTTGACGGGTTGTCATTGGAGGTAGCCATGCACGAAAGGTAGAACGATCATTCTCCCTTGTCAAGTAGCGATGTTGAATCGGGCTGGATCTGGTTCGGCTTCGGCGCTTTGCGTTATCGTGGTGTCCTTCGAAACCTGGATCGACGTCATGCGGACACTCACGCTTCGTGCGGCTTTCACGCGCGTTCTTTTTCTCACGGTGCTTGCAACGGCTGCCGCCTGCACGCCACTTCAGGTCGTCACGCATACGGTAAGCACGACGGAAACCCGCGTTCCCGTCGGGCACTACACGCTTGATCCAGACCATTGCAGCATTACGTTCGACGTCGATCACTTCAAGTATTCGCGCTTCACGATGCGATTCGATCGCAAGACGGCGCAACTCGACTGGAATCCGGGCGGCCTCGATAAAAGTTCAGTGGCCGTCGTGATCGACGCGGCAAGCGTGGATACCAACGTGCCCCTTCTGGACAGGATGGTGAAAGGCGAACAGATGCTGGACGCTCTCCGCTATCCGGAGATACGTTTTGTGAGTACACGTTTTGAGCGCACCGGCGAATCGCGCGGAACGCTGAGCGGTGATCTGACGATTCACGGCACTACGCAGCCAATCACACTCGACGTGACGTTCAACGGCTTTGCGCCCGATCCGCTCACAAAGAAGGACACCCTCGGCTTTTCGGCGGACGGCCATTTCAGCCGTGCGAAGTTCGGTCTGTCGACGTGGTATCCGGCCGTCGGCGATGACCTGCATGTGCGCATTCAGGCCGAATTCGTGAAGCCGCCCGCGGGAGTTTAGTGTGCGAATGTTTGATTGTGTGGGTGGGCGGCGGGGGTCGTGGTGAGGTGGTGGTGATGCGTCGGGCGCGCGTCGCAACGGGACGCCGGCGCGTGTCGCGACGCGACACGCGTGGCCGTTGCTACGCCAGCAGTGTTGCGTTGCGTTGCGTCGCGGCAGACGGGCGCCCCGTCGCGCCGACAACACGCGACGGGGCGCTGAATCAGACCGTCGTCCAGTCGAGAATGACCTTGCCGCTTTCGCCGGAAAGCATCGTTGCGAATGCGAGCTCGTAGTCGTCGACGGGAAAACGATGCGTGAGAATCGGCGACAGGTCGAGCCCGCTTTGCAGCATCGCGACCATCTTGTACCAGGTCTCGAACATCTCGCGTCCGTAAATGCCCTTGATTTCGAGACCCTTGAAGATCACCTGAGTCCAGTCGATCGCTGTCTGCGCAGGCGGAATGCCGAGCAGCGCAATCTTTCCGCCGTGATTCATCGCTTCGAGCATGCCTGTAAACGCGCTCGGCACGCCGGACATCTCAAGCCCGACGTCGAAGCCTTCGGTCATGTGGAGATCGTCCATGACATCGCGCAACGATTCGCGCGAGACATTGACCGCCCGCGTTGCGCCCATCTTTCGAGCGAGGTCGAGACGATAGTCGTTGACATCGGTGATCACCACGTTGCGGGCGCCGACGTGCTTCGCGATCGCGACAGCCATGATGCCGATCGGTCCAGCACCGGTGATCAGAACATCTTCTCCGACGAGGTTAAACGAGAGTGCGGTGTGCGTCGCGTTGCCAAATGGGTCGAAGATCGCGGCAAGATCGTCGGAAATCTCGGGCGGAATCTTGAATGCGTTGAAGGCTGGAATCACGAGATATTCGGCAAACGCGCCCTCGCGATTGACACCAACGCCCACCGTATTGCGACACAGGTGACGCCTGCCTGCGCGACAGTTGCGGCAAAACCCGCAGGTAATGTGGCCTTCGCCCGATACACGGTCCCCAATTGCAAAGCCGCGTACCTCCTGCCCCATCTCGACGATTTCGCCAACATATTCATGCCCGACGTGCATTGGCACAGGAATCGTCTTCTGCGCCCAGTCGTCCCATTTCCAGATATGAATGTCTGTGCCGCAAATCGCGGTGCGCGTGATGCGAATCATCACATCGTTGTGACCGACTTCGGGTTTTTTCACGCGCGTGAGTGTGAGTCCCGGAGCGCGTTCGAGTTTGGCGAGTGCTTTCATGTTGGAGGCTCCGTTTCAGATAATGCCGAGCGTTCGGCCAACTCGCGCGAACGCGTCGACGGCGCGATCGATCTGTTCAGGCGTATGCGCCGCACTCATCTGCGTGCGGATGCGGGCGCGGCCTTTCGGCACAACGGGAAACGAGAAACCGATGACATAGACACCCTCTTGCAGCAGCGCGTCGGCCATACGCGACGCGAGTTGCGCATCGCCAAGCATGACGGGAATGATCGGATGCTCGCCCGGCACGAGCTTGAAGCCGAGCGCGCTCATCGCACCGCGGAAATGCGCGCCGTTGGCGCGCACGCGCTCGCGCAGCTTCGCGCCTTCGTCGCTGGCGAGAAGTTCGAGCACCTTCAGCGATGCCGCGGCGATGCTCGGCGTCAACGTGTTCGAGAACAGGTACGGACGTGAACGCTGCCGGAGCAGTTCAACGATTTCCTTGCGCGCGGCGACGTACCCGCCCGATGCGCCGCCCAGTGCCTTACCCAGCGTACCCGTGATGATGTCGACGCGCGACAGCACACCGCAATGCTCCGGCGTGCCGCGTCCGCGTTCGCCGACAAAGCCGACTGCGTGCGAGTCGTCGACCATAACAAGCGCGCCGTAACGATCCGCGAGGTCGCAGATGCCCGCGAGGTCGGCGATGATGCCGTCCATCGAAAACACGCCGTCGGTGGCGATCAGCTTGAATCGCGCGCCAGCCGCATCGGCTTCGCGCAACTTTGCCTCAAGATCGGCGAGATCATTGTTCTTATAGCGAAAGCGCTTTGCCTTCGACAGCCGCACGCCGTCGATGATGCTCGCGTGATTCAGTTCGTCGCTGATGATCGCGTCGGATTCGTCGAGCAGGGTTTCGAACAAACCGCCGTTCGCGTCGAAACAGCTGGAGTACAGGATGCAGTCTTCCGTCTGCAGAAACGCCGAGATCTCGCGCTCCAGTTCCTTATGCACCGTCTGCGTGCCGCAGATGAAACGCACTGACGCCATGCCGAACCCGTCCCGATCAAGACCGTCTTTCGCCGCAGCAACCAGCCGCGGATCGTTAGCGAGACCGAGATAGTTATTTGCGCAGAAGTTCAGCACCTCGGCGCCGCCTTCGAGGCGCACGTCGGCCGATTGCGGACTGGCGATCACGCGTTCGGTCTTGTAAAAGCCATCGCTGCGAATCTGGTCAATCGTGCTGCGCAGATGGGCAAGAAAGGGATCACGCATGAATCAGGCTCCTGAATGGGTCGGCGGATCACGCCGTGGCAATAGCTCGCGGACCGGCAGCCTGTTATAGTCGGCTGTCAGCTTTACCGGATAAATTCGATTTTTCGAACTAAAGTTCGATATGTCGAACAACTTTAAACGATAGGTCACCCGATGGCAAGTTCCGGGACACGGCGCGCTTCGACTTTGTCCGCGCCCGCATCCACTGCCCAGTCCACCGCGACGGTCGCGGCGCCACCGCGCGTGGGCGAACAGATCCAGCGTTTGCGCGGCGAACGACGGATGACGCTCGACGACCTCTCGCGCGCAGCGGGCGTGTCGAAGTCGATGCTGTCGGAGATCGAGCGCGACAAGGCCAACCCGACGATCGCCGTGGCGTGGCGCCTGACGAATGCGCTCGGCGTCAGCCTCGATTCGCTGTTCGCGCAGCAGAAGCCGCCCGAAGCAATTGCCGTGTCCGGGCCGCACGAGATTCCGACGCTGAGCGGGCACGACGGCCGCTATCAATTGCGCGTGTGGGGGCCGATTGAACTGGCCGGGAAGTTCGAGTGGTACGAACTGACGCTGCAGCCGGGCGGGGCGCTCGTCTCGAACGCACACGAACCCGGCACGCGCGAACACCTGACAGTATTGAACGGCACGATCGAGATCGAGGCGGCGGGCACGCACCGCAAGCTGAAGGCCGCCGACACGGCGCGCTATATCGCCGACGAACCGCACGCGATCCGCAACATCGGAAAAGGCGACGCCAAAGCGTTGCTGGTCGTGATCCACGGGTGATGCTCCGATCTGATGTAACCCTTGCACGATAGCGCAGCGGCGAACATCTGGCGCCTCGGCCGAATGGCCGAGGTTGCGTCAACCACTGTATATTTGTACAGTACAGGTGGATTGACCGGAGCCGAACATGAACCATCCAAACGACCATGACCTTGCCGCGCTGCGCTTCCAGGCGGCAGCGCGCGATCTCGAACACATCGTGCGTCACATTGCAGAGCGCTACATCGCGCAGCAGGTGCCACTAACGTGGCGGTTGCTGCACGCGATCGAGGCGGAGGCGCTCGCCGATCTGGGATTTGCAAGCCGCCACGATGCGTTTTTGCTGGTGCTGTTTCAGCGCCCGGACGGCCTGCCGTACCCCGAGACTGACGACACCGCAGACTTCGGCGCATCAAACGCGTTGCCCGCTGTGTTCGCCTTCGCTGTCAGCGCCTATGACAAGGCGCGCAACGCATCCTCGCAGCCCGCGGCAGCGCATGCGGGGGCAATGCGCTCGCGGCGCACCCGGGCGTGGAAAGGCTGAACGGGCATGCCCGTTCAGTCCGGGCGCGCACTCGAACGCTCCCGTGCGTAGCCGTCGTTGCAGCGTCCTCCAGATTATTGCCAGCCGTGGAAGACCTCGTGCCTGGAAAATCCAGTCTGGATGACCTACACTGCCACGCAACTAACGGATATTCAATCATGGTCACTTCGCCTACTTCCTCGCAGTCGCACCGGCCATCGGCAGTCACCGATCTGTTCGACCAGCAAAGGGAAGACTGGCGTCGTGACCCACGCATTGCGTTCGACGCATGGCTGGCGGGACAAAATTTCCGCCGCTCGTCGGCCGAGGTGTATCGCGCGCAGTGGGGATTATTTCTAGACTGGTTGAAGGTTCGACGCAGAAGTCTCACGACTGTCGACATGCGGACCATTGCTGACTTCGTCGCGGGTCTCGATATCCGAAAACCGCAACGCGTCAGGTATTTGCGCCTGATCGAACGCGTTCTCGATCACGTCCGCGAGATCGAACTGGCATCGACGAACCCGGCGCGCTTCATTGCCCAGGACGGCGAAGCCGCCTGGCGCAATGCACGCGATAATGAGCCTACCGGATTCCTGACTTCGGTGGAGCGGTCAATGCTGGTCGCGCATCTGTTCTCGTCTTTGGCGGACCTCTCCATTGCAGCTCGATGGCGTGAACGTCGCGACCGCGCGTTGATTGCAGTTTTTCTCGGAGGCGGACTCAAGACGGGCGAAGCTCGAACGCTAACCATTAGTTGCGTGAATTCGGGTTCACCATGGGTTGTGGTCGAGGCGGCCAATCCCGCTTTTACACGACGCACACGGCTCTCGCCGTTCGCCGTGGCTGTCATGGATGCATGGCTGGCGGAACGGCGTCTCTCTGAACTGGCCGGCAACCTCGTATTTCCCGCGTCACCTTCCGGACGGCCGATGCACAAGGCCACGATGTTGCGATCGGTCGATGCACTTATCGAGACAGCGGGCATTGCAGGATCGCGCGCGGCGCGTGCAAGTCCGCATACGTTGCGCAATACGTTCGCGGCGGATCTGTTTGAAACCGGCGTCGAGCCAGAACTCGTTGGTCAGTGGCTCGGATTCATGCAACCTGTCTCCGCGAACCGACTGCATCGTGCGTGGCAAAACTGGACAGGTCAACAGGAAACACCTGCGTCCGACGAACCGGATCCTGCGTCGGCGAAGCGTTCCACCTAGGCGCCGGTCCGTGCGCGGGTGGAAATCTCCTCCCGACAGTGCTCACCTTTCGGCTCCCGAAACCGCTCACCTATATAGCGCGGTAAACAACGTAAGTTCGGACGCGCATCGCGCTGTCGCTACTCAGTTCTCCACTGATACGCGCTCGATGGACAAAAACCGGGCCACGGCCTCGAGCCTCGAATCGCCCAAGCCCGAAGAGTAGTCGCATTCTGGACACAGCAATTCGTAACGGTGATCGACCTGCGACAGCTCCGGTTCACCTTCCTCACATTTCGGGCAGTGCGGCGGAAGGGCGACCTGAGCGTCGGCCAAGGTTCCGATCGCGCCAAGTTCGTCGGGTGTCAAGCGTCCGGCACCTGCAAGCGCGCACAACAGGTCGGCGATCGCCGGGTCGATGCCTTCCTGCGCCCGCAGAACAGCGACTTCCTTGCTCAATGCATCAATTTCGTCCGACTGCTCGCGCACCTGCGCATCCAGGCGGTCGCCGCGAGCCTTTGCAGAAGCAATTTGCTGGATGAAGTCGAATTCCTTCCGGCTCGCGTCGCGCACGCCGGACTGATACGTCGCGGCCATGCTACGAAGCGAGTCCAGTTCGACCAGCATCGGTTTCACGCGGCGCTCGGCTTCGGCGACCGCATCCTTGATCTGCTGCGCATAGTGTTCCGTACTTTGGAGCATGTCCGTGTGCAGCGCGTCGATCCGGTCCCGCAATCCCGCATTGGTTGCCTGCTCGGTGTCGAGGCGTTTGCGGAGCGTCTCATTTTCCGCTTCGAGGCGGCGAACCGTCGCCCGCAGACTGTCCTGATGCGCCGATCCATGTGAATTTGCTGCAGCGAGCTCAGTTTCCAGTTCCCGGATCCGGTTCCAGGCTGAGTCGGCGCGAATTTCGGCGCGTTCGACAGCTTCTTCCGACGCGTCCCGACGAATCTCCGCTTCGCGGGTTTTCTGCTCGGCGGCCTGGAGCTGAGCCTGCATCGCCTCGCGATCTTCGTCGAGGGTGGAACGCGCGTGCGTCATCGCCTCCTGGAACAACTCACCCAGTAATTCACCCGCACGGTCTTCAAGTGCTTTCGGAATGGCGCCAACGCCAATACGCACCTTCGATGCGCCGCGAATGCGCTCCCAAAAACTGTCGATGTCCTTCGGAATGTCACTTGCGCTACCCGTTTGAGTCAGGTCGCGCACGGTCGCCATTGAAGGTCGTATGCCCAGGTCAAAAAAAAGTCGCTTGCATGCGTGAAGCGACAGTTCCTGACGGCGCGCGCCGTTTGCGCGCATCAACTCAAGTTCCTGGCGGATAGCCCGGCGTTCTTCGTCTGAGTTCATTCATGCCTCGATGAAACCACGATTCAGCGAATCATAACAATTTACGTAGTAAACGATACGAATTTATGCTTCGAGGTGTGGTTACTGCGCAGGTGCTGTCCTGGATCGCTTCCTGATCACGTCTGTTGCTCAATGAGAGGGAATTACCGTGAAACAAAACGAAGAATAGCCAATAAGCGACTGTAAATAAAGGAGATTACAACGTTGTCGGCAAAATTGGGACTGTTTCACGAAGCGTAATGATGGGCTCGATTTTGACGTCCGGAAATTTTCCGGCGACACCGCAAGGTTCTCGTTGAGAGTAATAGAAGTAAACACCCTTGAACCTAGGTTAAAAACGTTAACGCCGCGGCAAACCCTTACCTGGTAAGGATCTCCGGCCGGTGAGGTGAAGCTTTACGGGACAGTTGGTGAGGATTCGCGGGACGCCGCGGTGATGGGGTTCAGGGAGGTGGGTGAGATGGTTCAGGACAGTGAGTGAGCGGCTTCGGGAGCGCTGCCTGAGGTGAGGGTGCGGCAAAGGTGAGTTTTTTCGGGACCCGATCGGCCGGTGGGCCAGTATTGACCTGAAAGACGACTGAAGAAAGTTGAATTCCGCGGGTGAGCACCTGCGGGACGCTGCCAGGGCCTTCGTTTTGCCCGATTTTTGGCTCCAAAACGACGAGTGGTGAGTCATAACGGGACAGAACACGACTCGAAGGTGAGGTTTTTCGGGGCTCGGATGCCCAAACGCCCCATTTTTGGGCGGTTGAGTGCCTTGCGGTGAGTATTTACGGGAGTTGCGGTCATCGATGCCTTCACCTCGAATCATGATTTCTGGCATCGAGGGGCGCCAGAATCCGCAAAGGTGAGGAGATTCGGGACGTGAATCGGGATATCCATGGAATTCGACGATTGCCCTGCCCCGTGTGTCCATGGTGAGCTTTTTCAGGACCCCGGTTTCGTGATGCGTTCCAGACGGGTGAGGTTTTTCGGGGGATAGTTTGCGGTTACTCACCGGAAAGGCGCCGCCGGCGTTCGTCGGTGAGAAGACTTTTCGATCGATTCAAGATTGAATGGTGAGGAAATGCGGGAGGTGCGCTGGATTTTCCTCTTTGAGAGCACGGCGATCCATGAAAGCCTTTCGGTGAGTATTTACGGGAGCGTGTCCACCCCGAGACAAAGCTTGATGAATCGATGGTAAGTGCCGGGAATGATTGGCTATTTTTCTCAGGTTGCCGAAAGGTGAGAGTTTCCGGGACCCCCAATGCGCGACACGCCCGGCAGCCTTCGTTTGCCCAATGGTGAGCTTTTTCGGGAGTAAAAACGTTGATCTGGTGTGCCACTCGGACGACGATCCCGGGTAAACGGGCCTTCGCGAGCGTCAAAGGTGAGGTTTTTCGGGACTACGTTCCCTTCTATCGATCCTTTTGCCCGTCTGGACCCTCCTCCGCGGTGCCGGGCTGGACGGTCTTATCGATTTTCCCGGCTCAAAATGCCCGCACGGCCAGATCGAAGAGGTGTCCGCTCCGTTTTTTTCGATCCCCGTCGTCAAAATCATGGATTAGTGCTGCTTTGGGCGACCGGCGTCGCAAAATTGCGACGAAGTTGGTCGGTGAGTTGATACGGGAGCTGAAATTACCTCGAATATCGGGCTCAATTTGAACTACTTTTCCAGACCCCGCGACGGGCAACGCTCACCGCCGCGACTACAATTCAGCGGCGGTGAGGACTTACAGGAAGGGTTCGAGGTGAGTTGCCGTTCGTAAACACACTTCACCGGCAATGGTGAGAGGCGCCCTATAGACGTGCTTCACCGCAGCCGGTATCCTTTCGCCAAATCCCTCCTCGACCCGACGCATGGCCACGAAGCGCGCGAAGAAGACTGATGTGGTGAGCCCGAGCTCCGCCGAATTGCGCAAGGCCGTTGAGGCTATTGCCATTCAGCCTAAGAGCGGCAAGATCACACTGCTTACCCGGAAGCTGTTCAATGTGCTGCTTGCGGTGGCTCAGCAGGCAGACGAATCCGGCGACACCTATCGCGCGTTGCTGTCCGACATCGTCGCGAACTCTGCCTTCGATTCGAACGACACGGCGCTTGTTAAGGAGCATCTGCGGCGGATGGTGTCGGTGCAGGTGGAATGGAGCACGGGTACCTCGAGCCAGAAGCCTGGCCGCAAGTGGGGCATTTCCACATTGATCGCCGACGCGGAAATTCTTGAGGATCCGGCGACCCGGCGTGTGTGGGTGGAATTTTCATTCGCGCCGAAGATCAAGAAAAAGCTGCTCGATCCGGTGCAGTACGCGCGGCTGAGTCTGCAATTCCAGAGCCAGTTGCGTAGCAGTGCGGGTCTTGCGCTCTATGAAATCTGCGTTCGTTACCTGACGAACCCGAGCCATCTGACGATGCGCGAGGCTTGGGAGTGGTGGCGCCCTATCCTGTCTGGCACGCCGGACACTGAAGCCGGTGACGAAGCAAAGCGCGAATATAAGTACTTCAAGCGCGACTATCTTCGCCCCGCG
The DNA here is from genome assembly GCF_050436625.1 of Paraburkholderia sp. GAS334. Taxonomy (NCBI): domain Bacteria; kingdom Pseudomonadati; phylum Pseudomonadota; class Betaproteobacteria; order Burkholderiales; family Burkholderiaceae; genus Paraburkholderia; species Paraburkholderia sp. GAS334. The sequence goes on along the minus strand of NZ_JBNDMO010000005.1, from coordinate 404,195 downwards.
ATTGCGGAAGTGAATGCCGTGACCAACATCTTCGTCGAGCTGATCGAGCATCGCGAAGGCCGGAGGGTCGCGGAGATCCAGTTTCGCGTCACAGAGCGCAAGCAGCCGATGCTGGCGCTCGATGAACATCCGAACGTCTTTGACAGCACGCTCGTCGATCGGATGGTGAAGATCGGCATTCCGCTGAAAGAGGCGCAGACGCTCTACGCCGATAGTGAGGAAAACCGGATCCGTGCGGCCTTGCAGATGACCGAGCAGCGTATGCGCAGCACCACGTTGCCGCCGGTACGCAGCGCCCCGGCGCTGTTCAAGGACGCGTTGAAGAAGGGCTACGCCCCGCCGGTCGAAGCGCTGCCGTCTGTGGATGGCGTCAAGGGCATCGCGACCGCCGTGCCGGCGGACGATCTGAAGGCGCGGCTGCTTGGCGAATATTCCGCCTACCGTCGCAAGGAGGCGCGCGCACTTTACGACGAGCAGGGTGAGTCGGAACGGGATCTGGCGCGCCAGTCATTCGAGGAAGATGAGCTGCCGGCGCTGGGTGCGCATATGCGTGACGACTGGCGCCGTCGCGGCCTGGATTCGAAGCTCGCGGAAACGGCTTTCTTCGACTGGCTGGCTCGCAAGACGTGGGGCGATCCTACCGATGGCGATCTGCTCGCCTTCACCCTGAGCCAGTCCAGAGCCGCCTGACGCCGCGGCGTGCTATCGGGATGCCCGCCCGAGTCGGCACGCATCCCGAGTGGTTTGCTGCGTTACTTCGGCAGCAGCATCTGTTCAATCTGCTTCAGAATGTCATCGCGCTTTTCGCGCGAAAGCCCACGCAACCTGAGTTCCAGACGATCGTCCCCGTACGATTTCAAATCTCCAACCGTCATGCCGTCGAGCTTGATATCAAGTCGTTGGGCGTAGCGTTGACGCCCTGCTGGCTTTGAGCTTTCCTGTGCCGACGCCCTGCCCTTGACGATGTCAGCGACCTGTCGCGTGCTCAGGTCGTCAGAGAGGATCTTGTTGATCAGGCGTAGTGTCGCATCAGCGCCGCGCGCGCTGTGATATCTGCCGACCTGATAGGCCATGTTCGAGCCGAAGCGATCCGGCCGTGCAACCATTTCATGCATGACCGTTTCAGGTAGCTTGGAGATCGACAACGCGACGGCAACCGTCGATTCGTCGAGACCGAGGTGTTCCGCGAGTTCTTTCTGGCTTTGAAAATGTTTGTCGTCGAGAAAGCGCTTCCAGACGACGGCGTTATCGAAGACGGTCTGCGAATCGCGCTGAACATTGAGGTCGTAGCCGAGTTTGTAGCTCTGGATACCGATCGGGAGATCGATAACGATCGCCTTGACGGAGTCTTTGTTCGCCTCTTTCAATGCGCGAACACGGCGACCGCCGTCGCTGACGAAATAGCTCCCCGGACTGTCATAGTCAGGGATCACGTGGATCGCCTGTTGTTGCCCCTGCTTCGCAAGATTGACGGCGAGTTCGGCAATCGACGACTTCAAGTAGAAATGACGCGGATTGAACGGGCTCGGCTTGATCGTCTTCAGCGCAAGTTCAATCACCTGCCCGGGGCGGTACCCGTGTTCAATGCGCCAGGCGTGGTATTCGGCCGATTCACTCGCAGTCTGCGAGTGTGCTGTTTCGTCGGCGACGGCGACGACCGCGATGTCGGGTTGGCTCGAACGGCCTGGCGCCTCCGGAGACTTCGCGTCGTTGCGCTGGACGAGTCCATCAATGGCGTTAAGTCGATCAAGCGCGGTGCGCTTTTCGCTGCTGGTCGTATCCGGACGCGCCTGGAAGCCTTTTGCGAATTGAGAGGGTTTCATTCAGGGTCCTTTATGCGCATAAATTCAGGGAAGCAAGGCGGCGATCTCATTCGCGCACGCCCGTATTTCGAAGCTGGCGAGTTTAGCGCCGCGGTCGTTCATCTGCAGGACGGTCTGTCCAAGCGCCATAGCCTGTTTATAGGCTTCGCGCGTCGGGATCTGCGTTTTGAGCAACGGGAAACCGAGTTCTTCCAGCGCGCGCTTGAGTTCGCGGGTCAGCATGCGCTTCTCTTCTGTTTTGTTTAGAAGGAAGACCGCGCGAAGATCCTCATTCATAACCTGTGCCTGCTGAATGAGTTTGACGAGGCCCACGCTCGACCAATAGTCCGCAGGCGACGAAGAAGTGGGAATGACAGCAACGGTGGCGGCGAGCAGGACAACGCCGGAGACTTTCTCGGTGATGGACGGCGGGCAGTCAACGACAATGATGTCGTAGTCCCCGACGAACTTCTTGATCTCGCGATGGATCTGGCCGCCCGCCTCGGAAAGATTGACGACGGGAAACGGGATTCCCGACTCTCCATCAGACGATGCGCTTGCCCAGTGAACGAGGGTGTTCTGACCATCGGCGTCTACAACGAGGACGCGCTTGCCTTTTTCGTGGAAGGCGGCGCCTAGATGCATGGCGATGGTGCTCTTCCCGACTCCGCCTTTTTGTTGCGTGACCGCGATGATTTCAGCTGCCAATTCTTCACCTCATTTTTAGACGCTGATGGATTCTACCGTGATGAATTTTGATTTCAATGATTTTGTAGCTTAGGCACGACGAATTAACCATTCGGCCAAGGTTTATGCGCATAAACGGACGTGCCTCTGGTGATTTGGGCCGCGGAGGTGGTTTTCAGACCTGCGGACGCTAAGTGAACTTAGAGCGCGTTGAGAGCAGGCCGCTCGATTCATATCGATATCGCTGCGAGACGGATTGTGATTCTCGGGTCCTGCTTCCAATGCGTTTGCACGTCGACGGACCGGCGAGGGAGTCGCCCTGCGCTAACTGGCAGGTCTTGCCGGATTCGCGTTTATGCGCATAAACCAGGGGGCGGCGCTTCGCCTGTCGATAAAAAATGAGACGCGAGGTTGATGTTGCTTCCACCAGGCGTAGCAGTTGCCACAGTCGATCGAAATCCAGTTCTGCCACGCAAACTGAATGACCCGTAGGACGTGCCGGATCCGGAGAGCAATCGCGGACGCGTTTATTCGACGACCTACGATCAAAAGGCGCCGCATTCTGCAGTTGGGAGTCGCATGTGTTTGGCTACCCTCGATCTGAACGGAATGAAGATCTGGTTCTTCCCGGCGTCTCGTAGCCCTTCAATACCAACACTCCGTACCCAACTCCGGCAACAAGCACGCACCCCTTATCGCCCCGCGGGCAGCAACAGCTAGCGCTGCGGAATAGCGACGCTAAAAATCGAAAGCGACGAAAGTACGTGGACCGGCGACGCGAACACGAGCCGACATCACCCGAAAGCCGTCGCGCGGGCACGGACTTCGCAAATCGCGATGCCCGCCCTTCGTCCGATCCGGAAACGCATTCGAGAACCCGTCGACCATCCTCGCAACCCTAAGCCGGGAACGGCCAGAATCAGTACACTCTCAGTTGCTCAACGATCCGCAATCTGCATCCACTCATGATCACCATCTATCACAACCCTCGCTGCTCGAAATCGAGAGGCGCGTGCGACCTTGTCGCCAACGCCGTCAACCCGAAGAACGAACCGGTGGAAATCGTTGAATATCTGAAGAACCCGTTGACGGTCGCTCAACTGAAGGAGCTCAACCGGATGCTGGGTTGTCCCGTGCGCGACATGCTTCGCGACACTGAGCGGGAATTCAGCGAGTTGGGTCTCGCCGATGACGCGAAGACAGACAATCAGTTATACGAAGCAATCGCAGCGCATCCGATTCTGCTACAACGGCCGATCGTCGTGCGGAACGGGCGCGCGGTCATCGGTCGTCCGCCGGAGAACGTGGTAGCGCTGTTCGACGAGGCGGACGGTCAATAGCGAAGAAACAGCCTGATCAAAAGCAACGCATCGGTGCGCAAATCATCCCTGGGCTACAAGAACAGCATCTCGAGTGACGATTTTTGTGGGGATGATCCGTAGTTCAGCGAAGGTATCCGCGATACGCTGCTGTGAGGCCAGCACACTGGCGTCGACCGGTTTGTAGATGTGTTCGTAATGGCGAAGACCCGCTTCGATCACATTCGCATCGAGCCCCTGGATCGGCGCGAGCTGGGCCGCCGCCTCTGCGTAGTGGCCGCGCACCCATGCGCCTTCCTTGCCAACTTCTTCGATCACGATGGCTAGCACGTCGCCATTCTGTTGCGCGAATGGCCGTGCGCTCAGGAAGAACTGGTGATGATCCACGATGCCGCTCGCATCGGCGAGCAGTCGAGCGTTCGGTTGGCGCTTTGCCGCTTCGAGGAAGGGATCCCAGATCGCCCATGCGTCGATAGCGCCGCGCTCGAACGCGGCGCGTGCGTCCGCAGGCGGCAGGAAGACGGGCTGGATCTCGGAATACTTCACGCCCGCTTTCTGAAGCGCGGCAACCAGAAACCAGTGCACATCGGAACCCTTGTTGAGCGCTATTTTCTTGCCCTTCAGGTCCGCGAGCGTGTTGATCGACGCATCCCGGTGGACGAGGATGCCCTCGGCGTGCGGCGTCGGCACTTCATAGGCGGTGTAGACGAAGTTTGCGCCTGCTGCCTGCGCAATCACCGGCGGTGCTTCGCCCACGTAACCGAAATCGATCGCGCCGACGTTCAAGCCTTCGAGCAGTTGGGGACCTGCCGGAAACTCCGTCCATTTGATCGTCACGCCAAGCGGCGCGAGGCGTTTCTCGAGCGTCTGATGCGACTTGAGCAACACCAGTGTGCTCGCGGCCTTCTGGTAACCAATGCGCAGTTCCTTCGCCGACGCGTCAGCGAAAACGGGCAGGGCCGCCGCGGCCAGCGAGGCGCCAGCGCCGACGATAAATGCGCGACGCGTCAATGAAAAAGATCGTGACATAAGAGAGATTTCGACGTTTCGACGGACGCAAGACGGACCGATTGCGCCCAACAATAAAACGCCCGGCGACAAAAACGAACCGATGGATTCGCATAAGCAAATCACGTCGCCCTTTCGTGACGACCACTAGAACAGACCGGTGCGCCACACGCCGTATTGGCCGAATGGCCAGGATGTATCGCTCTTCAGCGCCCGCTACAATCCAGGTGTCCTTCTCATGTAGCCGCGTCAACCGACACCAGGAACCATCGTGCATCCCCGCAGACAATCGTCTCGGTGGTTGGGCTGGCTTTGACGCTCGTGTTATGAGGCGTCCTGACCTGACACGTGTTCGGATGGCGAAAACCAACGAACCGGTAACGCGATGCGCTTCAAACATGCCCGTCGCGTGCTGGCAGGAATTGACCGCTGACTGGCAACAGCGCGGTGCGCCCCGTCGCTAGACTGGTTAACTCAAGCCGGAGCGTTGCCGCGCACAACGCACGTTGCCCGTACTATGCCGATCTGGAGCCCTGCAATGCTGGAATTGAGACCGTCCTGCGAAGGTTGCGGCAAATCGCTGCCACCGCATGCCACCGACGCAATGATCTGCACATACGAATGCACATTCTGCGAGGTCTGCGCGCTAACCGTGCTGCGCAATGTCTGTCCGAATTGCGGTGGCAATTTTCAGCGCCGGCCGAATCGTCCGAAGGCGATGCTCGCGAAACATCCGGCGAGTGCGGAGCGGCACGAAGCGAAGATCGACGAGATGTCGCACGCCGGGTTTTTCGAGCGCTATCGCGCGACGCCACCGGCAGCGCGCTGATCGACATAGCCACCGCTGCGCACACGGCGGCGTTGCCGTGCCAGGAAGCTTACTCGTCCTGGCCAGCCTCGGGGCCGCGCGCGGTGCCGTTGATTTCCTGTGACGCTTCGCGCAGCAGGCTGATATGTCGCCGGTAGTTGCGACAACCGCTGCATGTCGGCAGATGAACGCCGATGGCGATCCACTCGCCCGCTGTCAACGGGCGGTCGAGCGCGTCGGATAACAGTCGCGTGATGTGCTTACACTTGCCCATTGGCATCCTCGCTAGAAAAGCCCTTCTCGGTGAGGCAGGTGCGCAATCGCAGTCGCGCCCGGTAGATCAGGACGCTGCAGTGATTTGCCGTCATTTGAAGTTCGGTGCAGATGTCGGCCGTCTCCAGTTCGAGAAACTCACGCATCATGAATACGCGCCCGATGTGTTCGGGTAGATGGTCGAGACAGATCTCGAACAGTTCCCAGAACTGCTGCTGACGCAACGCGGTTTCGGGCGTTGGCCACGGACGCGGCTTCGCCTGCGCCGACCAGTGGCCGTTCTCCTTGAACAGTTCACGGTCGAGCACGGATTCGTCGTCGAGTTCAGATTCGAGCGCCGAGATGTTCACCGTGCGATGCCGTGCACGCAACGTGTCGACCAGCTTGTGACGCAGGATGCCGAAGACCCATGTCTTGTGCTCCGACTGTGCCGCGAAGCGATCGGCCTGTGTCCAGGCTGCGGTGAGCGCTTCCTGAACTGCGTCCTCCGCGGCTGCTGCGTCGCGGAGTTGCAGTCGCGCGAAGCGCAGCAGGTCGCGCCGTAGTTGAGTCAGGTATGCAGGATCGTCGAATGCTGGCCGCGCCGGGGACGTCATACGCACCGCCCCTGCCGGACAAAGCCACACCCTGACAGATAAACCCGCGCCGCATCAGCACGCGCGTCCAGCGCATCGTGACCTGCCGCGCCCGCGCCCGACCGCACAATGTGCGGCGGTCGGGTTCCTGTGGTCGTCGATGTGATTGCATGATTGCTGTTGTCTCTGTCCGCGGAATCAATCGTATTCATGTGTGCGATGACGGGGTTGGTGCCGACGCGGGCTCAGGTGCGTGGCACGGTCAGAAAATAGCCTGTAACTCCCACCGCACGAAGCGAGCGCCGGCTTTGGGCACGCGGGTCTCGGTTCGCGGCGTGGATTGGCTCGAGCTTGCCTGCCCGCCATTCTCTCGCACGTTGTCGTGCCGCAAGACGAAATTCTGCGTGTCGCGGGCAGCAGCCCGGTTCAAGTCATCCCGGCTTTGTCGTGCGAATCACGGCTTTATGACAGGAGGCTTGCGAATTTCATCGGGCGCGCTGCAGAACGCATCGCGCCGACGCATTGCCCGCGCCCGAACGCGATGAAAAGGCATCCGGACAACGCTTCTCGTGAACGCGTCTTTCATCGCAAGAACCCGTTGTGGGCGATCCGAAAGGATCTGACTGAGCGCGAAGCAGACGTGTTACAGTGGGTCTTCCGCTTTCCCTCCGTCGATCGCTCGTGCGATGAAGCGAAAAGCTTCGCGTATCGACGCACGCCAGATCGGACACGATTCCTTCGCTCCCCGCCAGCCCGGATCCAACCGGGCCTGCTTTCCCAGAACTACACGCTGACGGATTGTGCGGATTTTTCCGCCCGACGTCATTTGCGCACGTCTTCACGCGTCACTGTCTTTCGCACCCATCGGCCCGAGCCGCTAACGTCGTGCGCAGCCAGCGATCAATGCATCCGGAGTCATCATGGACAACATCGTTAGAAGTTATCGGGGTCTCGAAATTTATCCACTTGTCTACCCGCATCAGCCGCGTGGCGTCGATGGATCGCATCACTACGATCAGGGCTTCGATGCCGCGGTCAGAATCTGCCGTCGCGGCGATGGCAACACGCTCACGTCGAGCCGTGTCTTTCGCGTCTCCAGCATCGTGCCGTTCGAGGGCGCGGGAGAAGCCCGTCGCGCGTCGACCGATCACGCTGAACGCATCATCGATGGCGAAATTGCGGGGCAGTCGATCGCCGGCCTTTGAATAGAAGGCCGCACATGCCGGCGGCCACCATCCGGCAGTTCGACTAATCGATTGAAAAGGAGAGATTTGAATGCAGCAGACGAGAACGAGCCGCGCTGATTACAACGTCACCGCGGCTTCATGCCGGACCACAAGCGGCACGCTGCCGACGCTGAAAGTTATACGTCTGCACGACAAACGGGTGATTTATCCGTTTCAGGGCAAGGCGGACATGCCGCTCTTCGAGAACGCAGCCGAAGCGCAGCATTACGCGGAAACCTACGGCTGGCATCTGGTCGACGCCGATATCGCGGTTCCCGAGTAAAGGCCGCGTCAGACGGTAGAGCGTCCGGGCAGCAACGTATCCGTGGACATCACTACTCAGGCGTCTTGGGCACCGTCGGAACGGGTTTGTAGCGCCACTTGCCCGCGCCGGAATCAATATGCACGGAATCCTGCTTGCGCCGCTCTGCGCGGGCGTCGTCTGCGACGGTGTACTCAATACGGCGATCACGCAAGGGGCGTGTCGCTTCGGGTCGGTAAGGCATGAGACCTCCGTTTTTTATCTGATCGTCAGGTTCCACTCCCCGGGAAAACATCATAGCCCGTTAAGGTTCGATGCCGCCGCGTGAGCAGTGGTTCAGTTATATGTTGTAACGTGTCCCGGGCTGCTGCCCCAGATTTTCTGTCGTTTATGCGTACCGGATGAAATACCGGGCGACTCCCTTGATGGACAAGGTTTGTAGCCCACTTATCCACAAGGTTGTTCAGCGAAACTGTGGATATCTCGGGCGCACCTCAGGTTATCCACTGGCGGCGGGCAGTGCGGCGCACCGACCCATCCGGCGAACGGCCCTTCTCCCTTCTGTCAACGCCCGCGCGGATGACCGCCTATGATTGACCATTCGGACCTTTCGCGCTTCACGCGCTCCAACCGAGGAAACGAAGATGGCTTATCAGATCGCGGTTATCGTAGGCAGCCTGCGTCGGGATTCGACAAACAGGCAACTGGCGCACGCGCTGACGTCGCTCGCGCCGGCCGACTTTTCGTTCGACTTTGTGGACATCGGCGGATTGCCGCTCTACAGCCAGGATTACGATGCCGATTTCCCGCCGGTCGCGCGGGAGTTCAAGCAGAAAATCCAGGCAGCCGACGGTCTGCTGTTCGTGACACCGGAATACAACCGTTCGATCCCCGGCGTGCTGAAGAACGCGCTCGACTGGGCCTCGCGGCCGTGGGGCAAAAACGCATGGGGCGACAAGCCTGGCGCGGTCGTGGGTACCTCGCCCGGCGCGACCGGTACGGCGCTCGCGCAGCAGCATCTGCGTAACGTGCTCGCATACCTCGATGTCGCGACGCTCGGCCAGCCGGAAATGTTCATCAAGCACAATCCGGCCGCGATCGATGAAAACGGCAAGATCCTCAGCGATGACACGCGCAAGTTCTTCCAGTCGTTTATCGATCGCTATGTCGCGTGGGTCAAAACGCATGGTGGAACGCGTTAGCGCCTCAAAAGCCCACTAGCGAAAGCACGCAAAAAGACGGCGCTTCCAGAAGGAGCGCCGCGTGTCCTGCTACACGCTGGACGAAAATTCAACCGGTTAAACGTGGTGGTGTCCGGTCACGCGATCCCAGCCGTGACGCACGGCCGCCTTGAAGCGTTCCCACGTATCGCCGTTAGGCGTCGTTTCCCAGTCACGACGGGCTTCGGGCTCGATATCTTCCCAGGGACGGTCGCGGTAACGCACGTCCTGACCCATCTTCGCGCCGTAGTGATAGGCGCCCGAATAGTCTTCGTAGCGCGCGCCCTGGCCGGCATATTTCTCGTCATAGTGACCGCGGAAGTCCTCCTCGTACTCGAGAAATTCGTCCGGAATTGGCGCGCCTATGCTGCCACCGCCAGCTGCGGGCGCGGCGGGCGCCATGTACGCGCCTGATCCCGGCACGGCGCCTGTTGAGACAGCGCGCGCCGCGTCGTCGTAACGCCCCGGCGTGTCGTAGCTTGCCGGCGTGCCGGCCAACGGCGCGTGGTCGCGTGGTTGAACGCGCATTGGGTCGGCGCCGCCGGGCGGATCGACCGGGTCAACCGATGGCCGTACCGCAGCCGAAGGCGCCTGCGGCACCGGCTCGCTGACCGGCCGCGTGGACGGCGAAAGCGGCGGCGGCATGGCGCCAGCCGCGCCGATGCCCAGTTCATCGAGTATCGAATGGTCGCGGGCGGTTGTCGTGTCCACCATCGGTGAATCCCAGTTCGGCGAGCGTTCGCCTGTTTCGATCGCACCAAGCTTCTTCAGCGTCCGTTCGGCGAGTTCCGCGTGCGACCCGCTCGCTGCGCTCACGCACACGAGTACCGCGCCGCGACGTACAGCGTCGGTGTAGCGCGCAGTCATTGCCGGATCGGCGGGCCGAGGTCCAGAGGCGAAGAGGCTCGACAGAAAACGCTCGATGTTCGCGATGAATCCGTGTCCGGCGGCATTGGGGTCGGCGGCTGGGTCGATTTCGGCTCCGGACGGCGGAACAGGATTGGCCTGCAGTTCGATGTCGGAGCGGGCGAAACCGGTCTGTACGAGCGTGTCGCGCGCGGTTTCGGCCTCGGTGTAAGTGTCGAATAACCCTATCACTGTGTGTCGCATGGCTGCCTCCCTCCAGTTTTGCAGGACCGGTCCGGTGAGGCCGGATCGCGCGGCGCGAGGCGCGTCGCCGTCCAACTATCAGAGTGACGCAACGATCATGCCGGGTCGTCAGACGCCTCGTGCCAGGCCGCGCCCATGGCGCATCGGCGGATGCGTCGACGCTGCCGCCCCGACGCCCGCGCATTTTTTACAACATCACGTAATTAGCACTGCGGACGGGCGTCGAATCAGTCGCGTTCGGCTAATCAGCCGGATGCGTCGGGGTAAGCGTGCCTTGAATGGTTTGCAGAATCTTGTCGAGGAGGGCGATATCGAACGGTTTCGACAGCACGCGTACATCGACATGACGCGCCCGTTCCAGTTCTTCCGCGTAACCGGTCACGAGAATCACCGGCAGCTTTGGCTCGAACGCGAGAACCGCTTCCGCGAGGTCAATGCCGTTCATCGCGCCCGGCATGTGGATGTCGGAAATCACGAGGTCGAACGGCAGCGGTTCGGCGGTTTTCAGCTGCCGCGCGTGGGCGTCGTCGAAGAGCTGAATGGCGGCGTCGGCGTTGAACGCGCAGGTGATCTCGTGCCCCATCATTTGCAGCAACGCTTCGGTTCCTGCAGACACCTCTTCGTTGTCCTCGACGAGCAGAATCCGCAGGCCCTGTTGCGGCGTGGACGGTTTGTCCGCGCCCGGCTCAATGGGATAAACGATATTCGGCGCAGCCTCGGCGCGTGGCAGATACAGACGCACCGACGTGCCGGCGCCGATTGCGCTGTCGATCGCGGCGAGACCGCCTGAGCGCTCGCAGAACGCGAACACCTGCGGCAGACCGAGGCCCGTGCCCATGCCTTTCGGCTTTGTTGTGAAGAGCGGTTCGAACGCGCGCGCGAGCACCTCGGGCGGCATGCCGACGCCCGTGTCTTCGAGGGAAATCTGCACGAAGTCGCCGGTCAGCGGAAAGCCGTCGTCATGCCGGAACGCGACGTTACTCGCACGCAGTGTGAAGCGCCCGCCGTTCGGCATCGCGTCGCGTGCATTGACCGCGATGTTGATCAGCGCAAGCTCAAGTTCGGCGACGTCGACGCGCGTCGGCCAGACGCCCGCGCTTACGTCGACGACGAGCGCGACCTTCGCGCCAAGCGATGCCGCCAGCAGCTCGCGACTGCCAGGCAGCCAGCGTCCGACGTCGATCGTTTCGTTACGCAGCGGCTGCTTGCGCGCGACGCCGAGCAGTTGCCGCGTCAGCGACTGGCCGCTTTTCAGTGCGCGCTCGACGGCGGACAGTTCGCGGTCGAGCCCGGGCGCGCCACGCCAACGCGCGATCTGCACGTTGGTCGAGACGATCATCAGCAGGTTGTTGAAATCATGCGCGACGCTGCCGACCAGGTTCCCCAGCGCTTCCATCTTGCGCGACTGCCGGTATGCGGATTCGATCGAACGACGCATCGATGCTTCCGCCTGCCAGCGCTCCCACGCTTCTTCTTCCGCGCCGAGGCGTTTGAGCGATAGCCAGATCACGCACCACAACACAATCGATGGCATGAACATCGACAGGATCAGCAGGCTTAGATGGCGATACCAGCCCGCCCAGATCGCCGACGTGCGATAGCCGCACGACACGTACACCGGATACGACCCGACGCGGCGGAACGCGAGAATCACGCTGTCGCCGTCCGCGCCGCGCATCTTGACGACGCCCGCGCGACGGCCTTCCGACAGCGCTTCGGTGAACGGCGAGCGGGGCGCGGTGAGCGCCGGCTCGCGCAGCCGCTGCGGATATTGCGCGAGCGGGGCACCGTCGGCGCGGGTGAGGCCGAGAGTCATCGGCGCATCGTCGCCGCCGAGGAGTTCGCGATAGAACGCATTGAAGTAACTCGGCCGCAGCGCAACGGAGACGACGCCAGCAAAAGCCCCAGTCTCGTCATGCCGCGCGACACCGGTGTTGAACACCAGTTCGCCGGCGACGTGGCCGGCCATCACCTTCGAAACATGCTCGATCACCTTGTTATCGCGCACGCCGGTGAAATCGTCTCGGCCGGCGATCGAGACTGGCGGCGCCGGATAAAAGCGGCTGCTCACGAGTAGCTCGCCCTCATGGTTGAAGATCGACACCGCGGCGACCTGCGGATAGCCGCCGCCCATCGTGCGCAGCTTTTCGTGGATCCCGGCTTCGCGATCGCGGATGCCGTCGTCGTCGAGCCCGTTCACCAGGTCCACGACGCGCGCGTCGAGCGCTTCGTTCATGTCGAACACTTTCAACGCGTGTTCTTCAGCGACGCGCACGGTGCGCAACGTGACATCGGTCGCGTCGGATTCGCGCGCTTTCAGGTCGCTCCACGCCATCGTCGCAACGTAGATGCACGGCAGCACGACGGCTGCAACGAGCAGCGCGATCAGCGTCAGGCGTCGGATCGCGAAATGATGTTCGGGAGGCGCGGCCGGGAACAGTGTTTCGTCGCGCCGGCTGGCAGGAGGGCGGCTCGCTCGGGACAGGTCGGGCCGGTCAGGGTTCATCGTCGGGAAAGGCTGGAATCGTCGGAAAACGGGGACACCGCGTATGACATCATAAACGAGAAGAAAGTCAGCCCTCGATTTGTGCATTGGCCCAGAGAAGGCTTTTCCGCCCCGCGCGCCGTCTGAAGTGGTTTTTTCGCGAGGCGGATCCAATCAGCGACAAATCCCGAAGCGCAAACGTACACAAAAGGATAAAAGCGAACTTTATATAGTCATGCTGAAACGAGTTTTCTGAATTAAAGCCAATATTGGGTCATTTCTGTTCGCCGATTCCATTTTGGCGCGTTGCTTTTTCGCCAGTTTAATTCAAGAATTATTCTTACGACAATTATGCGTCCGCCATGTTCGGACGTATCTCCCGCGGGGCCCGTCAGACAACGTGCGCATAACGCATGCTGTGGAGGCTCGCGGATGCAGGCGCGAAGGCACCGGGGTCCAAGGTCGTCTACTGCCGCGCCGGTTCACGTACGGGGTAGGCTTCCACCATGCCGGATTGTGTCGTCGTTGTTCGCGCTCACGCACCTTGCCGTGCGCGAGCCGGTTTCGCGCATTCCGCCGTTTGCGGCGTTGCGTGTCCGTATTCTTTTGATTTTTCTCCGCTTTTTCGCTCGCGTGGCCGGTCCGACGGCTCAAGAACGGCGTATCGCCGCCGTTAACCCGATTGAGCCAATAACGTCTTCCGACCGCCGCCATGCCTTTGCCCATTGTGATTGCCGACGACTCGCTTCTTGCTCGCAAGGTGCTGACCAAAGCCCTTCCGCAGGACTGGGATGTCGACATCGCCTATGCGTCGAATGGCGTCGAGGCGCTCGATCTGTATCGCGCCGGCAAGGCTTCCGTGATGTTCCTCGACCTGACGATGCCCGACATGACGGGCTTTCAGGTGCTCGAAGCGCTCCAGCATGAGGACCTCAATACGTTTGTGATCGTCGTGTCCGCCGACGTTCAGCCGATGGCGCAGGCGCGTGTGCGCACACTCGGCGCCATCGCGTTCGTCGCCAAGCCGGTGACGCCCGAGGCGGTACTGCCCATCCTCAAGGAGTACGGGTTGTATGTCTGAGCCAGCCCTGAACGAAGACCAGCGCGACGCGCTGCAGGAGGTCGCCAATCTGGCGATGGGTCAGGCCGCGACCCGTCTCGCGACATTGCTCGACACGTTCATCGAGCTGTCGGTGCCGCGCGTGCGCGTGGTGGACGTAAGCGAGGCGGCCGAGGCCCTGCGCGAAATGACCGGCATCAACGAAGCCGTCACCGCGGTCAGACAGGGTTTTCGTTCCGACATCAAGGGTGAGGCGCTGGTGATCTGCCGCAGCGGCAGCATCGCGCAACTGTGCGCGCTCGTGAATGATCCGTATGTCGGCTCGGCGTACGAGTCCGTCTCGCAGGAAGAACTGATTTACGACGTGGCGAACGTGCTGACGGGCGCCTGTGTGTCGTGCATTCTCGACCAGCTTGGCCGCACGCCGGTGTTTTCGGCGCCGGGGCTGCTTGGCGCCGCCATGTCGCTCGACGACGTGTTCCAGCCGAAGGTGCTCGCGTGGGAAGTCGCGCTGCTGGTCGAAGTGAATTTCGCGCTGGAAGACCAGAGCTTCCGCGCCCATCTCGTGATGTTGATGGCGGAAGACTCGATCCGTCACATGAATGAAGCGCTCGACGCGCTGCTGTCCAGTCTATGAATGAAATGTCCGCGTCCTTGAGCGATCTGGTTGTCGAGCGTGTGGGCTTCGGCATCTTTGTGCTCGACCGCGACATGAACGTGCTGATGTGGAACCGGTTCATGCACGACCACAGCGGGCTCTCCGCGGAGCAGGTGGTCGGGAAATCGATATTCGCGAGCTTCCCGGAGCTGCCGCGCGTGTGGCTCACGCGCAAGCTCGAAAGCGTGTTCCAGCTGGGCAGCTTTGCATTCAGTTCGTGGGAGCAGCGTCCGTATCTGTTCAAGTTCGACCACGACCGGCCCATCACCGGCGGCGTCGATTTCATGCAGCAGGACTGCACCTTCATGCCGCTCACGCGCGACCGCGAAGTGGTGGCCGTCTGCGTGACGATTTCCGACGTGACGGCGGTCAGCATTGTGCAGCGCGAACGCGAGGAGGCGGTGGCGAAGTTGCAGGAATACGCGGACTGCGACGGCCTGACGGGTATCGCGAACCGACGTTATTTCGAGTCGCGGCTGCGCGACGAATACACCCGCTGGCAGCGGTACGGCGGCGACCTGTCGGTGCTGCTGTTCGATCTTGACCACTTCAAGAAGATCAACGACCGGTTCGGACACGTGGTCGGCGATACGGTGTTGCGCGTGATGGCGCAGCGTGTCGCGGAAGTGGTGAGGGTTCAGGATACCTTCGGCCGGTTCGGCGGCGAGGAGTTTGCGCTCCTGCTGCCGTGCACGCCGCTGGAAGACGCCATGCTGGTCGCCGAAAAGATCCGCCACAAGATCGGCGACACAGCGATCGACGTGCAGGGCACGCTGGTGCCCGTGACGGCGAGTGTCGGCGGCGCTTGCGCGCGTACCGGCGTGCCGGCCTACGAGGTGCTGATCAACGAAGCCGATGCCGCGCTGTATAGCGCGAAACGACAGGGACGCAACCGCTCGGTCGCGTTCAACTGATTGCGGGCGTTCAGCGGCCGATGCCTGCGATGCGTACTTTCAGTTCCTCGAGCGATGGCGTCGAACCCTCGACACGCGGCGCTGCGATAAGCAGGCCGGGCTCCGGGCGGCTGTCTCCGTCGGGCGTGACTCCGATGAACGACTCCTGGATCAGCTTGTCGAGCGTCGCGTGGCCGGTCTGAATGCTGGCGGTGACCGACGTCTTTTCAATCGATTGCAACGGGCTGTATTCGTGCCGCGCGGCGTGAACCTCGCACGTTGCAGCGAACAGTAATAACGATGCAGTGGTGAGCCGGATAGAACGTTTCATGATATTTCCTGTTAGTCGCGGTTTAATCGGCAGGCGCGATCTGTCTTCTCCGGGTGCAATTGGCCGGAGAAATGAAGTCGTATTGATTAACGCGGGCGTGATGTGACCGGCGACCTGTCGCACGCATCGTCGCGACGCTGTGCCATGTCTCGATAAATCGCGTAACCGATGCCTGTTGGGCGCCACGAAGGTTCGCGGCATCTCAATAAGGTCAGTTTAGGCAGCCGGCGTCTGCGGCTGAATAGGAGCAGTCTTAAATGAAGATGGACGTTGTCAGGCGGATTCGGGAGTAGCCGTTCTTCAGTGGATTTGAATCCGGTGCGTGACGATCCGATTATCTTTCCAGCAGGGTTTCATATTTATCCGCGACTTTGGCGCGCGGTTGCCCCGGACTGACGCGGGATTCCGGTCGGCGAGGCCGTCGATCGCCGCGCCACGCAACCCGCCGCATTGTTACGCCGGCCGCGTCCGCCGACGTGTTTTCAGCGGCGATGGCCAAAGATTGTTATACTTTTCGTCGTTTCCGGCATCCCAGCCGGAGTGTTTCGCGCGTGTCCGCGCGCGCGGACGACATGCCCTGCGGGCGGCGACCCAGTCGCTATCAGCGGGCGCTTCAGCGGAGATCGTCTTGGCCGTTTCCAATCTTGTCGTGGACGATACAGAAACCGACGCAGCTGCCGTGACTTCGGGCAGTTCGTTCTATCTCGCAATGCGCATCCTGCCGGCGGCACAGCGCGATGCGATGTATCAGGTCTACGCTTTCTGTCGCGCGGTCGATGACATCGCCGACAGCGACATGCCACGTGCAGAACGTGCCGCCGCGCTCGAGCGCTGGCGTGCCGACATCGACGCGTGCTACGCGGGAACCCCGCGCGCTTCGTTGCGCGCGCTGACCCGGCACATTCACACGTTCCATCTGCAGCGCGAAGATTTCCACGAGATGATCAACGGTATGGCAATGGATGCAGCCGCTGACATCTGCGCGCCCGATGAAGCCACGCTCGACCTCTACTGCGATCGTGTCGCGAGCGCGGCGGGCCGTCTGTCGGTGAGGATATTCGGGATGCAGGAAGCGCCCGGCCGTGAGCTCGCGCATCACCTCGGCCGCGCGCTGCAGCTCACCAACATCCTGCGCGATATCGACGAGGACGCTGGCATTCACCGCTGCTATCTGCCGCGCGAACTGCTGGCGCGCGAAGGCATCGCGACCACCGATCCCGACGTCATCGCCGACGATCCGTCGTTGCCGCGCGTCTGCGCCACCCTTGTCGCGCGTGCGCGGGAGCACTTCGCGAAGTCCGACGAAATCATGGACGCGCAACCGCGCCGCGAGGTCCGCGCGCCGCGCATCATGTCCGGCGTCTACCGTTGCCTGCTCGAACGCACCGTTGACCGGGGCTTTGACATCCCGCGCACGAAAGTCAGCAAGCCGCGCGCGCGGCTGCTGTGGATCGTCGCCCGCTACGCGTTCTTCTGATGGCCAGAATTGTCCACGTGATCGGCGCGGGCCTCGCCGGTCTGGCCGCCGCGGTGCAGTTGCAGCGTCGCGGCGCCCAGGTCGTGCTGCATGAGGCCGCCGCGCAGGCCGGTGGACGTTGCCGTACGTATTACGATCGGACACTTGGCGCGACGATCGATACGGGCAATCATCTGATCTTCTCGGGCTATCACTCGACGTTGAGTTACGCACGCGCGATCGGCGCGGCGGATGAACTCGTAGGCCCGACGCAGCCCGAGTTCCCGTTCACGGATCTCGCGATCAGCGAACGCTGGACCGTCAAGCTTTCGCCGGGGCATCTGCCGCTGTGGATCTTCGACGCGAACACTCGCGTGCCCGGCACGTACTGGGCGGATTATCTGTCGATGATGCCGCTGCTGTTCGCAAAGCCCGGCCGCACGATGGCGCAGACGATGCGGTGTAACGGCGTCCTGTGGGATCGTCTGCTGCGTCCGCTGTTTCTCGCTGTGCTGAACGTGGAGCCGCGCGAGGCGACGGCGCAGCTGGCGGGCGCCGTCGCGCGCGAGATGTTCGCGACGGGGGGGCAGGCGTGTCGGCCACTGGTCGCGCGCAACGGGCTCGGCAGCGCGTTTGTCGATCCTGCGTTGCGTCTGCTGCAGCACGGTGGCGCGCAGATCAAGCTCGGCTCGCGGCTCAATGATTTGACGTTCTCCGAATCCGGGCGCGTGTCGACGCTGCATTTCGCCGACGAAAGCATCGCACTTGGCGCGACCGAAGGCGTGGTGCTCGCCGTGCCACCGAACGTCGCGCAATCGTTCGTGCCGGGTTTGCAGGCGCCGCAGCGCTTTAGCGCGATCGTCAATGTGCACTTCGCCATCGAGCCGCCGTTTGGCCTGCCACCCATGATGGGTCTCCTGGGCTCGACAGCGGAATGGCTGTTTGCCTTCGACGGCCGGCTTTCGGTGACGATCAACGGCGCCGACCGTTTGATCGGCACGCCGCACGAAGAACTCGCGAAAACGATCTGGGCCGAGGTCGCGCTCGCGGCCGGTTTGCCGGCCGAGCCCATGCCGGTCTCGCAGGTCGTCGTGGAAGAACGTGCGACGTTCGCGTCGCTGCCCGACCAGGAAATGCTGCGCCCAGCCACGCGCACGCGCTGGAACAACCTCATGCTCGCGGGAGACTGGACGGCCACTGGCCTGCCCGCGACGATCGAAGGAGCGATCCGCTCGGGCCAGAAGGCCGCGGACCTGCTTCTGAATGAACCGATGGAACGCCGATGAACGATTTATCACAGATCCCGCCGCTGGACGGCGAGACGTCCGCCACAGCCGCCGCGCTGGCGCCTGCAACCGACGCTACGATGCAAACCGCTGCGCCGCAAACCGCCGCGCCGCAAAATGCGCCGCTCGAAGCCGCCATCACGCGCGCGACCGATGCGATCCTCGCCGACCAGCGCGCCGATGGCCACTGGGTCTACGAACTCGAAGCCGACGCGACGATTCCCGCCGAATACATCCTGCTCGTCCACTACCTCGGCGAAGAAGCGAACCCGGAACTGGAGCAGAAGATCGGCCGTTATCTGCGCCGTATCCAGCTCGCGGACGGTGGCTGGCCGCTCTTCACCGACGGCGCGCTCGACGTCAGCGCCAGCGTGAAGGCGTATTTCGCGCTGAAGATGATCGGCGATCCGGTGGACGCGCCGCACATGTGCCGCGCCCGCGAGGCGATTCTCGCGCACGGCGGCGCGGAAGCGTCGAATGTGTTCACGCGCATCCTGCTCGCGCTCTTTGGGGTCGTGACGTGGTACGCAGTGCCGATGATGCCGGTCGAAATCTCGCTGTTGCCCAAGTGGTTCCCGTTCCATCTGTCGAAGGTGTCGTACTGGGCGCGGACGGTGATCGTGCCGCTGCTGGTGCTGAACGCGAAGCGTCCGGTCGCGCGCAATCCGCGCGGCGTACGGATCGACGAACTGTTCCGTGGGGCGCCCGTCACCACGGGTCTGTCGCCGCGCGCACCGCATCAGCACAAGGGCTGGTTCGGCTTCTTCCGTGGCGTGGACGGCGTGTTGCGGGTCGTCGATGGCCTGTTTCCGAAGACGCTGCGCCAGCGCGCGGTGAATGCCGCAGTGGCCTTCGTCGACGAGCGTCTGAACGGCGACGACGGCCTCGGCGCGATTTTCCCGGCGATGGCGAACGCGGTCATGATGTACGACGTGCTCGGCTATCCGGCCGATCACCCGAACCGCGCGATCGCGCGCCGCTCGATCGAAAAGCTGCTCGTCATTCACGACGACGAGGCGTATTGCCAGCCGTGTCTGTCGCCGGTGTGGGACACATCGCTCGCGGCGCACGCGCTGCTCGAAACCGGCGACGCCCGCGCTGAGCAAGCCGCGCTGCGCGGTCTCGAATGGCTGCGACCGCTGCAGATTCTCGATGTGCGCGGCGACTGGATTTCGCGCCGCGCGGACATTCGCCCGGGCGGCTGGGCGTTCCAGTACGCGAACCCGCACTATCCGGACGTCGATGACACGGCTGTGGTCGCGATGGCGATGCATCGCGCAGCCGCGCTGACGCAATCGAACGTCGATAACACAGCCATTGCGCGCGCCCGCGAGTGGGTCGTCGGCATGCAGAGCAGCGACGGCGGCTGGGGTGCATTCGAGCCGGAAAACACGCAGTACTACCTGAACAACATCCCGTTCTCCGATCATGGCGCGCTGCTCGATCCGCCGACGGCGGATGTGTCGGGCCGCTGTCTGTCGATGCTCGCGCAATTCGGCGAAATGCCGTCGGCGAGCGAGCCGTCGAAGCGCGCGTACGACTACATCCTGAAAGAGCAGATGTCCGACGGCAGCTGGTACGGGCGTTGGGGCATGAACTACATCTACGGCACGTGGACGGCGCTCTGCGCGCTGAACGCCGCCGGTATCAAGCACGACGACGTGCGTATCGCCCGCTCGGTGCAATGGCTCGTGAAGATCCAGAACGACGACGGCGGCTGGGGCGAGGACGGCACCAGCTACAAGCTCGACTATCGCAGATACGAGCAGGCGTCGAGCACAGCGTCGCAGACGGCGTGGGCGCTGATGGGTTTGATGGCGGCCGGTGCCGTCGATCACCCGGCGGTTGCGCGCGGTATCGAATACCTGCAACGCGAGCAGCGCGATCATGGTCTGTGGGATGAAACGCGCTTCACCGCGACGGGCTTCCCGCGCGTGTTCTATTTGCGTTATCACGGCTATCGCAAGTTCTTCCCGTTGTGGGCGCTTGCGCGCTACCGGTCGTTGAGGCGCAGTGGCACTACGCGCGTCACGGTCGGGATGTGATGGCGGTGTCGCAGACATTGTCCGCACGCGGTGACGCATTACCCGTGATCGTCGTGACCGGCATGGCGTTCGAAGCGCGGATCGCGCGCGGCGCAGGCGTCGTGGTCGTCTACGCGGCGCGCGCCGATCTGCTCGAACGTGCGCTGAGCGCGGCCGTGGCGCGGGGTTGCAGCGGGATCCTGAGTTTTGGAACAGCCGGCGGTCTTGCGCCGGATCTGGAGCCGGGCACGCTGATCATCGCAGAGGCGGTCGAAGGGCCGTTCGGGCGCATCGTCACCGACGTCGACTGGTCCGCGCGGCTTGCGCATGCGATCGGCGCCTCGCCATTGAGTGCGCGCCTGCGCCGCGGCGTTCAGGCAGCTGTCACGGCGCCGCTCACGGGCGCTCAGGACAAGCTGGCGCTCAACCGCTCGACCGGCGCGCTCGCCGTCGATATGGAATCGCATATCGCGGGCGCCGTCGCAGCGGCACATGGCGTGCCGTTTGCGGTGTGTCGCGCGATTGTCGATCCGGCGTGGCGCACGCTGCCTTCCGCCGCGACGGCCGGCCTGCGTGACGACGGTCATACGGCGCTCGCGCCGATCCTGCGCGAGCTGCTGCGGCAGCCGTCGCAACTGGGCGCGCTGCTTCAGCTGGCCGCGGATGCGCGCGCGGCAAAACAATCGCTGGTGCGGGCGCGGCACGCGCTCGGCGTCGCCGGCGCGTTGCGGGCGGCTTGACGCGAGCGGGGCGGCACGCTGCGCCGGGCGAAAACGGTCGCAGCGATCCGCGCGTTTAGAAAAAACCGCCCGACAGGTGCAACCTGTCGGGCGGTTTTCATTCCGGCGCGCAAAGAGCGCGTCTTACTGGACGGTCGGCTTTGGCAACGGAGCAACCTCGGGCGCCTTTTTGTCAGCGGGCGGCGTCGATCCAGACGAACCCGACGCGGGCGCTGCCGACCCTGCCGCACCTTCGCCCGGATCAGCATAGTTTGGCACGCCCGCAGGCGCGGTTCCCGAAGCGCCCGGCGCCGGCGCAGGCGCCGGCGCCGCGCCGGAATCGTCCGGATCGCCATAGTCAGGCGGTGCGGTCGGCGAGGTGCCCACGGCGCCTGCGGCGCGCAGCAACGAAATACGCTGCTGGGTATAGGCATCGCGAACGAACGAATACTTGTCGAGCGCCGCCTGCGACAACAGATCGGTCGCACCCAGCAGGTTGGCGCGCGTGTTGACGAACTGGAGGCCGTAAAGCGGGTTGCGCACCGCCGGCTCAGCGTAATTAAGCGGATTGAAGCGGAAATCGACCGCGAATCCGACGCTGTCCCGGAACGAACTCGGCCCGAACAGCGGCAGCACCAGATACGGACCCGACGGCACGCCCCAATGGCCCAGCGTCAACCCGAAATCCTGATGATGCTTCGGCAGACCGGCCGGCGTCGCCCAGTCGAGCAGGCCGAAGATGCCGAACGTTGAGTTGAACGCGAAGCGCATGATGTCTTCGGTCGCGTCCGTGATGTTCAGCTGCATCAGGTTATTCGCCGCGTTGCCGAGATCGCCCAGGTTCGAGAAGAAGTTGGTGACGGCCGTGCGCAGCGGGCTCGGCGTCACCTTCTGGTAGCCCTTCGCGATCGGCTGCGCCACGTACGTGTCGAGCGAGTCATTGAACTTGAAGACCGCCCGGTTCATTGGCTCCAGCGGATCGCCGGGTTTGCGGTCGGGACCGGTCGCGCAGCCGGTGACAGCACACGCGACGACCAGCGCCAGCGCGGAGGTTTGCATCTTCATCCGTCGATCCCTCTGTGTTTCTTTGAGGCGCGCTTTGGGCGCGGTTTTCCCATCAGTACAGGTTGAAATACCACAGCGCCGACAAGTGTGCAGAAAAGCGACAACGCGAGCAGCTTCCCCATGCTCGACGTGCCCGGGTGATGCGACAGCCACAGGCTACCGAATGCCGTCGCCGTTGTCGCGGCGCTGAACATCACGGCATGCGTGAGGCTCGATTGCAGCAGCCCGGTCTGGCCATTGCGCCAGGCCATCACGAAGTAGATCTTGAACGCGACACCCACGCCGAGCATCAACGGCAACGCGATGATGTTCGCGAAGTTGAGCGGCATGTTGAAGACGACACACAGTTCGAGCGTGACGACCGCCGACACCAGCAGCGGGATCATCGTGCGCAGCACGTCGCCGAAACGACGCAGCGTAATCCACAGCAGGATCGTGATCGACAGGACCGCCCAGCCGGCGGCCTGCAGGAACGCCTTGATGATCGTGTCGGCGGAATGCAGGATCGAGATCGGGCCGCCGATCGCGCCCGGCTCAGCGGCTTTCACGGCGTGCGCGAAGTGGCGCAGCATCACGTCGTCGCCGGGATCGGCGCCTGGCGCCACTTTCGGCGAGATATCGACAAGCGCGTGGCCGTCTGCCGAAACCCAGTTGCGCGCGATCTCTGCCGGCACCGTTTCGCGTGTGATTTGCGTGGGCTGAAGCAGCGCGGTCAATTGCCCGAGCGCGATCTTCAGCGGCGCGGACATCGCCTGCTCGGCGTGGTCGCGGGTGGCGGCGTCGGCGGCTGCGAGTTTCGTCAGCGTTGCCGACAGATGCTGCGCTTCGGCGGCGCCGGGCCCCGGGTGATCATCGGCGGCAAGCGCGAGCTGGTTGGCGGCGCGTTTGAGCGCAGCGACACGGTTGGCGTCAGTGGAACGCGGCGCGGTGGGTTGCGTCAGCGCCGGCAGCAGTTGCTGCGCGGCGCTCGCGATCAGCGCGAGTTTCTGCGGCTGGTCGGCGGGCACGAAGGTGTCGAGCGTCGTCACGCGGCCAACTTCGGGCAACGCCGACAGCTTCGCCGCCATCTGGTCCGCGACCGCCAGCGAAGGCGCCAGCGCGTGCACATCGTTGACCGACGCCTCGGGGGCATCCTGCAGCGACATCAGCGTCGCCATCGATTCGGTGTGCGGATCCTTCAGATGGAGCGGATTGAAGTCGAAGCGCAGATGCAGAAGCAGCGGCAGCGCGCCGACGATGATGATGAGCGTCGTGATCAGCACGGGCTTGCGGTTGCGGTCGAGGAAATCGTCGACCGGCGCGAGCTGCCTGAAACCGGGCGATACCGGTTCGCCGAGCGGCGCGAACACCTTGAGCAGCGCCGGCAGCAGCGTCATGTTCGTGAGGTACGCGACGAACATCCCGACGCCCGCGATTTTCCCGAGCTCCGACACGCCGCGATAGGCGGTCGGCAGGAACGAGAAAAAACTTTCCGCGACGGCCACGGCGGCGAGCGTCAGCGGCACGCCGATGCTGTGCGCCGTGTTGAGCAGCGCGGCGGGCAGGCGGTCGTCGTGGTGGCGCTCCTCGCGGTACTTCACGCCGAACTGCACGCCGAAGTCGACCCCCAGTCCGACGAACAGCACCATGAACGCGACCGAGATCATGTTGAGCGCGTCGACCATCATCAGGCCGAGTGCGGCGGTAATCGCGAGGCCGACGAACAGTGTGATGAAGACCGCGATGATCACCCGCTTGGAGCGCAGCGCGAGCAACAGGATCACGAGCACGACCATCAGGGTGCCGATGCCATTGACCACGGCGCCGTCCTTCACCGAGGCGAATTCTTCGTCGGCGAGTGGCTGTTCGCCGGTCAGGCGCACGGTCGCGCCGTACTGGGTGTCCAGATGCAGCGCGGCGACGGTCGCCCGGATCTCCGAGGACGCCCGCGCGCCGGGTTCGAGCGCGCCGAAATCGACGACCGGCTGCACGGTGACGAACGCGCGCGCCGGCTGTTTGGCCGTGTCCTTGTCGACCAGCCCGCGCCACGAGAACACGGCAGGCTGGCCGGCGAGCACGCCGTCGAGCACTGTGGCGCTTTGCGACAGGAGGTGACTCATATCGCCGAGCTTGATCTGACCAATCTGCAACGGCAGCAGCAGGCTCGTGGTCAGGACGCCGGCGAGGCCGGTCAGACTGGGATCCTTTGCCAGCGAATTGATGAGCGGACGCGCCTGCGCAAGCTGCGTTGTGGTCGATTGAACCTGACTGAGCGGCAGAAATAGCAGCCCGTTATGCTCGAAGAACGGGCCGGCTGCAGGCTGCGAGACGGCAACGAATTCCTTAGACTGTTTCTGTAACGCGGCCGTGAGATCGTGCGCGGCGGCATCGGCGAATTCCGGCGCGCGGGCTTCGACAACCACCAGCACGGTCTGGCCGCGGTCGGGGAACGCGGCGTCCATCGCGTTTTCGAGGCCGGACCATTGCGCGTCGGTCTCAACCAGGCGGCTTATATCGGTATTGATCTTGAAGTGATGCGCGACGTAAAAGCCGCTCGCGACGGCAAGCAGGAGCGAGAGCGCGATGACCCACAGGGCATAGCGCACCGACCACGCGACGAGGCGGACGAGGGATAACTTCAGCATACAGGCGGGAGAGCCCCTGTTGTTAATGGCGTATTTGGCGGAAGGGCACAAGTATACAGACGCAGCGGCCCCGCGCGTACGAAGGAAGGCGGGGCGGCGCAGTCAAAATCGGTATACTGGCCCTCAATGGTCCTCCGCTGGCGGTTCAGCGGATCATTTTCTTCCCTGTCCTGAAGAGCGTATGAAACGTTATCTGTCTGCATTTTTCGTGGCCGCCGTGATGTCCACAGCGGCCTTCGCACAAACCGCGCCTGACGCGGTCGTGAAAGCCGCGGTCGAAGGCACGGTCAGCGCGATGAAGGCCGACCCGCAGGCGCGTGGTGGCGACATGAGCAAGATCACTCAGGTCGTCGAGGCGCACTTTGTACCGTCGACGAACTTCCAGCGCACGACCCGTATCGCGGTCGGCAAGGCGTGGACAACCGCGACGCCCGAACAGCAGAAGCAGCTGTACGAGCAGTTCCAGAAGCTGCTGGTGGGCACCTACGCCGCTTCGTTGTCGCAATTGCGCGATCAGGACGTCAAGTTCAACTTCCTGCCGTCGACGGCCGCACCGGGCGACAAGGACACCGTCGTGCAGACGCACGTCATCAGTAACGGCGGCGACGATTCGGTCGGCTACCGGCTGGAAAAGACGGCCAGCGGCTGGAAGATTTACGACATCAACATGATGGGTGCGTGGCTGATCCAGGTGTACCAGACCCAGTTCGCGGATCAACTTGCGAAGGGTGGCGTGGATGGTCTGATCAAGTTTCTGACGCAGCACAACGCGCGTGGCGCGGGTTGATCGACCAGAGCCCGGACGCTTTGCACATTACGCGCCGTGCCAGGCCGTGTCCGCCGGCACTCTATCCAACTCCCTGAATAGAAAAAGGCGCAACGGCTAAACCGTTGCGCCTTTCTTATCAAGGCAGAGAAAACCGCCGCGGCTCAGGCTGCCGTCGCTGCCCGCTCCACCTTCTTACCCTTACCCGCACGGCCGATCTCTTCCAGCTTGATCTCGACGTGACGCGAGAACACGTATTCCGCCGGACGTTGCTTGTCCAAAGGAATGTCCTTCGCAAACGCGCCGGTCGTCTTCGGGCCCGAGATAGCGACCTTCAGTGCCTTCAGCGGATGCGTGACCGTATCCATCACGGCCGTCGCTTCGAAACCGCAGTGGACCATGCAGTCCGCGCACTTTTCGTAGTTGCCGGTGCCGTAGTTTTCCCACTGGGTGGTGTCCATCAGTTCCTTGAAGGTCTTCACATAACCTTCGCCGACCAGATAGCACGGCTTTTGCCAGCCGAACACCGTGCGCGCCGGGTTGCCCCACGGCGTGCATTCATATGTCTGATTGCCGGCCAGGAAGTCGAGGAACATGCTCGACTGGCTGAACGACCAGTTCTTGCCGTTGTTGCCGCGCTTGAAGATTTCGCGGAACAGGTGCTTGGTCTTGTCGCGGTTCAGGAAGTGCTGCTGGTCAGGCGCGCGCTCGTACGCGTAGCCCGGCGACACCGTGATACCGTCGACACCCATCGGGCCGAGCGTGTCGAAGAAGGCAGCGACGCGTTCCGGCACGGCGTCGTTGAACAGCGTGCAGTTGATGTTGACGCGGAAACCGCGGCGCTTCGCTTCCTTGATCGCAGCAACGGCCTTCTCGTACACGCCTTCCTGCGACACCGAGTGATCGTGCGCTTCCTTGTCGCCGTCAAGGTGAACCGACCAGACGAAATACGGATTCGGCTCGTAGTCGTCCATCTTCTTTTCCATCAGCAGCGCGTTCGTGCACAGGTACACGAATTTCTTGCGCGCCATGATGCCCTTCACGATCTGCGGCATTTCCTTGTGCAGCAGCGGTTCGCCACCTGCAATCGAAACGACCGGCGCGCCGCATTCGTCGACCGCGCCAAGGCATTCTTCCAGCGACAGACGCTGGTTCAGGATGGGATCCGGATAATCGATCTTGCCGCAACCATTGCAGGCGAGATTGCAGCGGAACAGCGGCTCCAGCATCAGTGCGAGCGGGTAGCGTTTGTTGCCTGCGAGGTGCTGACGCATGATGTATGCGCCAACCCGGACTTTCTGTAGCAGCGGAATAGACAAGACGTCCTCCTTAAACTTCGCGTGCAGCGAGTGGTTGCGTCAGCTTCAACGGCAACTTGAATTCAACTTTTTCTTCACGGCCCGCCATCGTCGTGACATCGACGGACCCCAATGCGCGCAGCGCATCGATCACGTTTTCAACCATTTCTTCTGGCGCCGACGCGCCCGCCGTAATGCCGACGGTCTGCGCATTTGCAAACCACTCCGGCCGCACTTCGGAACCATCGGCGACGAGGTAGCTCGGCACGTTGGTTTCGCTGCCGATTTCGCGCAGACGGTTCGAGTTCGAGCTGTTCGTCGCGCCGACGACCAGCAGCACATCGACCAGCGTGCACAGCTCGCGCACCGCCGCCTGGCGGTTTTGCGTCGCGTAGCAGATGTCGCGCGTATCCGGGCCGACAATGTCGGTGAAACGCCGCAACAGCGCGTCGATGATGCCACGTGTGTCGTCGACCGACAGCGTGGTCTGCGTGACGTACGCGAGCGGCGTGTCGAGCGGCAGGTCGAGCGTGCCGACTTCGGCTTCGCTCTGCACGAGCAGCACCTTGCCCGGAATCTGACCAATCGTCCCTTCGACTTCCGGGTGACCAGCATGACCGATCAAAATTAACGTGCGGCCGGCAGCGACGTACTGACGACCCTGCACGTGCACTTTCGTGACGAGCGGGCAGGTCGCGTCGAGCACGTCGAGGCCGCGTTGTTCCGCGTCCCGTTCGACGGTCTGCGCGACGCCGTGCGCGCTGAAAATCGCGACGGCGCCTTGCGGCACTTCGTCGAGTTCCTCGACGAAGCGGGCGCCTTTCCGGCGCAGGTTATCGACCACATGACGATTGTGGACAATTTCGTGGCGCACATAAACGGGCGCCCCATGTTGTAGCAAAGCACGATCGACAATCTCGATCGCGCGGACAACACCCGCACAAAAGCCGCGGGGTTGAGCAAGGATGACTCGCATAGGCAGGCGAACTCCGACTGACGCGGGTTTCGAAGAAGTCGGTAAAAACGACCTTATCGCCGCGACATCATATTAGATGGTGTGTTAAGTCCGACGAAAGGCCGGTACACCGAAAACCAAACGCGCATTCTAACGCTATCGGGCGAGACGTGCTTTCCAGGACATATCCGATACCACAACCTGTTGTGGCAAGAATGACTCGGTGCAGCATAGGTGCGGAACCCTTAAACTATTGGGCCCTGCGGTATCTGCTTATAACGGCCGCATCGCTGGCTGCTTGATGGGCCTCTTCACTGTCCGGATTACCGGATGCATTTCAAGGCTCGCTGGATGGACGTCGATCGCTTCAAATACATTCCCGTCGCTGGCAGGTTGCTGCCTGAGGCACTGCGCTCGCGCGCTTCCGGGCGGGCACTATCGGTTGAGGGCAACGCATGATGCTGGTTCTGTTTGCGCTTTCGTGTCTTTCCCTGCTGATCTGGGGCGTCCTGCTGCTCGCGCGTGGCGGCTTCTGGCGGGCGCGTCCCGCGGCGCCGCTGCCGGCAAAGCCGCGTGACGCCGGCGGCTGGCCCGCGGTGGCCGCCGTCGTGCCCGCCCGTAATGAAGCCGACGTGATCGCCCGTGCGGTCGCTTCGCTGCTGGGTCAGGACTACGCGGGCGCGTTTCACGTGATCGTCGTCGATGACCACAGCACCGATGGCACCGCCGACGCCGCTCGTGCGGCCGCGCTGCAGCTTCAGTGTCCGGACCGCCTGACGGTACTGACCGCGAAGCCGTTGCCGGCGGGCTGGTCGGGCAAGGTATGGGCGCAATCGCAGGGCATCGAAGCCGTGAAGACGCTCGGCTTTCCCGCCGACTACCTGCTTCTCACCGACGCCGACATCGGCCATCCCGCCGATGCCGTGACGCAGCTCGTCGCACGGGCTGACGAAGAAAAGCGCGATCTCGTCTCGCTGATGGTCCGGCTGCGCTGCGACTCGTTCTGGGAAAAGGCGCTGATTCCGGCATTCGTGTTCTTCTTCGCCAAGCTGTATCCGTTTTCGTGGGTCAACAACCCGCGCAACAAGACGGCGGCAGCGGCTGGCGGCTGCATGCTGGTGCGCCGCACCGCGCTCGAGGAAGCCGGCGGCATCGAATCGATCCGTGCCGAACTGATCGACGATTGCAGCCTGGCGGCGCGCATCAAGCACCGGGGCGAAGGGCGTCATCCGATCCGGCTGGATGTTGCGGCGCGCAGCATCTCGTTGCGTCCATACGACAGCTGGAAGGACATCTGGAACATGATCGCGCGCACGGCGTTCACGCAGCTGCGCTATAACGGCTGGCTGCTGGCCGGCACGCTGGCGGGCATGACGATCATCTATCTGATTCCGCCGGTCGCGGCGCTCGTGCTCGGGCCGGTCGGCTGGCCGGCGTGGCTCGCCTGGGCGCTCATGTGCTGCGCCTACGCGCCGATGCTCCGGTATTACGGACGTTCGCCGCTGTGGGCGCCGTTCCTGCCGCTGGTGGCGCTGTTCTACGTTGGCGCGACGTTTGCGTCGGCGGTGCGTTACTGGCGCGGCGAGGGCGGTCAGTGGAAGTCGCGGGTTCAGGCGCCAGTGCAGGAACGATAGGCAGGATGGCGGCGCGCAACGCGCCGCCTGCGCATCACAGGCGCGAGCGGCGCCTTGCCGGCATTGGAGACATCCCGGCAGGCGAGGAATGCTGCGCGGGCGTGAGAAGCACTAGAAGCGTCGGACGCGCATCACCGCTGCGTCAGCATCGCGTACATCTGGACGACCATTTCCGGCGAGAACGTGAACGGCACCCAGCCGTGGCCGGTATGACGCAACACCAGCAGACGGTCGCCGTTGGACTGCTTCTGCGCAGCCATCACCGGATTCTTCGTCGACACGAAACGCCAGCCCGGCGGCAGGCCACCCGGCGGCTCGGGCGTCATCGACGCGCGCGCGTTCGCCAGTTCCTCGATCAGTTGACCGACCTGCTCGGGGCGCAGCGAGACCGTCTGGCCGCCAATCGTCATCGTGATTTCGTTCTGCGCCGGACGGGCGATGCTCAGCGTCGGCTTTTCACCGGCGGTGGGTTCAGCGGCGGGTTCAGCGGATTCCGGCGATCCAGCGGCCTGATCAACAGGCTCAGCCGACGCAGCGGAATGAGCAGACGCGTCCGTTGACGGCGCCGTTTCCGCAACGGATTCTGCGGTGGCCGCGGCTTTCGGGGCCAGCGCGACCTGAATGAGCTGATTGAGCTGATCGACGCCCGTTTCAAGCGCGCCAATCTGTTCTTGAAGATTCATGCGAGGCTTTCTCTGGTAAGACCGGCGATTTTAACCGCTGCGCGCGGCCTTGAACTGACGCCGAACGGCCGACGTTGTAACAAAGTGCGTGTTCGTGCCGTACGGCGGCGACGCTCACGCCTTCAGATATCCGGCCTGCCTGAACCACTCCAGCGCATCGCTCAACCCTTCGCGATAGGGGCGCGCGCGATAGCCGAGTTCGCGCTCCGCCTTCGCCGACGTGAAATACATCTTGTTTTTCGACATCTTCAGACCGTCGACCGTCACGAACGGCTCCCGCTTCGTGATCTTCGCCACCGCTTCCGCGCCGACGGCCAGCGGATACAGCGGCCAGCGCGGCAGCGCGATGGTCGGCGGCTTGCGGCCGGTCAGGTTCGCGATGTCGGTGAGCATTTGCTGCAGCGGCAGGTTTTCGCCGCCCAGAATGTACCGTTCGCCGATCTTGCCGCGCTCCAGCGCGAGGAAGTGCCCGGCGGCAACATCGTCGACGTGTACGAGATTCAGACCCGTATCGACGAAGGCTGGAATCTTGCCCAGTGCCGCCTCGACGATGATGCGGCCGGTCGGCGTCGGCTTGACGTCGCGCGGACCGATCGGCGTCGACGGATTGACGATGACGGCAGGCAGCCCGTCGCTGGCAATCATGCGTTCCACCGCGCGCTCGGCCAGCACCTTGCTGCGCTTGTACACGCCGATCGCTTTTTCCGGCGTCAGCGGCGAGGTTTCGTCGGCGGACTGGCCGGAACTCGTCACTTTCAGCGTGGCCACGCTGCTCGTGTAGACAATGCGTTCGACGCCTTCCTTCAAGGCGGCGCGCATCGTCGCCTCGGTGCCCTCGAGGTTCGAGCGCTCGATGTCGAGCGGATCCGGCGCCCACAGACGATAGTCGGCGGCGACGTGAAACAGATAGCGTACGCCGCGCAGCGCGGCACGCATCGACGCTTCGTCGCGCATATCGCCGACGACGATCTCTGCGTCGAGCGCTTCGACGTTGCGCCGCGGACTCGTCGCGCGCACCAGCACGCGCACGGCAAAACCCTTTTGCTGCGCGATGCGCGCCACCGCCGATCCGACAAAGCCGGAGGCACCGGTGACGAGCACCAGATCGCGATTCTGATCGGTCATTCGTTACGATTTCCCTGCATGGCGCGCGGCATTTTTCGTTCGCGTGAGCGGCGGATAGCGGGCAGCGCCGGTTGAATGGTCGACGGATTGTACGTGGAGCGCGCGATGCGGTCACCGGAGCGCGGCCGCGGACTCGTTTCCGTCCAGCATCAATTCGGCGGGGCGACTAGAATGCCGGCTTGAAAAGATAGTCAGGAGAGGTCCACATGACTGCGCCGGATCTGGATTCACGAATCGAAACGTATTACGTGCACGTGCGCGGCCTTGTGCAGGGCGTGGGCTTTCGTCACGCGACGGTGCGCCAGGCGCACGCGCTCGGCATCAAGGGATGGGTGGCGAACCTCGACGACGGTTCCGTCGAAGCGATGCTGCAGGGCGCGGCCAATCAGGTTGACCGGATGCTGTCGTGGCTGCGTCACGGGCCGCCGGCCGCGCGCGTGACCGAAGTCACCGGCGAAGAACGGTCGACGGAAAAGCGCTACGAGCGCTTCGAGCAGCACTGACCGAAACTGCGCGGCGCGTTCATGCCGCGCCGCGCAAAACCACAACGCTATCGCGCCACCAGCAAACTTTCCGCAAAGCCCCAGTCGCGTTCGATCCACTGATGCTGGCAGGTAAAGCCCGCATCGCCCGCGATCGGGCCGACTTCGTCCGCGCGGTATTTGTGGCTGCTTTCCGTCCAGATCGTTTCGCCTTCCTCGAGCGTCACCGTGAGCCTCGCGGCCGCCACGTGCGCCGTCACGCGACGTTTCGCGCGCAGATGCATCTCGATACTGCGTACTTCCGGATTGAAGCGCGCGACATGTTCAAACGCATCGAGCGGAAAATCGCCGCCCAGTTCGCGATTGATCCGCGCGAGCAGGTTCAGGTTGAACGCCGCCGTGACGCCGATCGGATCGTCGTAGGCGGCGACCAGCGTCGGAACTGGCTTGTCGAGGTCGGTGCCGAGAAGCAGCGCGTCGCCGGGCTTGAGCATCGTGCGAATGTCGCGCAGAAAGCGCGTCGCAGCGAGCCGCCCGAAATTGCCGATCGTGCTGCCGAGAAAGAGAACCAGCAGCTGCTCACCGTCGGGCCGTTTTGCGCTGACTTCCGCGAGCCCCGCCAGATAGTCCTTCTCATAACCGACGATCGAAATCCGCTCGATATCGCCGAGTTCGCGCCGGCACAATTGCAAGGCGGTGCGCGAAATTTCAATCGGACAGTAAGACGTGGGGTGCTTTTTACACAGTGCTTCAAGAATCCGGCGCGTTTTGCGACCGCTGCCACTACCGAGTTCGGCGACGGTCACATCCGGTGAAAGCTGCGCGACGATGTCGGTGGCGTGACGCGTCAGCAGACGTTCTTCCGAACGCGTGACGCCGTATTCGGGCAGCGCGGTAATGACTTCGAAGAGCGCGGAGCCCACTTCGTCATACAGATATTTCGAGGGCAATTCCTTCTGCGGTGTCTTTGTGAGGCCGGCGCGGATCTCGACGGCAAATCCGGGCGTTATTTCTTGCAATAGCGCAGGCTGAGTCATGCAGTGTTCCTCTTTTCGGTGGTGGCTGCTGGCCGTGCGGTTTGCGCGCATCGGTGACGCACGCATCGGAAAGGCGGGTAACGGGCCCGCGCAGATGATGGAAAAAGACGTGCCTTCAAGCAAGAAACGCGCTTGGCACACGCTCAAGGCAGTTCGGAACGACTGGGCATCCAGACATGACGGCAAGGGATGAAGTTACGTTCTAGTTCATCGAGCGCCGATGCGCACGGAATAAATGCAGGCGTTGATGGCGGCGAGGCGTCTAGAATGCGGGCTTGCCTTTACGGGCGGTGACAGTTGTGCCTGCCGCCCGCCTGGATAAATTCCTGCGATGAAAATGAAAGACGCCGCCTTCATGCGCGGCACGACGTGTGCTTGCCTGAATGCGTTGAGCGCCTTGAATACTGCGCCACTGCGGACGGTCGGCCGATGAACCAGTACGAACCGGGGCGTGGCATCGCGTTGTCCGTCGGCGCTTCGGCGTTGTTTGCGCTGCTGTCGGCCTACGCGAAACTGCTCGTGCCGCTGACGGGCCTCGATATTTTTGCGTGGAGAATCATCTGGACCGTGCCCGGCGCGCTGCTTCTGATCGCGTTGCGCGGACGGATACCGCAATTGCGGGAACTGGCGGCGCGCGCCGTGAAACACCCTCGCATCGGGATTGCGCTCGTGATCAGCGCTGCGCTGCTTGGCTTGCAGTTGTGGGTTTTCCTGTGGGCGCCGCTGCACGGCCGCATGCTCGAAGTCTCGCTCGGCTATTTTCTGTTGCCGCTGATGATGGTGCTCGTCGGCCGGTTTTACTACCACGAGCGGCTCGACGGGCTGCAATGGCTGGCAGTTGCGTGCGCGGCGGTGGGCGTGGCGCATGAACTGTGGATGACGCGTGCATTTTCATGGCCGACGATGCTCGTCGCGCTCGGCTATCCGCCGTATTTCGTGCTGCGCCGCAAAATCAACGCGGATTCCCTGACTGCGTTCGCGCTCGAAGTGATGCTGCTGTTTCCCGTTGCGATCGCTTTCGTCTCGACAGGCGGCTCACTGGCGCTGCTCCACGGCCGCTACGACATGTGGTTGCTGTTATTGCCCGGGCTCGGCGCGTTGAGCACCGCGGCGCTCGCGTCGTATCTGAAAGCGAGCCGGCTGCTGCCGATGGCGCTGTTCGGCATCCTCGGCTATGTCGAGCCCGTGCTGCTCGTGATCGTATCGGTGACGTTGCTTGGCGAAACGCTCTCCGCTGCGCAACTGGCCACCTACGGGCCGATCTGGATCGCCGTCGCGCTGACAGCGCTGCACGGCGTGCGGCTGGTGCGTTTCGCGCCGCGTTAGCGTCGTTGCGGCGCGGCGGGCACAGCGGGATTGATGCGCGTCGCGCCGACCTGTGCCTCGATCGCCTCGCGTAACGCCGGCCGCCATCGAAAGGCGAATAGCGCTTCGGCGA
This sequence comes from Paraburkholderia sp. GAS334, assembly GCF_050436625.1. Lineage (NCBI taxonomy): Bacteria > Pseudomonadati > Pseudomonadota > Betaproteobacteria > Burkholderiales > Burkholderiaceae > Paraburkholderia > Paraburkholderia sp. GAS334. The sequence goes on along the minus strand of NZ_JBNDMO010000005.1, from coordinate 369,886 downwards.
GCACGAAGAGCGGGCCGATCGCGAGGCCGATCAGATCGTCGACGAACGCCGGCTTGCGATGTTCATACGCGACGTGGCCGACAAACTGGAACACCCAGCCGACCACGAAGAGGCCCACACCCGCTAGGAGCCACGTCAGCGTGGACTGCGCCGCGAGCCACTGGCCTACCACAAGGCACAGCGCGAATGCCAGGGCCGTCATGATGCCGAGCGGCACATCGAGCGCGAGGTAGTACAGCGTCGTGACGACCAGCAGCAGCCACGCGGGCGAAAGCGGAAAGGGCAACGCGGAGAAGCTCCACGCGGGCCGGCTCAGCAGCACGGCGACGGCGAGCACGATCATCGGAATGCCGACAAAATGCGTGGCGATATTGCGGCGGTCACGGTGATAAGCCGCGTACTGGGTCAATTGTTCTGTGAGTGTTCTCATGGGCGACGTCTCCAGATCGAGGTCTTCATCATCGCGTGCAATGCGATTTTCAAACCTTCGGGTAGTCGACAATCTCGCACAGATACCGCTCAATGAATTCGAGTCTTTCCTCGACTTGCCGTCAACCTGCGTTGCGCGGCACGTTTTAACTGCGTTATAGCGAAATCGATTTTCGATGCAGCGTTGCCGTCGATAATGACCGGAGCCGGTTTTTGCCGGACAAGCGCGCATTCATCGCCTGAAACGAAAAAGGGCGAGTCTTGCGACTCGCCCGCGAGGGACATCTTCCGTTTAAATCGGCGCAACGGAAGACGTCTGGCCGATAACGTTATTGGGTTTTAGTCGTCTCGGCCTTGGTGTTATCTGCTTTTGTCTGCGTAGCGTCAGGTGTCTTGCTGGCATCGGTTTTTGCTTTGACCTGCGTGGCATCCGCCGCCTTGCTGGAGTCAGTCTTCGCCTTTGCCACATTTGCGTCCGACGGATGCTTTTTGTGCGCAACCTTCGTGTGGGTCCTGGCGGTCGACGCGTGCTTTGCGGCCGGCGCGGCAGCAGTCGTCTTGCTGCCGGCAGTCGTGTCCGTCTTTAGTCCGTCGGCCGTCGATGCCTTCAGATGCGCCTCTGTTCCCGCGGGCGCCGAAGCGGGCGCGGTGGTCTGGGCGAATGCTGTCGAGACGAGCAGGGCGGAAGCGAGCGCAGCGAAAATGGTCTTCATTGAGTGACTCCTTTTTATCGCGCCGGGTAAGTGGTCAGCGCTGCCGGTTTAACGTCGGGCAGATGACGCAAGTTGACGTCCTTCTGGTGACAAAACGTAACGGCGCATTGCCCGGCTAAAACCAGAAGAGCCACAGTCGGCAGGACCGCGGCTCTTTTGCGCATACGCCCGACACAATCGAGGCGCGCACGTGCCAGAAGCAGTCGCGAAGACGTTGCGATACCGATATACTTTCGCGCTCACCCGAACGGCACAAACAGAACATCAACATCGCATGCATCTCCGTATCCTCGCCGTCGTCGCTCTAGCGTTTTCGATTCCTGCTGCCCATGCCGATTCTTCGCTGGCCACGTGGGGCAAACAACTCTTTTCGCGCACTGAACCCGCCGCGCCATTCGCGTCGGGCGCTTCGTATAAGGTCTGCTTCGTGCCGAACGGCGCAAGCTGTCAGGACCTGATCGTCGATGAAATCAACAACACCCGGCGCAGTCTGCTGATTCAGGCCTATTCGTTCACGAGCGCGCCGATCGCTTCGGCCGTCAAGCGCGCCAAAGACCGGGGCGTGGACGTTCACGTCATTCTGGACAAGAGCCAGGTTTCGCAGCGATATTCGAGCGCGACGTTCCTGCGCAACGCGGGCATTCCTGTCGTGATCGACACGAGGCCTGCGATCGCGCACAACAAGATCATGGTGTTCGACAACGCGAGCGTGTTCACCGGCTCGTTCAACTTCACAAGGTCCGCTGAAGAGCGCAACGCCGAGAACGGGTTTCTGGTTCGAGGCGACGAAAAGATCGTGAAGGCATACGTCGATAACTGGAACGAGCGATTCAGGGTTTCCACGCCTTACTAGCGGTTCAGATCCGGTGCGGCGTAGTGCAGCGTGGACAACATGGCAATTCACGCCTATGAAAACCAGTGGTCAGCTGCATGACCGCTGCAACGGTCGCGTGGCATAATCGCCGCTCATTTTTCTGACACCGTTCACGACGCCCACGCATGCTGCGCCCTGGTCTTCAGAAGATCGGCAGTATCCTCGGATTGCTCGCAATCCTGATGGTCACGCTCGCCCCGACGATATCGCAGGCGATTGCGGCAGAGGAACGCGTGGATGCGCTGTTGTCCCTGAACTGTTCCGCACAACCCGAAGCGACGACTCACGATGCCGGCGACACGTCGTCATCGCACACGACGATGTCGCATCTGCAGGCATGCGGATACTGCAATCTCTTCGCGCATGCGCCAGTGCTTCCAACGGCACTGACCACGTTCGAAGCCCGTGTCTGGATCATCCAGCACCGCGCAACGACGCGTTTCGAAAGCCTGCGTCGCGTCCTTCCCCTCACTTCGGCGCAACCTCGCGCCCCGCCGCTCTCCTCCTGATTCCAGCCGGCCGATAGCGATGCACGTGCTGCGTCGCGATGCGTTTGCACGTTCGCGCGTTTGTTCGAACCGCAATCGCATGGCCGCGACCTGATCTCGCCATCCTGCACGCGCTGTCTGCCACAGCGGCGTTCGCGCATCTGCTGCCTGCGCGCTCACGCGCGCTCACGGCTCGCGCTCATTCGTCATCGAACAACTGCTATTCAATCAACGAGACCCAACATGATGTTCCGGCTATCCAGACGCCGCGGGGCGCTTTCAGGTGTGGCTGCGCTTTTCGCAACCCAGGCGCTCGCGCAGACCGCCGATCCTGCGAATGTGCAGAACGGCGACACGCTGCCTGCGGTGATCGTCCACGGCACTGTCACGCGTTCGCTGACCTCTCAATCCACCGGTGAGCAGAAGCGCACGCTCGACGAGACAGTCGGCTCGGTCGGCTTCGTCGACAGCGAGTCATATGCGAATACCTACGCATTCACGTTGCGCGATGTCCTGAAGGATGTCCCGGGCGTCTTTGTACAGAGCCGCTACGGGCAGGAACTGCGTCTTTCGATTCGCGGCTCGGGCATTGCGCGCTCGTATCACACGCGCGGACTTGAAATCCTTCAGGACGGCATCCCCACCAATCTCGCGGACGGCAGTGGCGACTACTATCAGATCGACCCGCTCGCGCTTCAGGCCACCGAGGTCTACAAAGGCGGTAACGGCCTCGCATACGGATCCTCGACGCCCGGTGGCGCCATCGATTTCCTGACGCCCACGGCGTACACCGCAATTGCGCCGAACATCGTGCGGCTCGAAGGCGGCAGCTACGGAACGGTACGCGGCAGCGCCCAGTTTTCGCGCGTCGTGGGGCCGCTCGATTTCATCGGTACCTTCACCGTCGATCATGCCCACGGTTTCCGCCAGCACGAACGCGGCCAGTATGAGCAGTTCAACGCGAACGTCGGCTACCGGTTCAATCCGCGCGTCGAGACGCGCTTCTATCTCGGCGCCTATATCGTCGATCAGCAACTGCCCGGCACGCTCACGCTCTCCGACGCACTGAACAACCCGACAAAGGCGGCGGCCAGCGCACTCTCCGGCGACCAGGCGCGCAATACCCGCACGGAGCGGATCGCCAACCGTACGACTGTGAAGCTCGACGTCGGTCAGCTCGATATCGACACATGGGCGATCCACAAGAGCCTCTACCACCCGATCTTCCAGGTCATCGATCAGGACGGCTGGACGTACGGCATCGCGCCGCATTACACGGCGACGCTCGATCTGGGCGGTCTGCGCAACGACGTGATTGCTGGAGCACGCTTCTTTGGTGGCAATACGCAGGCGAGGCAATACGTCAATCTCTCCGGTTCGCGCGGCGCGCAGACGCTCGACGCGACGCAGAGCGCCTACAACTATGAAGCCTACGTCGAGGACCGGTTGTTCTTTCTGCCGACGGTCGCGCTGATGGCCGGTATCAAGGCACTGCGCGATGTGCGGCAATACGTCGATCACGGCGGACTGGCGGCCGATCCGACCTACAGGTCGACGAGCCAGACGTCTAACGGACTGAATCCCAGGATCGGCCTGCTGTGGCAGGCGAACAGCGACATTCAGGCGTTCGTCGACATCACGCGCAGTCAGGATGTACCGGACTTCGGCGACCTCACGCAGACGTTCAGCAAAACGACGCGCTTCACGCCACTCTCGTCGCAGCATGCGTGGACGCTTGAACTCGGCACGCGGGGAACGCGCGACCGCGTGAGCTGGGATCTCACCGCGTATCACTCGATTGTGCGCGACCAGTTGCTTCAGTACACGACCGGCCCGGACATTCCCGCCTCGACGTTCAATGCGAACAGGACGGTCATTCAGGGGATCGAGGCGGCTGCGTCGGTCGATCTCTTCCGCGACATCGTGCGGGCGGGAGCGGGCGACAAGGTCACGTTGTCGGGACTCTGGAACCTGAGCGACTTCCGCTTCAAGGACGATCCGCAATATGGCTCGAATCGCATCGCGGGCGTGCCGGTGAATGTATTGCGTGCATCGCTCGGTTATTCCCGTCCAGACGGTTTTCACATCTCGACGAGTGTCGACTGGGTGCCCGCCGGCGCATGGGCTGACGATGCCAATACGTTGCGCGTGCCCGGCTACGCGCTGCTCGGCGTAGAGGCGGGTATGGACTTTCGCAATGGCGTTTCAGTGTTCGTCGATGCACGCAACCTGACGAACAAACGCTATGTGAGCGACATCGGCACCGTTGCTGACGCTCGCACGGTGAGCAGCACCGCCATTTTCTATCCAGGCTCGGGCCGCAGTGTGTTTGCCGGCATGCGCTACGCGTTCTAAGGATCACATGATGACCTCGACTCCGCCTCGTCCGGCCCGGAGAAGCGCCCGCTCGTGGAGAACGCCGGCCTTCTGGGCGCGCCAGTTGCCGGCATTCGTCAGATGATTGCAATCGGTCTGAATTACCGCCATCACGCGGAAGACCTCGCGGACGGCGACGCGATCGATATGTCGACTACCGGCTGGGCACGCAACGGCATCAGGTTCGCGACCTGCGCGAATACTGCCTTTTAACTGGTGCTAACGCAGCAAAGCGGGGGCGGCGCGGCTGGCCCCCCCGTGTCAGATCAGATCAGCTGTCGAACACGCCGTGTTCAGCGTGCACAGGCTGTCGATCGACGGCCTGAAGCCGCCAATACCCATTCATCGGCTTGTGCGCCGATGACGAAGACCACGCGGCCGAACCCTGCGCGGCGCTTACGCGCTGCTTGCGGTCGACGTGTAATCCGCGCAGCGTGCAAAGCGGCGCGTCGTCGCTGGGTGCGCACAGCATCGTGACGCCATCGACGTCACGCAGTTCGCCCCAGGCGGGAAAGTCAATGCCCTGATGTGATTCTCTGGACCATCGGTGCTGATCCGTGTCGAGCCAGAGGACAGCGTAATCGTGGTTCACGCTGGGATCCGACCCGTTGATCAAGATCGTAAGACGCATATAAAGCTCCAACGAAAAGACAACGTGAAGGCCTGGATGCCTTCCAGTCTAGGTCGGAGCAACGCTTTAGCAAGACGTTCCCGCAAACTGCATCACGCACTTGTTACGAAATGCTTTTGCTGCGGTACTACTTCGCGGCGACAATCGTCGGCAATCGTTGGCTATTGCAGAAATTGCCTGGCAGAGCGATGCGAAATGCGTAAAAACGCCAGTTTCTGGCTATCGACGGCATTGAAAAACACAATTGGGGAAGGGGTTGCGCAACCTCTAGATTTAGAGAGGCACGATGAGACGCGCGGCGTCGGCTCGTGCGCTCGAGGCGCGTAAAGAGACGATAAACGTCCGGCGCGCACCCACAATACAGGTACGGATGGAGGCAACAGATGTCACAGCTCAAAGGCTCCAGAACCGAAGAGAATCTGAAGTTCGCGTTCGCCGGCGAATCCCAGGCAAACCGTCGCTATCTATATTTCGCAGCCAAGGCCGACGTCGAGGGACAGAACGATGTTGCTGCGCTGTTCCGTTCGACCGCCGAAGGCGAGACTGGCCATGCACATGGTCACCTCGAATATCTGGAAGCGACCGGCGATCCGGCAACGGGTTTGCCGTTTGGTCCGTCGCGCCTGAATCTCGAGGCCGCGATTGCCGGCGAAACGCACGAGTACACTGATATGTATCCGGGCATGGCGAAAGCAGCGCGCGAAGAAGGTTTCGATGAAATCGCGAACTGGTTCGAAACGCTGGCCAAAGCCGAGCGCAGTCACGCGAACCGCTATACGAAGGCACTCGAAGCGCTGGTGGACTGACAGGCTCTGCTTGCCGGTCTGAATCGACGCCGCTTACGCAGGCACGCATCGCACATGCGCATTGCATGCAGTATGCACGTGCGGCGCGTCCGGTCGAGGCCGCGCGCGCTGCGCGGCGCGGTGCCGCTTCGTCCGATCGCATCGCTTTCGCACAGGAGGAGCTCGACGCCATGCCGCATAAGGAAGGCAGTCTGGAGGCGCCCACACGGTATCCGCTCGACTGGCTCTCGGACGGGTTCTACGATCAGGCATCGCTCGACAAGGAGTTGTCGCGCGTCTTCGACATCTGCGCTGGATGCCGGCGCTGCGTGTCGCTATGTGGCGCGTTTCCGGCACTCTTCGATCTCGTGGACGAAACGGATAGTGGCGAAGCGCACGACGTCGACACCCGCGAGTTCGGCAAGGTCGTCGACCAGTGCTATCTGTGCGACCTCTGCTACATGACGAAATGCCCGTACGTGCCGCCGCATCCGTGGAATGTCGATTTTCCGCATCTGATGCTGCGCGCGAAGGCGGTCGATTACCGGCGCGGCGATGTGCCGTTGCGCGATAAATTCCTCTCCAACACGGATGCGCTGGGCCACTTCGCGGGCATTCCGGTCGTTACGCAGACCGTCAACGCCGTGAATCACACGGCGGCCGCGCGCGGTGTGATGGAAAAGGCGCTGGGCGTCGACAAAAAGGCGTGGTTGCCTGATTTCGCTGCGCGCAAGTTTCGCAGCGCTGCGCAGGAATCTCCGAAAAAGCCCGTGCGCGATGGCGAGCGCACGCCCGGCAAGGTTGCGATTTACGCGACCTGTTACGTGAATTTCAATGAGCCTGGTATCGGGCACGATCTGCTTGCAGTGCTCGCGCACAACGAGATTCCTTACGAACTCGTCGCGAGCGAGGCGTGCTGCGGCATGCCTTTGCTCGAACAGGGCAATCTGCAAGGCGTCGCGGGCAAGAAAGAGAAGAACATGCCCGTGCTCGCGAAATACGCGCGCGAAGGCTACGCGATCATCGGCGCGATTCCGAGCTGCGTGCTCATGTACAAGCACGAACTCCCGCTGATGTTTCCCGACGACGAAGACGTGCGTGCCGTCAGCGATGCGTTCTGGGACCCGTTCGAATACTTCGTGTCGCGCCATCGTGACGGCCTTTTGAAGACCGACTTCAAGACCGCGCTCGGCAAGGTGTCATATCACGTCCCATGTCACGCGCGCGTGCAGAACATCGGGCGCAAGACGTTCGAAACGTTGTCGCTCGTGCCCGATACGAAAGTGACCGTCGTTGAGCGCTGTTCGGGCCATGCGGGCACGTTCGGCGTAAAGAAGGAGTTTCACGCGATGGCGATGAAGATCGGTACGCCGGTTTTCAAGGCGATGGCGCAGGCGGAGCCTGATTACATTTCGTCCGATTGCCAGCTTGCAGGACATCACATCGAACAGGGTATCGACGAGAACGGATTGCGCCGCTCGCAGCTCGCGCATCCGCTGACGCTGTTGCGCAAGGCGTACGGCATCTGAGCATCTGACTCCGACAACGTGAGGCACGCCATGAGCATTGCCAGGAATTCGCTGCTGTCGCTGGAAACGTATGCGAAGTCGCGCAAAACGATGCGCGAGCAGGTCATCGAACACAAGAAGGAGCGTACCGTTCCGCTCGGCAATCACGTCACATTCCTGTTCGAGGACGAAACGACGATCCGCTATCAGATCCAGGAAATGCTCCACATCGAGAAAATCTTCGACGAAGCGGGCATTCAGGGTGAGCTCGACGCGTATCTGCCGCTCGTGCCGGACGGCAGCAACCTGAAAGCGACGATGCAGATCGAGTACGAAAACGAAATCGAACGACACGCCGCGCTGGCGCGACTGATCGGCATCGAGGATCGCGTGTTCGTGCAGGTCGATGGCGAAGCGCCCGTGTACGCAATCGCCGACGAAGACATGGAGCGTGAGAACGCCGAGAAAACTTCAGCGGTGCATTTCGTGCGCTTCGAGTTGACGCCTTCGATGAAGGCGCGTCTGCGCGACGGCGCAGCGCTCAGGATCGGCAGCGATCATCCGAACTACCCGGTGCCGCTTTATACGATCGAGGCTGGCGTTCGCGCCTCGCTGCTCAAGGATCTGAAGTAGCGCGCGCTGCCTGGGGCGGCCGTCGGGTAAACGCTGGCGGGAGTGCAGGTCCGCTGAACGTCCGCGCCATGTACGATGACCGCGTCTGCATAACAGCTGCGGAGTCAGGCAATGAAAACCTCCTGGCGGTGCATCGCCTTGATCTCGTGCTGGCTCGCAGCGGTCGCCACCACAAGCCTTGCCGCTGATTCTTCAGGCACGCCGATTCCGTCCAGTGTCGTCTACGTTGCCGACTTCGATCTCGACGCCGCCGCCGTCAAACCTGACGACAGCCGGCCGCAGCGCGCCCGGCGCCTGATCGGCGGCCTGTTGCCGACCGGCCCGGTGATGCCGGGACAGGATCCGCAGGCACACGCCCAAAAGATCGTCGCCTCGATGGCCGGGCAACTGACCGCCGATCTGACGAAGGCCGGCGTGGACGCACGGCGGCTCGCGCCTGGCGCCGCGCGGCCGGATAAGGGCTGGCTGGTGCACGGCGTTTTCCTGAGCGTCGACGAGGGCAACCGGATCAAGCGTGCGGTTGTTGGCTTCGGCGCGGGGCAGGGCAGTCTGCAGGTCGCGGTGGCCATCGACGATCTCGCCACGCCGGGCCAGCCGCCGCTGTATGAAGACGTCGACAGCGGATCGGGCGGACATAAGCCAGGCGCCGCCATCAAGCTCAATCCGTATGTCGTCGCGGCAAAGTTCGTGCTCGCGGGCCACGACGAAGCCACCATGATCACGCACACCGCACAGCAGATCTCCGACGCGGTGGTTCAGCGTCTGCAAACCGCACCGAAGCACTAGCGCAAGGCCACCTGAGGCCAGACCATGCACCGTAGGATAATATTCAACCATCTGGTTGAATAATGCGCGTTGTCTTCCTATACTCGCCTGCATGATCCAATCCGATTCCGCTCTGGACGGCGTCTTCCGTGCGCTGTCCGACCCGACGCGTCGCGCGATGCTGCGTCAGCTGGCCACTGGAGAACGCAATATCCGCGAACTCGCGGCGCCGTTTGACATGTCGTTCGCGGCCGCGTCCAAGCACGTGAAGGTGCTCGAAGGCGCGGGGCTGATCCGCCGGCGCATCGACGGGCGCTCGCACGTCTGCCAGATCGAGGCAGGGCCGCTCGCGGCTGTCGATGCATGGCTGCGCTTCTACGAAAGGTTCTGGACCGCACACCTCGGTGTACTCGATGGACTGCTGCGCGAAGCCAGTGAGCGTGACGCAGGTTCTCAACCTTCCCAACCTGATGAGCCAGAACAGAAAGGAGAACACGAATGAACGAAGACGACTATGGCGTGGCGCTGGGCACCCAGGTGATCCGCTTCGAGCGGTTGCTGCCAGGCCCGATCGAGCGGGTCTGGGCGTACCTGACCGATTCGGAGAAACGCGGCCAGTGGCTGGCATCGGGCGTGATGCCGCTCTACGTAGGCGGCGAATTCGAACTGCACTTCAATCACCGGAATCTGTCGTCAGATCCGGCGCCGACGCCCGAGCCTTATCGCAAGTATGACAAGGGCCATGTGTCGCGTCATCGCGTGACGCGTTTCGAGCCGCCGCATCTGCTCGCCTTCACATGGGGCGACGAGAAGGAAGGGCAGTCGGAAGTGCTGATCGAGTTGAAGCAGGCGGGCGAGCGCGTGCGCCTCGTGCTGACGCACGAAAAGCTGCCGAATCCGCAGCAGCAACTCGGCGTGTCCGGCGGCTGGCATGCCCATCTCGCGGTGCTGGACGACCGGCTCACCGAGCGGCCGACGCCGTCGTTCTGGGCGATCTTCGCGGAACTCGAAGGCGTGTATGAAAAGCGGCTGCCGAAGTCCTGATCTGCGATGACGCTTCCGTTTTTCACGATCGGCCATTCGACGCATCCGCTGCCCGAATTCATCGGCATGTTGAAGGAGTCGGGCGTCGGGATGCTGGTCGATGTGCGCAGCATTCCGCGTTCGCGCACCAATCCCCAATTCAATCGTGACACGCTGCCCGACGCGCTTGCCGTCGAGCAGATTGGCTATCTGCACGTCGCGGAACTCGGCGGACGGCGCAGCAAAAGTCACGCGCCCGAGCCTTCGCCGAATGGTTACTGGACACATCCGGCGTTCCGCAACTACGCCGACTACGCGATGACGGACGCATTCCGCGATGGCCTCGCGACGCTGCTCGCAACGGGCCACCAGACGCGCTGCGCGGTGATGTGCTCGGAGGCGGTGTGGTGGCGATGCCATCGACGCATCATCACCGACTATCTGCTCGCGGGTGGCGAAACCGTGTTGCACATCATGGGCGCCCACCACGTGGATCCGGCGACGATGACGCCCGGCGCGCAGGCGCAAACCGACGGCACGCTGATTTATCCACCGGAAAAGCGTGACTAGAACCAGCGCCGTTCGCGGCGGGCTGCTTCGCTGCGGGCGCGCTACGCTGCCCGCTTTGCGGGCCGTCCCACGAAAATACGCCGCGTCATATCGAAGGCAACGAGATTGCCCGCGACAACCAGCACCAGCCCCACAATCGCCAGCGCGGACCATCGATATCCTTCGAACACCGTCGACAACGCAAGCGCGACGATCGGAAACAGCACGGTGCAATACGCGGCCCGCTCCGGCCCGATGCGTCCGACCAGCGTCAGATACGCGGTGAAGCCAATCACCGAACCCGGAATCGCGAGATAGAGCAGCGCGCCGAGATAGCGCGGGCCCGGTTCCAGCGCGAAAGGCAACCCGGCGACAAGACTGCCGGCCGTCAGCACGCTCGCGCCGATCAGCATCGCCCAGCTGTTGGTGGCGAGCGGATGCAGACCCATGCCCTGCATCCGGCTCGACAGCAGATTGCCCGCCGAAAAGCACATCGTGCCGAGAAACGCGATCCCAAGGCCACGCCACATCACGACGTCGCCGGCGTGGAGGGCCATCTGCTGCTCGAACAGGCACGCGATGCCAACGAGTCCAAGCAGCGCGCCAATGATCGCTGTCGGCTGCAACGTGCGGCCCATGAAAAGCCTGCCGTTGATCGAGTTCAGGAGCGGTGCCGTCGAGAACACGACGGCGACGAGCCCGCTCGGCACAACCTGCTCGGCGTAGTAGAAGCACAAAAAGTTGACGCAGAAGAGCGCAAGACCCTGCGCGGCCAGAAAGCGCCAGGCGGCACGCGGCGGCCACATCGGGCGGCGCATCACGCGCAGGATCGCAAACAGCACCAGCGCGGCGAGCCAGAAGCGCAGCGCGATCGATACCGGCGGCGGCGTCACGCCCAGTTGCCATTTGATGGCGATCCACGTGGTGCCCCAGATCAGCACGGTCACGGCGTAGAGAAGCGGATTCATAAGGTTTTGCGCAGAAGGGAGGGAATTCAGGAGCCCGACTATGCGCCCGCGGGCGTCGCGCGACTTGTCCAGGATTGCGCACTTTTCCGGGCGGCGTCAGCGGCGCTCAGGTGTTCCCCGTATACTCGGTGCATCTTTCCTGCTTGTCGCCGCGCTAAAAGCCGTGAATCCGAACCCGCCCGCTCCCGTGATCGACCTTGCCGAGACGCCGTTTGGCCTGCATTCGGTGTGCCGCACGCTGGGCGAATCGAACGCGACGCTGGAGCGGTTCGCGTGGCTTGGCGACCAGCTGGCAGTCGCGATCTGGCGGCGCGAAACCGAGGAAGCCGAAACGATCTACGACCAGCCGGGCCATCACACGCTCTCGTGCTATCTGAATGGCGGCTACAGGACGGAACGTCAGAAGATGCCGGGTCTGTATGGCGCGCCGAGCCGGCTGTGCGCGCTGCCGGGTGACCATGAGTCGCGCTGGTGGGTGCGCGGACATATGCACTTCATGCATCTGTACTTCCTGCCGGAGCACTTCACGCGTCGCGCCGTGCAGGAACTCGACCGCGAGCCACGCGAACTGACGCTCGCCGATCGCACGTATTTCGAACATGCCGAAATCGCGCAGCTTTGCCAGACGCTCGCCAACGAACTGTGGGATGACCCCGACGGGCGGCTGCGTGCGAACGAGACCGCGCACGACGTGCTGAGCCTGCTGCTGCAGGCGCAATCGGTGCAGCGCACGAACGTGGCACACAAGGGCGGATTGTCGGTGGCGACGCGCCGGCGCCTGCGCGACTATATCGAGGCGAATCTGACCCAGCCGCTGACACTCGGCGATCTCGCCGACGTCGCGTGTCTGTCCGAATTTCATCTGGCGCGGATGTTCCGAACGTCGTTTGGTCTACCGCCGCATGCGTGGATCGCGCAGCAGCGCCTCGATCGCGCGCGCGAATTGCTGCGAACGACCGCGCTACCGCTTGAACAGGTTGCGATTCATAGCGGCTACGCGAATCCGAGCCATCTGAGCCATCGCTTTCGCGCAGCATCAGGCGCGACGCCGACGGCTTACCGGCGGGCGATGCGGTCTGTTTGAACCTTCTATCCCCGAACAGGGCTCCGGAAGGCGACAAAAAAGGGACGCCACTTCAACTGGCGTCCCTTCGTCCTGCTGAACTGCTCCGTCAATCCTGACCGCTTACTTCTTCACGATCGCGTACTTGCCCGGGCCTGTGACCGCGAGGAGCAGCAAGCCGCCCATGATGCTGACGTTCTTGTAGAAGTTGATCATGTTGCCCATGTGCTCGGCACCTTCCATCGTCCAGTAGTGGTGGCCGATCAGCGCGGCGCCGAACGTGTACAGCACGAACAGCAGCGCCAGCGGCCGCGTGAAGATGCCGAGAATCAGCGCGATTGCGACGAACACTTCCATCACCACCGCGATGATCGCCGACAGCACCGGCGCGGGCGCGCCCAGCGACCCCATATAGCCGACCGTGCCGCCGAAGTTGGTCAGCTTGCTCCAGCCGAACGCCAGAAACAGCACCATCAGCAGGACGCGCGCGACCAGAATCAGGCCGTCCCGGTTACGCTCGATCACATCATTCAACATGGTTGTTCTCCTTTTAAAAATCGATCAGGACCACAGCGACGATACTTCAATCGGCCGCAGGTCGAACACCAGTACTTCGGCATTGTCGCCGTCCGCAAACGTCAGGGCAGTTTCGTGACGCACCCGCGCGCCGTCGCCTTCGGTCAGACGCGTGCCGTTCACCGTCACACTGCCACGCGCCACATGCACGTACGCAAAACGGTCAGCCGGCAGTTCGAGGCGCGCCGTTTCTTCGCCGTCGAAGAGGCCTGCGTACACCCGCGCGTCCTGACGCACTTCGAGTGAATCGTTCGCGCCGTCCGGCGAAATGATGAGACGCAAGGTGCCGCGCTTGTCGTCCGTCGAAAAATGCTTCTGCTGATAACGCGGCTCGGCGTCCTTCGTCGACGGTGCAATCCAGATCTGCATGAAATGCACTGGCTCGCTCTTCGAGTGGTTGTACTCGCTGTGCGCGACACCCGTGCCTGCGCTCATCAATTGCACGTCGCCGGGACGGATGACCGAGCCGGTGCCCATCGTGTCCGCGTGTTCGAGCGCGCCTTCCAGCACGTACGAAAAGATTTCCATGTCGCGGTGCGGATGCTTGCCGAAACCGCGAGCGGGCGCGACGCGGTCGTCGTTGATGACGAGCAGGTCAGAAAAGCCCACCTGTTGCGGGTCGAAATACTGTGCGAACGAAAAACTGTGGCGTGAACTGAGCCAGCCGTGTTCGCCACGACCGCGTTGATCTGCCTTGCGAATGTCCAGCATGTTGCTTCTCCCGGTAAGTGAGTCGCTCCGGCGGTTGATCTGGGTGTTTCAAGGAACCGTCGTTGTCGCGATGTGAAGCTATTCTAGGTCAATCTACGGGGCTATAATCACATCGAAAAGTGACAGTTCGTCCTGTTTGAGTGGACGATCAACCTCAGGCACTCACCAATGCAACTGGATGATCTGAAGATCTTCGTGGCCACCGTCGACGCCCAGAATTTCACGGCGGCGGCCCGCAAGCTGTCGCTGTCGAAGCAGTTCGTCAGCCGGCGCGTGATGGCGCTCGAAGCGGAACTGGGCGTGCGGCTGCTGGTGCGCAATACGCGCAAGCTGGCGATCACGGATCTGGGTCGTGAACTCTACGAGCGTGCGCGCCGCATCCTGACCGAAGTCGAAGAAGCCGCTCAGGCGATGTCGTCGCAACAGGCCGAGCCGCGTGGCCTGTTGCGCGTCAGTGCGCCGATGTCGTTCGGCATGACGCATCTGTCGCCGCTCGTCACGCAGTTTCTGAAGCGCAACGACGCGGTGCGTTTCGAGGTCGTGCTGAGCGACCGCTCGGTGGATGTGATTGGCGAAGGCTTCGATATGGCGATCCGCATCGGCATGCTGGCCGATTCGACGCTGATCGCGCAGAAGATCGCCGATCTGCGCGTGGTGGCGTGTTGCAGCCCGGGTTATCGCCGGCGGCGCGGCGAGCCGTCGAGTCCGTCACAGCTGGAAAAGCACGAGTGCCTGCTGTACGGGCACCAGCGGCCGGTGATGTGGGAATTCGTGACCGGCGGCGCGCGTAAATCGTTTGAAGTGGCCGGGCGGCTGCACGTGAACAACGGCGAACTCGTGCGCGATGCGGCCGTCGCCGGTCTCGGCATCGCGTGGCTGCCGGAGTTCATCGTCGCGGATGCGTTGCGCGCCGGGACGCTCGTCACCGTGCTGGACGACTTCGAGCCGTCGCCGTTCGGCTTGTTCGCGGTGTATCCGCAGCATCGGCAGGGTTCGGGGACGATTCGTGCGTTTACGTCGTTCCTGCGCGAGGCGCTGGCGGGCAAGGCTGGGATGTGACGCGGGTTGCTGCGGCGCTGTCACACCGCGCGATCGCGTAAAACGCATTGAATCCGGGGCGGGTAGCCGGCGCGCCCGGCTTTCCGCGCTTACTGCATGGTCTTTTCCTTGTCCTTGGGCGCGACGGCCTTCCCGGCCTTCTTTGCGTTCTTTTGTCTGGCCGCGTCTACCTTGGTGTCGGAAGCCGCGAGGACCGGGTTGGTGTACTCCGCCGTCGCTACCTGGTTGTGCGTCGATCCATATCCGTTCGACGCCTGGCCGCCCGGCTTGTCGCCGTTTTCATCGTCCTCGCTGGGCGGCGGTGGACGCGCGGTCACGGTGCCGGCGTGTGCGTCGCCAGCCACAAACAAGGTCGCCATTGCCACCTGCAACAGGCTGGCCGCCAGTGCTGCGAAGGTCCAGTGCGCTTTCATTTCGCCTCCTTCGGTGTTTCGACGACCGCAGGCGGTGTTTTGACGACAGCAGCCTGTCGGTGCGCTTCTTCGGTCTCGAGTTCCGCGAGCCGTTCGCGCATCGTCGAGTGTTCGTCGTAGAGCCAGTGGAGGAACAGCAGCACGACGACCACCGTACATTCGAAGAATACGCCCGCATTCTGCGCGGCCACATACTGAAGCGCGATCAGGACCAACGTGGCCACGCCGAAAATTGTCCAGCGGACCCGGGGCTTTTCGAGCGCGAACGCGAACCCGACCAGCACGACGAGCAGCACGTCAGCAGCGAGATTGACCCACTCGGGCACGCGGTGCGCGAAGCGGCTGTCGAGCAGGGCTGCGACGTAGTTGAGGTGCAGCAGCACGCCCGGCGTCATGCCGAGCGGCGACCGGTGCAGGTCCACCATATCGCCGCGGCCAAACGCATACGCATGCCAGCCCGCGCCAATCAGGATCGTCTGGCCGTGGATGTGGTTCTCCAGGTCGTCGTCGCTCATTCGTGAGATCGCGTCTGACATCAGGACGCTATCGGCGCTTCTGAACTCGGCGTCCGTCATGAATGTGCCGTATGGAAAACTGTCCGAATCGCGCAAGGCGTCGGCGCGCTGCGCGTTGCGCGCCCGCACGATGGCCATCGTGAACGACTCGGCCGATCCGCCGTCGCGTAAGTGGGCGCGGATCGGCACCTGGCGCGTATCGTCGGGCAGATTGAGATAGCCGCGCGTGATGTTCTTCGTCACGAACGGTTGCCCGTCGAGCACGCCCGATTCGAGGACGCACGGTTTGCTGCTGCAGTTCAGCGTCGTGGGAAGCACGATGTGGCAGCCGGATGTTGCGGCCTTATTGACGTCGTCGACGAAGGTGGCGGTTTCGCTGCGGTAGTCGCTGTGATCGCCCACGCTGCCGTCCACCACGGGCGAACGCATGTCGAAGTCGATCGCCACCACGTTGGCGTGCGCGCGGCACAGCCGGGTAATGAGGTCGCCGAGGTAGTCGCGTTTAATCGGCGAGCGGCGGGCGAGCCGGGGATTCTTCCAGAAATCCTCATCGGAAATGAGGACGACGGCGGAATCGGCGGGAAGCGGCGCCCGGGCAGTCCACCGGCTGACGACCTGGTACGCCCACATCCGGAGCCTGAGCAGATCGTCGGGACTGTTCTTCGTCCAGTACGCGTTGAGCGCGATGCCCAACGCGCCGATGACAGCCACGCGAATCCAGTAGCCGCGCTTCTTCCTCGCGAGCTGCGCCTTGACGTTCGAGAGCCAGGTCGGCGTGGGCATCGCGGACCCTCCGGTTTGCGACTCACGACTGAGGCGGGACGACGCGCACGGGTTGCCCGGCCGGTTTTGTCCGTGGAATCAGGTCAATCGCGGCGGTCTGCCATGTATGAGACCGCCGTCGTGTTTCACTCAGCTCGACATCCGCGTTAGCGGCTGCCACAAATCAGCTTTCTTCTGGAGGCTTTCGCCGCGCGGCGTCAGTTCAGACGCGCCGCATTCGCGCAGCAGATCGCGCAGATCGTTGATGACCGGAAACACTTCATGATTCCAGTCGGCGCCCTGTTTATCGTGCGCGGCCTGTTCGGCTTCGACGATCTCACGGTCTTCCTTAAAGATGCGCTCGGTGAACCACACCAGCAGCGGCCACGCCAGATCGAGCGCGCCCGGAATACCCGGTTTCTTGATCGACAGCAGTCCGAAGGTGCGATTCGTCCGCTGTTCAGCGTCGACCGGCACGTAGATGATCCAGAGATTCATCACGAGTGTCTGGTCGGAGGTGCGGATCTGTAGCGTCTGATACGGATATTCCGTACGGATCGTCATCACGTCCTTGTCGTTCTGGCCGCCGCCGTTGCGGTTCTGACCAAACACAAGCGCCTCGCCGACCGGCTGCTTGCCTTCCATCCGCGCAAACGTGTAATCGACTTCGACCCAGCCTTCGCCGCGACGGCGCCCGAGCGAGCGGGCGCGCATCTGGCCCATCTGCCTGCGGTGCAGGAACTGATGGTTCATGTCCATCAGGTTCTCGTGCATGAACGAGTAGTGACACTTGACCTCGCGGCCAAAACGACGCGTCTTGTACGCCTTGTCCGCGACCGAGGCGAGAGGCGGTAAGGGCTTGTCTTCCGCAAGAGCGGGATCGCCGGGGAACACAAAGATCAGACCTTCGACCTCGCGGCACGGATACGCACGCACGCCGTTCGGGAGCCGCTCACGGCCCAGATACGGGACATCGATGCAGCGGCCGGAGCAGTCGTAGGTCCAGCCGTGATAGCAGCAGCGGATCGATTCGCCATCGACGACGCCCTGATGCAGCGGTACCTGGCGATGCGCGCAGCGGTCTTCAAGCGCGAACACGGAGCCTGATTCTGTGCGCACCAGCACGATCGGCTCGCCGGAGAAACGTACGCCGTGCGCCTTACCGCGCTTGACTTCCCGCGACCAGGCGAGCGGATACCAGTTATCCGGGTTAATGGGCACACGGCGCAGATCGCGCATGGGCGCCCCTGCGGGTGCGCCGGAAGCGCCCTCGTCAAGGGTGCTGCTATCCAGCGTGGGAACTGCATGCATGGGCGACGCCTCCTCGCGACTGAACTGGATCTTGGTGTTTCACTATGAGTTGGATGAACATCGCCGGTCAGTCTACTAGAACCAAAGTCCATGCGCAGGGTTTGCGGAACCGGGTTTGCACGCAGTTGACCGGCCGGGCGGGTGCGCATTGTGGCGTCTCGTGGAGCGCGAGCGCCTGAAAAGCGCCCTCTCGCGGCTACTTTCGATGCCGGACGTCGGCCCGCGGCGATCTGCCGTTCCGCGCACACGGGGCGGCGCCACGTCCTACAATGGCCGTCATCTTCTTTGAGGGAGGCTCGACCATGAATCCATCCGCCGCGATTGCCGCCATCCTTGCCGCACTGCTGATCGGCGCGATGAGCCCCGGCCCCAGCTTTTTGATTGTCGCGCGCAGTGCGATCGGTCTGTCGCGGCGCGACGGCCTCGCCACGGCGCTGGGCATGGGCGTTGGCGGCGTATTCTTCAGCGGTATCGCGCTGGTCGGGCTGTACACCGTGCTGGCCGCCGTCGGCTGGCTTTACCTGGGCCTGAAGGTAGCGGGCGGCCTGTATCTGATCTGGATCGCGTCGAAAATCTGGCGCGGTGCATCCTCCCCGTTCACCGTCGACCCGACAGCCGGCACCGGGCGTCAGAATGCACGGAAGTCGTTCTGGATCGGCCTCAGCACCCAGCTGAGCAACCCGAAGACGGCGATCTACTACGGCAGTATCTTCGCCGCCCTGCTCCCGCATCATCCGCCGCTGTGGTGTTATTTCCTGTTGCCGCCCGCTGTGTTCGCGATCGAAGCCGGCTGGTACACGGTCGTCGCGCTGGGTTTTTCGAGCCGTCGTCCGCGCGAGCTTTATATCGGCGCGAAGGCATGGGTCGACCGGATTGCGGCGGGCGCGATCGCCGCGCTTGGTCTGCGGCTGATCTGGACGGCGCATAAAACCGGCATCTGATTGTGTGCTGCCGCTGATCGACTGGCAGCTTTAAAGGCGTCGGCCCTCTGGCCGTTATTGCGCCGGGCCGAAGATGTTGATCATGTTGCCTTCCGGGTCGCGGATCATCGTCGAGCGAAGGTGTTCGGAAAGCTGCTGGTCGGCCCACACGATTTCGACGTTGTGCTGTACGAGCGCGGCGGTCGTCGCGGTCAGATCTTCCGTTTCCAGAACCAGCGCTTTCCAGCCGGGCACGTTCAGATGATCGGGCGGCGCGGTGCGGTCGACCGGACGACGCATTTCCCCCGCGCGGGACACCAGTTCGATACGCATGCCGCCGGCTTCCACCATCGCATACGCGGCGTTGACGGCGTCGAACCGGCCCCGCTCGCTGACCACGAAGCCCAGCACCGTTTCGTACCACGCGATCATCGCGTTCAGGTCGCGCACGGCCAGCGCGAAGTTATGGAGCCGCAAACCGCCGACCGGCGCGGGACGGGGTTGATTCGTTGACATCACAGGCTCCCTGGGACGAATACGACGCTTCGTCCGGCGCTATTGGTTGAAGGGGCTGAAGGCCGGCGTATTGCCGGCCTTTATTTGTTGACGTCAACTGTTCCGCTTACGCTGCGGCTTCTTCGTTCTGCGGGAACAGCGCGCGACGTGTTTCTTCGTCGAACTCTGCCTTCAGTGTCAGCTTTTCCTTCAACGCCTGCGCGCGGGCAGCCGCCGGACGCGCCGAGATTTCGTCGACCACGCGCTTCACGTTCGGATAATCCGTCAGGCCTTTTTCGCCAAGGATGTAGCCGGCGAAGTTCGCCCAGCCCCACAGCGCCATGTCGGCGATCGAGTATTCGTCGCCGGCGAGGTACTTCGACTGTGCGAGGCGATCGTCGAGCACGCGGTAGTGACGCTCGACTTCCTTCAGATAACGGTTACGTGCGTAGGGCAGCGCTTCCGGCGCGTGATGCAGGAAGTGGACAGCCTGACCCGAGAACGGCGACAGGCCGGTCGCGACGAACTGCAGCCACGACAGCATCTGCGCGTGTTCCTTCGCCGTCGAAGGCACGAAACGGCCGTGTTTCGCGCCGAGGTACAGCAGGATCGCGTGCGAGTCGAACACGACGACGCCGTCGTCGTCGATCGCGGGCACTTTCGCGTTCGGGTTGATCTTCAGGAATTCGGGCTTGTGCTGCTCGCCCTTGAAGGTATCGACGGCGATGAGTTCGAACGGCGTCTGCAGCTCTTCGAGCAGCAGCGCGGCTTTCATCGGATTCGGCGACGGGTGGAAGTAAAACTTCAGCATGATGTTTCCTTGATGAATGAAAGACGAAAGGACGAGGCTGGCCACGACCATGCGGCGAACCGCGTGGTCGAAGGTCGTTGAGTCGGGAACGGCGCGCGCCTCACTCGCACCGGGATGACCGGAACCGCTTCGGCCAGATCAGACCGGCACGGGATCAGGCGACCGGCGGCGCGTGATCCGAGAGCCGTGCACGATCGTGCGGCGCGGTGAAATCCTGCACCGGACCGAGCGGCACAATGCCGGTCGGATTCACGGAAGGATGGCTCTCGTAGTAATGCCGCTTGATGTGCTCGACATTCACCGTCCCCGCGACGCCCGGCAACTGGTAGATGTCGCGCGTGAAGGCGGACAGATTCGGGTAATCGGCGATCCGGCGCAGGTTGCACTTGAAGTGGCCGACATACACCGCGTCGAAGCGGATCAGCGTCGTGAAGAGACGGATGTCGGCTTCGGTAACATGGTCGCCGGTCAGGAAGCGGCGCGTGGCGAGCTTGCCTTCGAGCCAGTCGAGCGTGTCGAAGAGCGGCACGACGGCTTCTTCGTAGGCCTGCTGCGTCGTCGCGAAACCGGCCTTGTAGACGCCGTTGTTGACCGTGTCGTAGACACGCGAATTGATCGCGTCGATCTCTTCGCGCAGTGCGGCGGGATAAAAGTCGCCCGCTTTCGCTCCGATGCCTCCGAACGCCGAATTCAGCATCCGGATGATTTCCGACGACTCGTTATTGACGATCGTCGCCTGTTTCCTGTCCCACAGAATCGGCACGGTGACGCGACCGGTGTAGCGCGAATCAGCGGCCGTATAGACCTGGTGCAGCAAACCGGCACGGTTGACCGGGTCGGGCACCACGCCCGGACCGTCGGCGAACGTCCAGCCGTTTTCGAGCATCAGCCAGTTGACGACCGACACGCTGATCATGTCTTCCAGCCCTTTGAGCGCGCGCAGGATAAGCGTGCGGTGCGCCCACGGGCAGGCAAGGCTCACGTACAGGTGGTAGCGGCCCGCTTCCGCCCTGAAGCCGCCGACGCCGCTCGGGCCCGCCGATCCATCGGCGGTCACCCAGTTGCGGAACGCCGCGTCCTTGCGCATGAACCGGCCACCGGTCGACTTCGTGTCGTACCACCGGTCCTGCCACTGACCGTTCACGAGAAGTCCCATTTCGCTGCTCCTTGAGTTGTCCTTCAGTTGCCAGCCGGCAACCCGCTTGCATGATCCTGCCAGCCGTCGTCGCTTACTTCGGCGACGGCGTGTTGATGAACTGGACGATGTCCGCAATCGTCTGCTCGGGCGCTTCTTCCATCAGCCAGTGTCCGGAACCCTTGACGATCACGCCCTGCACGTTGGCGTCGACGAGGCGCGCCTGATTGATCAGGAAGTTGCCCGACGCCTTTTCGCCGGCCAGCACCAGCATGGGCATCGTCAACGGCGTCTGTGCGAAGTTCGCGAAATCTTCAGCGTCCTGCGGGAAAGCGTGGAAGTACTCGAAACCGGCGGCCATCCGGCCCGGCCGCGCGTAATTCGCGGCATAGCGACGACGATCCGCTTCCGCTACCGAATGCGACGGATCGGCCGCGAAGTCGTTCCAGAAGTGCTCGAAGTACGTCCGTTCACGACCTTTCACCAGCGCGAGCGGCGTCGGGCCGTAGAAGTTGAAATGCCACTTGTCGCGCAGCAGCCAGACCTTCTGCCAGTCGCCGACGCCCGGCAGAAACGCATCCATCAGCGTGATGCTTTCGACTTCGTCCGGATACTGAGCCGCATAAGCGTACGCGACCATCAGGCCGATGTCGTGGCCGACGATCTTTACCTTGTGATAACCGAGCTGCTGGACCATTGCGTGGATGTCCTGCGCCATCGTCTTCTTGTCGTAACCGCTTTCCGGAATCGCCGACTGGCCGGCGCCCGGCAGGTCCGGCGCGAGCACGACGCGGCGGTCGTCGAGCTGTTTGATCAGCGGCAACCACATATGGCTCGACTCGGCATAGCCGTGCAGCAGCACGACCGGCGTTTCGTCGCCTTGTCCTGCGACGAGGTAGTGCAGCTCGATACCGTTCGCATTGATCGAACGATCCTGGACGACGGGATTCGTGGCGGCGTGCGACGCCGGCAGCATTGCGCCAGCGATCAGAAGGGCAGCGCCGACGTGCTTCGCGACTTTATTCAACAGGCTCATGACGGGTTTCTCCGGTGGAAGTCCAGCGATCGGGTCGAACGATCTTCTGGTGACGTGATGCCATGGTGGACTGGCGGACCGGTTTTGCCGTACGATTTTTCCGACGAACTCGTTCGATGGAGTTGAACATGTTGTCAGAAGACGAACTGTCTCTGCTGGAGGCGATCCGGGAAAGCGGCAGCCTGTCGCGCGCGGCGGCGCGGCTGGGCAAGGCGCCGTCGACGGTGTCGCACGCGGCGCGGCAACTGGAAACGCGCTTCGACGCGCTGCTGTTCGACCGTCGCCGTTACCGGCTGCAACTGACGCCGGCAGGTCATCTGCTGGCGGAGGAGGCGGCCCGGCTGATGCAGGACGTGTCGCGGATGACCCAGCGCGTGCGGCAGATCGCGAGCGGCTGGGAAGATCGTCTGTGGATCGTCACCGACGAAATCCTTGAATTCGAGTTCCTGATGCCGGTCGTGCACGCGTTCGACGAGCTGCAGTCAGGTGTCACGCTACGTATGACCGGCGAAGTGCTGTCCGGCACGTGGGAAGCGCTGCGCGATGGCCGCGCGGATCTGATCGTTGGCGCGACCAATGAGCCGCCGGCGATTCCGGGGCTGCGCTGGTTCGAACTTGGCTCGATGGAGTGGGTGTTCGCGGTGTCGCCGCGCCATCCGCTCGCAGCGGTCGAGGAGCCGCTCAGGCGTGAGCGGATCGTCGCGCATCGCGCCGTCGTGGTGGCGGATTCGTCGCGGATGACGGGCGGGCGTGCTTATGGTGTCGTCGGCGGTCAGCCGGCGCTTGCCGTGCCGAGCATGCGCGCGAAGATCCTCGCGCAGCGCGACGCGCTCGGTGTCGGCTGGTTGCCGCGGCATCGGGTTGCGTCGCTGTTGAAAAGCGGCGAGCTGGTGGAAAAGGTCACCGCCGATCCGCGTGAGCCGAATGTGCTGTATGTCGCGTGGCGTGGCGATCACGAAGGCCGTGCGCTGCAGTGGTGGCTCGACCAGTTGCGTCAGCCAAGGCTGGCGCAACGGCTCGTGCAGGGGATGGATATGTTTGCCTGATCCCACACCATCTTGCGATGCGCATACGAATGGGCTTTGTTATATCCCGCGCCGCGCTTCATCACGTCTGCCTTGCTGTGCTGCCCGCTCATCGCGGGCGCGGGCGTTTGCACGCTCTTGACGGGGAGCGTTGACGCGTCACCGCGACAAGGCAGACGCTTTTAAGTCTCGCTCCAGAGCCGGAGCAGGTTGTGATACACGCCGACGAGCGTGCGCTTCGCCGCTTCGTCACCGTTGGTCGCGTTGAGACGCTGGATCGCGTTGTCCATGTCGAACAGCAACGCGCGTTTCGTGTCGTCGCGCACGAGGCTCTGCGCCCAGAAGAAGCTCGACACCCGCGCGCCGCGCGTCACCGGCCGCACCTGATGCAGACTCGTGCCCGGATAAAGAATCGCGTGCCCCGCGGGCAGCTTCACTTCCTGCACGCCGAAGGTGTCTTCGATCAGCAGTTCGCCGCCATCGTATTCGTCGGGCGGCGTGAGAAAGAGCGTGATCGACAGATCGGTGCGCACGCGCGCGCCGTGACCCGGAACGAGACGGATCGCGCCATCGACATGGCTGCCGAAATGCATGCCGCCTTCGTAGCGGTTAAAGAGCGGCGGATACAGCTTGTTCGGCAGGCCTGCGCTGATAAAAACCGGATGCCGCTCCAGCGATGCGACGATGATCTCGCCCATTTCCTGCGCGATCGGCGAGCCTTCCGCGATCTGCTGGTTGCGCTTGACCGGCGCGCCCTGATAGCCCGCCGTCGCGCGGCCGTCGACCCATGAACTGCTGGCCGCTTCGAGCCGCGCGCGCATGGTGGCGGCGTCTTCGGGACTGAGAACGTCCGGGATCGTGACAATCATGGTTTGATACTTCCTGCGTCAGACCGCCCGCTTCTCCTGAAGAGAAACGGGCGGTGTTTCGTGAACCGTCGCCTGCCTGATCGAGTGCAACGATCAGAAGAAGCGATAGTTTACCGTGGCGAGGAATGTACGGCCGACACCCGGCACTGCACGCCCGCCATCGGACGGGATCAGCGCGTCGTAGTACTTCTTGTCCGTGAAGTTCAGCACGTTGAACTGCACGTCGTACTTCTTCGCGTGATACGCGGCCATTGCGTCCCAGCGCGTGTAGCCGCCGACCGACACGTAGTTGTTGTTCGCCGCATAGCGCGACGACGTGTACACCGGGCCGCCGCCGATCTGCCACTGCGGCGTGAAGTCGTACGTGGTCCACAGCGTGATCATGTTGCGCGGCGTGTTGGCGGGCGTCTTGCCGGCGGTGCCGTCGAGTGCCTTCAGCACGGTGCCGTCCATGTATGTGTAGCCGCCGAACACCTGCCACTTGTTCGTAATGTGACCGGCGAGACCGAGCTGATAGCCGCGCACGCGGATGTCGCCGTCGAGCTGGTAATTGCCGGTCGCATCCAGCGTGCGCGCATTCGTCTTCTCGATGCTAAAGAGCGATTGCGTCACTGACAGACCGCCGCCCAGCAGGTCCCACTTCGAGCCGACTTCATACGAGCGGTTCTTTTCCGGCGGCAGGTTCTGCTGTCCGTTGGTGAGCGTCAGCGCTTCGAGCGATGGATCGAACGACGTGCCGTACGACACGTAGTACGACTGCCAGTCGGTCGGCTGATAAATGATGCCGCCGCGCACGCTGGTGAAGAAGTTTGTCTGCGTCGCGTAGCCCGGCGCGTTGATCGAGTTGTTGATCGACGCTTCATAGCGATCCCAGCGCACGCCGCCTACGACCTTCCAGTGCTCGCCGATCGAGATCGTGTCGTTGGCGTAGAGGCCGATGCCGTTCGCGCTCGATTCGGCGAGGTTGGTCGCCACCGTCTTCACATTTGCCGGACGCGTGGTGTACGTCGGATCGACCAGCGGCACGATGGCGAGCGTGTTCGACGGCAGCCCCGGTGTGGTCGACGTGAAGGTCTGGTTGCTATACGTCTCGTGACTCAGGTCGACGCCTGTGATCACATCGTGCTTGAGAAAGCCGGTATTGAACTTCGCTTCGAGATCGGTCGTGTTGTACAGCGAGTGATCGTTGATGTTGCGATCTTTGCCCTGCAATTTCACGTAGAGCGACGAGAGCGGCAGCGACGTGTAATTGCCCTTCGTCAGCGCCGTCGAGGTCGCGAGCGGTCCGGTCAGCACGGACGCCGCGTTGGTCGCGCGCGCTTCGGTGCTGTAGTGGCTGAACTGCGTCTGGTTGCGCAGCGTCAGGTTCTCGTTGAAGCGATGCTGGATGCGCGCGGACAGCGTCTGCACGTCCTGGATCGTACGGTCGTCGGTGAAGCCGTAGAACGTGCCGCGGTTCACCGGCGCCGGATGACCGTTCAGCGACGGTACGCCGTAGTCGGGCTGGTCGCGGTTGTGCTGGATCAGCGCGGACAGTGTGATTTCGGTCGGCGTGCCGATGCCGAACTTCACCTCCGGCGCGACGCCGTAATCCTTGCTCTTCATGACGTCGCGGCTCGAGCCGAGATCCTGACCGAAGGCGTTGATACGGAAGGCGGCGGTGTCGGTAATCGGCTGGTTCAGGTCGACGGTCGTGCGATAACGGTCGTGCGTGCCGGCCTGCACCGACACGTCGGCGCGCTGCTTCAGCGTCGGCTGCTTGCTGACCTGGTTGATCACGCCGCCCGTCGAGCCGCGCCCGAAGTACAGCGACGAGGGACCGTACAGCACGTCGATCGATTCAAGGTTGAAGGTGTCGCGATAGTACTGGCCGCGATCACGGAAGCCGTCGAGGTAGATGTCCGTGCGCGCCGTGAAGCCGCGCAGGTTGATGTTGTTGCCGATCTGCCCGCCTTCGGCTGCGCCGAGCGTGACGCCCGGCACGTTGCGCAACGCGTCGCTGAACGATGTCGCGGCCTGCGATTGCAGCACCGCTTTCGGCACGACAACAACCGCCTGCGGAACGTCGCGCAGCGCGGTCGGCACCTTGGCGCCGACACTCGATTTTTCAGCCTGGAAGTCACTGCTGGTGTCGGCCTGGCCGGTCACCTTGACAGCGGGAAGCGTGTTGCTGGCAGCTGCGGGTTCTGCGGAACCGGCGGCCTGCGCGACCTTCGTGGTTTGCGTGGTTTGCGCCGGTTGAACAGCGGGCGCGGCCGGTTGTGTTGCGGTCTGGGCGTAGAGCGGCGCCGCGAAAACAGTCATGATGGCCGCGGCTAGCGGTGTCGTCCTGATCATCGTGCTTGATTCCCTGTCGTTGTTACGTTGTTTTTGTCGGTCTGGCCGGACGTAAAACGTCCTGCGTCGCCCGCTGCGCGTCATTTCGCGCGCGCGATTCAACCCCGCCAGACCGCTGTTCAGGGACCGGCTAATGTCGTTAAATGCGAATCATTATCATTTCATAAATGGTAACGATTCGCAACAAAGCCATGCGTTATGTGGGTATTTAGTAAGCGCGCTTACAACTGGGATCGGGACGGACAGGCGGGGGTAATCAGTCGATGGCGGCTTCGGCGAGAAGCCATTCCTTGACGGCGACAACCGCGGGCGGGAGGCCACGCGCGTCTTTGTGGACGACGTAGTACGCAAGCTCACAGCTTTGCGCATCGCAGAAAGGCCGCACGAGCCAGCCCGCTGCGAGATCGCCTGCGACCAGCACGCTCCGGCCCGGCTCTTCAGGCACGCGCCGCGCGCTTGATTGCCTGAGGCGGTTGACCGAACGCGCGCAGGAATGCCCGACGCATGCGCTCCGTATCCACGAACCCGGTCTCCGCAGCGACGGTTTCGAGCGAGTGACGCCCCGTTTCGATCATCGAGCGCGCCGCTTCGACGCGCAGGTTTTCGATGGCTTTCGCTGGCGACTGCCGCGTTTCGTCGCGAAATGCGCGACTGAACTGGCGCGGACTCAGATGCGCGACTTCCGCGAGCGTTTCGACCGAGAGACGCTCGCGCAGATGATCTTTCGCCCATGTCAGCGCCGTCTGGATGCGGTCGGAGCGCGGTTGAAGATCGAGCATGGCGGAATACTGCGACTGCCCACCCGTGCGACGGTGATAGACCACGAGCTTTTTGGCGATCGAACGCGACGCCTCGACGCCCAGATCGGCCTCGACGAGCGCCAGACACAGATCGATACAGGCAGTCATGCCCGCCGACGTCCACACCGAACCGTCGACGATGAAGATGCGGTCGTCGTCGACTTTCGTCTTTGGAAAACGGTGTTGCAGTTCGCGTGCGAAGCTCCAGTGCGTCGTGACGCGCTTGCCGTCGAGAATGCCGGCTTCGGCGAGCACAAACGCGCCGGTACAGATGCTCGTGGTGCGCCGGGATGCCGCCAGCGCGCGGTTCAGAAACGCGCACAGACCGGGCGAAGAAGGCTCGAGGAACATCGCGCCGGTGACGACGACCGTGTCGTACGACGGATCGTCGAACGCTTTCGATTCGACCTGCACGCCTGATGAACTACGCACCGGGCCGCCATGCTCCGAAATGACTTCGATCTCGTACGCCGGGCTATCCGCCCCGAGATTGGCGAGTTCGAACACCGACACGGCGACCATGTCGAGAATCTGGAATCCTGGAAAAACCACCACGCCGATTCGCTTCATTACACCACCCTCAGCAATGTCTCAAAACGAGGTAAATACGTCATTTGAGACACAAAGATACGCGCCTAGACTCTCCCATGTCAACACCGGAAGCCGCCCGACAAGGCGACCAACCGGGGCGATATTCCCTTATTGATCAACATGATGGGCGCCGCGCATGGATGAGTGCCGGCGCCTCAAGGAGAGATTCACATGGCAAAGTCATCGAACAAGGGCACGGCGCTGATCACGGGCGCATCGTCGGGGATTGGCGCGGTTTACGCGGATCGCCTCGCGCGCCGCGGCTACGACCTGATCCTGGTGGCGCGCGATACGCAACGCCTCGCGAACCTCGCGGACAAACTGTCGAAGGAAACCGGCCGCACGGTCGAAACACTCGCCGCCGACCTGACCGCGAATGCCGATCTACGCCGCATCGAGGCACGCCTGCGCTCCGACGCGGGCATCACGATGCTGGTCAATAACGCTGGCGTCGGCGCGACGTCCAAGCTGATCGATTCCGATCCGGACAGCCTCGAAAGCATGATCCAGCTGAATGTCGTCGCGCTGACGCGGCTGACTTCGGCGGCAGTGCCGGGTCTGGTCGCGCGCGGCAAGGGGATCGTGATCAACATTTCTTCGATCGTCGCGGTTTCGCCGGAGCTGCTGAACGGCGTGTATAGCGGCACGAAGTCGTTCGTGCTGAACCTGACGCAGTCGCTGCATCACGAAGTCAGCGGGCACGGCGTGCAGGTGCAGGCCGTTCTGCCGGGCGCGACCAGCACGGAATTCTGGGATCGCGCGGGGACACCGGTGTCGGCGCTGCCGGAGGCGTGGGTGATGTCGGCGGCCGATATGGTCGACGCCGCGCTCGCCGGTCTCGACCAGGGCGAACTCGTCACGATTCCGTCGTTGCCGGAGGCGGCCGACTGGCAAAAGGCCAACGACGCGCGCCTCGCGCTCGGGCCGAATCTGTCGCACAGCCGCCCGGCTGCGCGTTACGGCGTGGGTAAGGGCGTCGCGGCTTGAGCTTTGCTCTCGCGTATGACGAAAAACGGGCCTGCGATACACGCTGGCCCGTTTTCTGACGCGACATCACGTCGCGCAGTACCTGGGCAGGGAGCATTGCTTCGATCCGCTCGCGGCTTTTGTCCGCCTGTTCTCCCGGTGATCTATAAATAGATTTCATTCGTCATTTATAGGGGCCGTCAAATGGGCATGCTTCAGGACAAGATCGCACTGGTCGTAGGCGGAACATCGGGTATTGGCGCGGCTGCCGCGGCGCTGTTTGCGGACGAAGGCGCGGAAGTCGTCGTGGTTGGCCGCCGTCAGTCGGAAGGCGATGCGGTGGTCGCGCAGATTCGCGAGAAGGGCGGCCGTGCTTCGTTTATCGCCGCGGACGTTGCGGATGGCGCGAGCGTCGCCGCGATGACCGAAGAAGTGATGCGCCGTCACGGTCGCATCGACTGTGCGTTCAACAACTTCGGCATCAGCGCGGGACGCGGGCCGCTGGCGGAGCAGGACGAAGCAACGTGGGACCGCGTCATCGATATCAACCTGAAGGGCGGATTCAACGTCCTGAAGAGCCAGCTTCCGATCATGGCGCGTCAGGGCAGCGGCTCGATCGTGTTCACCTCATCGGTGCTCGCGGAAGTGTTCGTTCCGGGCCTGGCGATCTACAGCGCGAGCAAAGGCGGGTTGACCGCGCTCGCGCGCTCGGCTGCGATCGAAATGGCGTCGAAGGGCGTGCGCGTCAACGTCGTGAGCCCGGCCATCACGCGCACGCCGATGACGGAAGGTTCGTTCGTCAAGGGCGAGAGCGGCGAGAGCGAACATCCCCTTACGTCGATGCATCCGCTTGGGCGGGTCGCGGAACCGGAGGAAGTCGCGCAGGCCGCGCTGTTTCTGTTGTCAGACCGCGCGTCGTTTATCACGGGACAGGTGTTGAGCGTCGATGGCGGACTGACGTCGCAGTAATTCCGCCGCGTGAAACCCCGCTGACGCTAACGCTAACGCCATCACGAAGTCACGCCGTTAGCGGGGTACTCCCTTCATTGCTGGCGCGCAGTGCTCGTGCAGTCGCGCATAACACTTTTGCGCGCCTCCCCTTCGCTTGCTAGACTGCCTTCGCACATCGTCCGGGCGATTCATCGCCGGTCGCATCGACGCATACCGCGTCGCATGAATTTGCGGAGGCTCCATGTCTTACATGTTGCTCATCGTCGAGCCCATCGAACAGCGCCAACAGCGCACGCTCGAACAGGGCCACGAAGTCTATGACCAGATGGTGCGTTTCGCCGAAGACCTCAAGTCGCGCGGCGTGCTGCGCGGCGTCGAATCGCTGAACTCACAGGCGAAAGGCGCACGTGTCCAGGTGCGCAACGGTCAGAGCAAGGTCATCGATGGTCCGTTCGCCGAGGCGAAGGAAATGATCGGCGGCTTTTTCATCATCGACTGCGAGACGTTGAAGGAAGCCGTCGCGATTGCCGGGGAATGTCCGGCGGCATCCTGGTCCACGATCGAAGTCCGCAAGGTCGGCCCCTGCTGGGACTAAAGCCTTCGCGCGTCCATCTTCGCGGCCAAGGGAATTCCCTGGTGCGGTCATTCGCGTGTCGATCCTGCCCCGCGTGGTTCGTCGTGCATGCAGAAGCCGAAAAACGAACGGCTTTTCTGACCAGCCAGGGAGAACTGCGATGCGATTCATGATCATTGTGAAGGCGACGGCGACGTCGGAAGCTGGCGTCATGCCTGACGACGACACCGTGCTGAACGCCATGGGGACGTACCACGAAGAACTCGCGAAAGCGGGCGTGCTGCTCGATGCGAACGGCCTGCGACCGACGTCGAAAGGCTGGCGCATCAAATATTCCGGCGGCAAGCGCGCCGTGATCGACGGCCCGTTCGCGGAGACGAAGGAACTGATCGCGGGCTATACGCTGATCCAGGCGCGTTCCCGCGAAGAAGCGATGGAATGGGCGCGCCGCTTCCCCGCGCCGTTCGGCGAAGACGCCGACGGCGAGATCGAGGTGCGCGAGCTCTACGAGGCGGAAGACTTCGAACCCGACGGAATGCTCGGACGGACCCGCAAACCGCAGGCGCAGAAGCAGAAGCAGAAGCAGAAGCAGTAATACACACACAACCTTTAATGAGATCCCTCATGCATAAACAGATCTTCGTGAATCTGCCCGTCGACGACCTGCCGAAATCGATGGCGTTTTTCAGCGCGCTGGGCTTGAACTTCAACAAGCAGTTCACCAACGATTCAGGGGCCTGCCTCGTGATTGGCGAAAACATCCACGCGATGCTTCTCGTCAAACCCTTCTTCAAGGGCTTCACAGGCAAGCCGATCGCCGACGCGAAAGCGACGACCGAATGCCTGGTGTGCCTCTCGTGCGAAAGCCGCGCGGAGGTCGACGCACTGGTCGCCAAAGCGGTCGCCGCCGGCGGCACGGCGCCGCGTGCGCCGCAGGATCATGGCTTCATGTACGGCCACGGCTTTGAGGACCTCGACGGCCACATCTGGGAACTGGTGTACATGGACCCGAACGCGGCGGGCGCGCCCTGAGGCCCGTCGTGACGTCGACGGATACGCATCGGGCCATCGAGGCGGTCTGGCGGATCGAATCCGCCAAGGTCATCGCCCACGTCGCGCGCATGGTGCGCGACGTGGGCCGCGCCGAAGAGCTCGCGCAGGACGCGCTCATCGCCGCGCTCGAACACTGGCCTGACGCGGGGGTGCCGGCCAACCCGGGAGCCTGGCTGATGGCGACAGCGAAGAATCGCGCGCTCGACTGGCTACGTCAGCAGGCGCTGCACGCGCGCAAGCACGAAGAACTCGGGCGTGACATGGACGCGCTGGAGACGCATGTTGTGCCCGATTTCGTCGACGGACTCGATGCCGCGCGCGAAGACGATATCGGCGACGACCTGTTGCGGCTCGTTTTCACGGCGTGTCATCCGGTGCTTTCGACCGACGCGCGCGTTGCGCTGACGCTGCGTCTGCTCGGCGGCCTGACCACAGATGAAATCGCGCGCGGGTTTCTCGTGCCTGAGCCGACCATCGCGCAGCGCATCGTGCGCGCCAAGCGCACGCTCGCGGCGGCGCACGTGCCGTTCGAAGTGCCGCAGGCTGACGCACGGGCGGTGCGGCTCGATTCGGTGCTCGAAGTGATCTACCTGATTTTCAACGAGGGCTATTCGGCCACGGCCGGCGACGACTGGACGCGCCCCGCGCTCACCGACGAAGCGCTGCGGCTCGGCCGTGTACTCGAAGGACTGACGCCGGGTGAGAGCGAAGTGCATGGTCTCGTCGCGCTGATTGAAATCCAGGCGTCGCGCATGCACGCGCGAACGGACGCGGCAGGCCGTCCCGTGTTGCTTCTCGACCAGGATCGCAGCCGCTGGGATCCGCTCCTGATCCGTCGCGGGCTCGCGGCGCTCGACCGATCGCTCTCGCTGGGCGGCGCGAGCGGACCGTACACGTTGCAGGCCGCGCTCGCCGCGTGCCACGCGCGCGCTCGCACCGCTGCCGAAACCGACTGGTCGCACATCGTCGCGCTCTACGATGCACTCGCGGAGGTGTCGCCTTCGCCGGTTGTCGAATTGAATCGCGCGGTCGCAATCGGCATGGCGTTCGGTCCGCAGGAAGCACTGCCCATCGTGGATGCGTTAGGCGACGAAGGCGCGCTCGCGAACTATCACTGGCTGCCGAGCGTGCGCGGCGATCTGCTCGCCAAGCTCGGTCGTCAGGAAGAGGCGCGCGTCGAGTTCGAGCGTGCAGCCGCGATGACGCGAAACGCGCGCGAGCGTGAGTTGCTGCTGGAGCGTGCGGCTGCGATGGGCAAGCGCAGCTGAGCATTGGCCCTGCAATGGCGCAATGACGTCATGGCGTCATGCGCGGCGCGTGTTACCGGCGCCCGGCCGACCCGCGTGAGACGCAGGCGCTGCCGCACTGCTGCGCACATCCGCCTGACCGTGACATACTCTGGAAGACTGTTGCCGGAGTTTCTGACATGACGCATGCCTCCTGCGAACCCGCCCGCATCACCGAACCGGACCTCATCGCCATTCGCGACGACCTGGCGAGTCGTGAGCCGATTTTTCATCGTCCGGAGTGGGGCAGTACGCGTGCGGACTTCGAGCGGATGATCGCTGACGGCTTCTGGGAAACGGGCGCGTCGGGCCGGCGTTACAGCCGCGCGTTCGTGCTCGACGAACTCGAACGCCGCTATGCGTCGCCGCCACTCGATGACGACTGGGAGAGCTGCGACTTCCATTGCCAGCGTCTCGCCGCCGACATTTATCTGTTGACCTATTCGTTGCGTCAAGGCGCACGCGAGACAAGGCGTTCAACGATCTGGCAGCGCGCCGGATCCGACTGGAAGATCGTTTTCCATCAAGGCACAATCGTTCAGGACGCCTGACGCGTGCCTTGAGGATTGCGCTGCAGCAGGCCTCGGTGCGCGAGCTTCTCAACCAGAAAATCGACGAAACTACGCACCCGCAGCGACAGATGCCGTCCGTGGGGATACAGCAGCACGAACGGCCTCGATGTGCCGCCGAACGCCGATAGCACTTCCACCAGCGAACCTTCGCGCAGATCGCGCTCCACCACGAAGCGGTACGTCTGAAACAGGCCGGCGCCGGCACGCGCTAGCGTCACACCACCCAGCACGTCACCGCCGCTCGAATAACCGCCCTCGGTTGGGCGTTCGACCATCTGGCCTGTCTCGCGATCGGTGAAAAGCCACGGGATGCGGCGTCCGCTACTTGGCAGATCGAACTGGACGCAGTCGTGTTGCGTGAGGTCGTCGGGCGAGGCGGGCGTGCCCGCGCGCGCCAGATAGCCCGGCGTTGCGACCACGACCAGTTCCGCGTCTTCCAGCTTGCGCGCGATGAGATTGGATTCGTCGGGCGCGCGTCCGCGAATCGCGAGGTCGTAGCTTTCCTCGGCGAAATCGATGTTGCGGTTGCTGATGTGCACGTCGACCTGGATCTGCGGATGGCGGGCCCGAAACTCCGGCAGCAGTGGCAGCACGCGGTAATGCGCATACGGTGTCGGCATGCTGATGCGCAGCTTGCCGGCGGGCGCGGACTGCTCGCCGGTCGCCTGCCGCTCGGCGTCGACGAGTTGCGCCAGCGCGTCGCGACACTGCTCGAAATACGTGCGACCGGCGTCCGTCAGACGAATCTGCCGCGTCGTTCGCACGAACAGCCGCACGCCCATCCGCTCTTCCAGACGCGATACCGAACGGCTCACCGCAGCGGGTGTCACGCCCGCCGCATTAGCTGCCGCTGTGAAGCTCGCCAGCTCAGCCGCCCGACAGAACAGCTCGATGCTGCCCAGCAGAAGGTCGTCGAATTGCCGTTTCGTATTCATTACACGATGTATGAACAAATTTTCCAATTGCCGGATTTATCGCTGAGAGCGACATAAGTATAGTGGTTCGTGCGGGAGCCTGAACACACGTCCGGTTCCTTGCAGCAAGTGCCGCCCGGCGCTTCCTGCAATCGCGTTTTATCTTTGCCGCCGAAACCATGACGACGGCGCGCGCCAGACAGAGAGCGGCCGCGCGCTGATACAGGGATAATCGGTCTAAATAAAGGAGCCGATGATGAACCCGTCCAACACTTCCACGACGCTGCTGGCGAAGCTCGGCATCAGCGTGCCGATCATCCAGGCGCCGATGGCGGGCGTGAGCACGCCCGCGCTGGCCGCGGCGGTGTCGAATGCGGGCGGACTGGGCTCGCTCGGCGTCGGCGCGACGACGGTCGAAGGCGCGCGCGCGATGATTCGCGAGACGCGCGCGCTGACCAGCAAGCCGTTCAACATCAATCTGTTCGTGCATGCGGCCGCCACCGCCGACCCGGAACGCGAAGCGCGCTGGCTCGCCTATCTGGCACCGGAGTTCGCACGTTTCGGCGCCGAGCCGCCGAAGGCGCTGCGCGAAATCTACAAAAGCGCGGTCGACGACGACGCCATGCTGGCGATGCTCGTCGAAGAGCGTCCGGCGGTTGTGAGCTTTCACTTTGGCCTGCCGAAGCCGCACATCATCGAAGGTCTGCACGACGCGGGCATCGTCCTGCTGGCAAACGCGACGAATCCGGATGAAGCAGCACAAATCGAGCGGGCGGGCATCGACGCGATCGTGGCGCAGGGCATCGAGGCTGGCGGCCATCGCGGCATGTTCGATCCCGAACAGCCCGACGAAGCGCTCGGTACGCTCGCGCTGGTACGCGTTCTGGTCCGGCAAACGAGCCTGCCAGTGATTGCAGCGGGCGGCATCATGGATGGCGCGGGCATCGCGGCCATGCTCGCGCTCGGCGCGCAGGCGGTGCAGCTTGGAACGGCTTTCGTCGCGTCACCGGAATCGGCTGCGGATGCGGCTTATCGTCAGGCGATCGTTGATCCGGCGGTCCGGACGACATTGATCACATCCATTTCCGGCCGGCCGGCGCGGGGAATCCAGAACCGCATCGCCGAACTGGGACGTGCTGCGGGGCGCCCACCGTTCCCCGATTACCCTATCGCCTATGATGCCGGCAAGGCTCTGCACGCCGCGGCCAAAGCGCAGGGCAATCACGAATACGCGGCGCATTGGGCGGGTCAGGCGGTGCGTTTGTCGCGCGCGATGCCGGCGGCTGAACTGGTGGCGACTTTAGTGCGTGAGACGGCAGAAGCGTTTGAGGCGGCCGCTTAGGGCAGCCCGTTCGGGCCGCGTCAGCTTACTGCTCCTGCCGACGGCGAAACTGCGCAACCTTGTGCCGGTTGCCGCACATCGCCATGCTGCACCAGCGCCGCCGGTGCGACTTGGTGCGGTCATAGAAGTGCAGCACGCAATCCGGGTGCTCGCACTTGCGCACGAGGCTAAAGTCGCCCGTTGCAAGCAGTTCCGCCGCCGATTCCGCGAGCGGTATCAATACCTGTTCCGCCGAACGCGCCTCGTATCGGCGACTGATCTGAACGCTCCCGTCCGTCGCGGCTACCAGCTGCGTCTGGTAGTGCCCGTGCGCCAGAAAGTCATTCAGCGCAGCGATTTCCACGGTTTCCTCTGCTTTGCGCTGGGCCAGCAGCGTGCGGACGAGCTCGCGCAATCCGCGCGCCGCGTCGCGTAACGCAAGCGGCTTGAGCGCGGGCGCTTCGCCAGGCACCACCAGATTCATTTCGCCCAGCCAGTTCAGCACGTCCTCGTCCGTCTGCCAGAAGTCGACCATCTGGTCATCGACCACGGCGACCGTGTTGAGCATATCGAGCGCGGGGTGATCGCCGACGAACGACGGCCGGGCACCGGGTGCAGGCGCGAAAGTGTGTGTATGAGCAGAGAGCATGACAGTTCCTGATTCAGTGTTTCTACTGTAACCGTTAAAAATAAGTTTGACAAGTTACGTCGCCGGGCTATGATGTAACCGTTGTACCTAGTTTTTAGCGGTTTCAAACGATCCCTGTCAGGAGAACCTCATGTCTGATGCTTCATCGGCGCAAGCCACTGTTCCTTCGATTCCCCGCATGGCGCTCAAGCGCGTCGAAGCTGACGGCGTCAGTGTTTTCTATCGCGAAGCGGGGCCGGTCGATGCGCCGGTGATTCTGCTGTTGCATGGCTATCCTTCGTCATCGCATATGTACCGCGATCTGATTCCGCGTCTTGCCGCGCAATATCGCGTGATCGCGCCGGATCTGCCGGGCTTCGGTTTCACGACGGTGCCGGCCGGGCGCGAGTACGTCTACACGTTCGACGGTCTGGCGCAAACGGTACGGGCGTTTGTGGATGCGCTCGATCTCCAGCGCTACGCACTGTACGTATTCGACTACGGCGCGCCGGTTGGCTTTCGTCTGGCGCTGGCGTATCCGGATCGCGTGTCGGCACTCGTTTCGCAGAACGGCAACGCGTACGAAGAAGGCCTGGGCGATGCATGGGATCCAATCCGCCGCTACTGGGCCGAGCCGAGCGAAGCCAACCGCAATGTGATCCGCGATGCTGTGCTGACACTCGAAGGCACGCGCTGGCAATACACGCACGGCGTGAAGAATCCGGACGACGTCGCGCCCGAGTCGTACACGCTGGATCAGGCGCTGCTGGAGCGTCCAGGCAACAAGGACATCCAGCTCGACCTCTTCCTGGACTACGCTTCAAACGTGAAGATGTATCCGGAATTCCAGGCGTTCTTCCGCGACTTCAAGCCGCCGACGCTCGCGATCTGGGGCAAGCACGACCCGTTCTTCATTCCGCCGGGCGCCGAAGCGTACCGTCGCGACAACCCCAATGCGACTGTCGAGTTTCTGGATACGGGTCACTTCGCGCTGGAAACGCACGTGGATGAAATTGCGGCAGGGATTCACCGGCTGATGCGTTCAGCGCAGGTGTAAGCGGTCGGTGTAGGGGCGATGGCGGCCGTCGCGGTCGCCATCGGCGTGATGTGCTTTATCTCAACGCACGCGAGATTCCGGCCACAGCGCCAGTCTGAAGCGAAGGACGAGGTTCGGAAGTCTCAGAACTCCACATCCAGTTCGTCGATTTCCTCGACTTCCTTCTGCGCGTCGGCGATCCATTCCTGCATCTCGGGCAGCGCGAGTATCGCCTGCCCATACGCGACGATATCCGGATCGAGCTTCACGTCGTACGTGACGAAGCGCGTCACGACCGGCGCATACATCGCATCGGCGACCGTCGGCTTTGCGCCGAACAGAAACGGCCCGCCATATTGCGCGAGACACTCGCGCCAGATCGCGACGATCCGTTCGATATCGGATTGCGCGCGCGCCCACACCTTGAAATCAGGAAAATGCGCTTTCAGGTTCATTGGCAACGCGGAACGCAGTGAACTGAAGCCTGAATGCATTTCGCCGCAGATCGAACGGCAATGCGCACGCTCGCGGCGGCCGTCGGGCAGCAGGCCCGCGTCGGGACGAATCTCATGAAGATATTCGGCGATGGCGAGCGTGTCCCAGATGCGGATGCCGTCGTGAAGCAGGCATGGCACGAGAATGGAAGGCGACAGCAGCAACAGTTCCGCGCGCGCGCCGGGATCGTCGATTGGCATCACGATTTCTTCGAACGGAAGCCCGCTCAGCTTCACGAGCAGCCACCCGCGCAGCGACCACGAAGAATAGTTCTTGCTGCTGATGGTTAGCGTGGTGTTGGCCATACGTATCTCCTCAACCGATGCGCGGTGCTGTCTGCCATGCACGTTATCGTGCGCGGCGCGCACCAGATCACGGCAAAACGTGCGCCCTGCGCGAAAGCGCGCAAGTGCCATGCCAACCGCTGGTGCCTTCGGGGGCCCATGCTGCCGCCTGGCATACGTATTGCCTCATTACAGTCATCACTTTTTTAGAGCATCCGTGCGAAGGGCCATGAATCCGCTGTCCTACCCCGCCTACCAGGCCTTCGCCAACATGATGCAGCCGTTTCGCCACGGCGCATCGCTGGTTAACAGCACGCTTAACCTGTGGCCAGAAATGGGCGAGACGCCCCACGGCCGGTCGCTTCGCGCCACATGCGAGCTGATTGCGCTGTCGGGTCTCACGCATCAACGGCCGCCATTCGATATTGATTCGATTGAAGTGGATGGTAAAGCCGTTGCCGTCGTCGAGGAAGTCTCCGCAGCGACGCCGTTCTGCTCGCTGCTGCACTTCCGCAAGGACCACGCGCCCGCGCAGCCGCAACCGCGCGTGCTGGTGATTGCGCCGATGTCGGGACACTTTGCGACGTTGCTACGCGACACGGTCCACACGATGCTCGCCGAGCACGACGTCTACATCACCGACTGGCACAACCCGCGCGACGTCCCGCTTTCGCAGGGCCGCTTCGGCTTCGACGAGTTCGTGCAGACGGTCATCGACTTCACCGAAGCCATCGGTCAGGGCACGCACCTGCTGGCCGTGTGCCAGCCGACGGTCGCGGCGCTGGCCGCCGTGGCGCTGATGGCCGCCGACAATCACCCTGCACAGCCCGCCAGCATGACGCTGATGGCGGGCCCGATCGATACACGCATCAACCCGACGCGCGTGAACGAGCTGGCGAAGAGCAAACCGATCGAGTGGTTCGAGCAGAACCTGATCAGCGCCGTGCCGTTCGGTTTTGCAGGCGCAAGCCGGCGTGTCTATCCGGGTTTCGTGCAGCTGAACGCGTTCATGGCGATGAATCTTCAGCGCCATATGGACTCGTTCGCGACGATGCACTACGAGCGTGCGAAAGGCGATCCAATGAAAGCCGACGCAATCCAGATCTTCTACGAAGAATATTTCGCGACGATGGATCTGACCGCGGATTTCTACCTGGAAACCGTCGATACCGTGTTCCAGAAACATGCGTTGCCGCTGCATGCGCTGGAAGTGCGCGGACGACGCGTCGATACGTCGGCGATCCGTCGCACGGCGCTGATGACGGTCGAAGGGGAAAAGGACGATATCTGCGCGGTCGGCCAGACGCTGGCGGCGCAGGATCTGTGCGACAAGCTGCGGCCGTATCTGAAGACGCATCACGTGCAGACGGGCGTCGGACACTACGGCGTGTTCAATGGCAAGCGCTGGGAACGGCACATCTATCCGCGCGTGCGCAGCATGATTCAGGACAATGAGCCGCGTGCGGTCGTCGTGAGCCCCCGCGCGCAACCGATCCAGCTGGCGGCTTCGTCGCTGGTCAATCCGCCGCCGGGGTCGGCGCCCGCCGCGCCCGCCGCGCCCGCCGCGCCCGCCACCGATGAAGAAGCGGACGTCATGACGAACGTCGTGCCGTTACGGCGTAATTCGGCTTCCTCGCATTAGGCCGGACGATCGCGTGGGTTGAGCGTCTGGCTTAACGCGAACGCGCGCGCGTCGATGAGATCGCGCGCGGTTCGCCAGCGTCTTTACGTCACTTCGCTTTTCCACGGCGTGACCGCCGGCACCTCACACGGCCCTTCAGCATCGATCGACTTGAAGTCGGCGGGAGAGACGATCTCCAGATACTCCATATCTTCGGAATAATCGAACAGGTAGTGGATGATGCCTGGCGCCTGATGCACGCAGTCGCCGGCGGCGACGAGCGTTTCCTTGTCGCCGTACATGAAGCGCGCCCAGCCCTTCAGCATGATCACGATGTGGAAGTCGGCCTCATGACGGTGCCAGCCGGTGCCTGCTGCTGGTGCCATGTTCGCCTTGACGAGCTGCGCGAGCACCTTGCCGCCCGTCGCCTTCGCGATGCCGAGATCGCGATACAGAAAGAAGTCGCGCAAGCCCTGGTCCTCCCAGGCGGTGTCCTGCGGACGGACATGCGAAAACTCAGTGGCGAGTCCGGTAGTCATAAGCGCGCTCCAGAATGATGAACGGTCCAGGGAAAACAACACGCGGATCGTCTTTCCAAGCATCAAGCATTCCAGGCGTTCCGCTCTGCAGGGTGCAGCCGTCACGGGTCATGCGTCTTTTGCGACCAGCGTCCAGTTCAGACGAAAACGCGGATGCACGCTGCGCTCGCCGAGACGTTCGACGAACAGCGCTAGCGCACCGTCAAGTTGCGCGAGCGCGTTCGCCGCCGCGGGATCGATCGAAGACAAAAGATGCTGCATGGACGTGCTTTCGGCGGCCGCGCCTGCCAGCAAAGCCGGGTTGGCGACGCTGTATTGTGCGATCAGCGTGTCGACCCCGGCCAGTATCGATGTTGCCAGATCGTGGCCGAAAACGACAGAAGAAGACGGCAATGCGGTGCGTGTTTGCCCAATCGGGTGACTGGGCGCACGGGTCCAGTGCAGGCAGGCGAGCAGCGATCCGCTCGCCAGTTCGAGGCTGGGATTCCATACGAAAACGCGGCGAGGCGGGCGGCCAGCGTCGCGCCGGATTCCTGCGTGCGAGCTGCGATGACGCGTCGATCGGCGCGGGAGCGCATATTGCCGACGAAGCGACGCCGGGACACCGCGACCACGTCGTGTCGTGGTTCAACCCCGGTTCGCGACGTAGTCGGGCGTGTGATCGTACTCGGCGTCGGGCACGGCCGGGCGCGGCGCGAGTTCGAGCGGCAGTACGCCAGCCCAGACAGGCAGGCTCATGTCTTCCTCGTCGTCCTTCGGGCCGCCCGTGCGGATCTTGCAGGCGTACTCATCGAGCGCGATCCTCAGCACGGTCGTGGCGGCCAGTTCCTTCGAATTCGCGCGCCGCGCTTCGCGGGAACGGCCACGCGCGATGGTTTCCACGAAGGCGTCGAGGACCGCGGGCTTATGTTCGTCGGGAACCCGCTCGCAGACGCCGTAAATGACCGCCGAGCGGTAATTCATCGAATGATGGAACGCCGAGCGCGCCAGCACGAGACCGTCGAGATGCGTGATCGTGACGCAGATCTGCGCGCCCGACGCCGCCTGCCTGATAAGACGGCTGCCGTTCGAGCCGTGGATGTACAGATGATCCCCTTCGCGCCAGCAGGCCGTCGGAATGCAGTGCACGCCACGTTCGTCTGTGAACGCGACGTGGCAGATGTGCGCGGCGTCGACGATCGCATTGAGCGTCTCACGCTCATACCCGGCGCGTTCAGCGACGCGGCGCACGCGGGTGCGCTCGCTTGGGGCGGTGGCCTTCATGTCCATCTGCAGGGTTCCTTTTGTGTGGGGTCTGCTGGCAGAATAGGGTTTTCGTGGCTCTACGTGTAGACCCACCAAGCACTCAAACTCTGGAGCCACGGTTCAATGGATTTTGGATTGCTTCTGTCCGCGTACGCGCGACAGCAGAACGACCGCAAGCTGCCGCGCCAGCGGATGCTCTACGAAGCGTTGCGCAGCGCGATCCTTGACGGCACGATCGCGCAGGGCACGCGGCTCGTCGCGACGCGCGTGCTGGCTGAAGAACTCGGCATCGCGCGCAACTCCGTGCTGTATGCGTACGAGCGGCTTGCCGCCGAGGGCTTTCTCGAAGCCGACCGGCACGGTTCGGTGGTGGCGCACCTGGGTTTGCAGCAGCAGTCGTCCATGTGTGCGGCCGCTCCGCTGCCCGCTACGTTGTCGAAACGCGTGGCGGGGTTGAGCAACGATCGGGATGCGTTGAAGGAGCTCGTCGCATTTCGCCCCGGGCTTCCGGCGCTCGATGAATTCCCGCTCGCGCAATGGCGTGCCGCCATGGAGCGCGCGTGGCGTGGCATCGATGCATCGGATCTCGGCTATGGTGGAAGTCACGGGCATCCGTGGTTGCGCCGCGCGATTGCGGACTATCTGAAGGTGTCGCGCGGTGTGCGTTGCGATCTCGAGCAGGTGTTCATCACCGATGGCACGCAGACGAGTTTCGACGTCGCCGCACGCGTGCTCGCAGACCCGGGCGATATCGCGTGGATCGAAAACCCCGGCTACAACGGCGCGCGCGCCGCGCTTCAGGCGGCCGGCCTGCGCGTCGTGCCGATTCCCGTGGATGCGCACGGCATCGCGCCGACGCCGGCTCACTGGCAACAGTCGCCGCCGAAGCTGATCTACATCACGCCGTCGCACCAGTATCCCCTTGGCAGCGTGCTGAGCCTGGAGCGGCGCGTTGCGTTGATCGACGCGGCGCGCGCACATGGTACATGGATCATCGAAGACGACTACGACAGCGAGTTCCGGCACGAGGGACCGCCGCTGTCGGCGGTGCAGGGGCTCGCGGCCGATACGCCCGTGGTGTACGTCGGCACGTTCAGCAAGACGCTGTTTCCCGCGCTCAGGCTCGGCTTCATGGTTGTGCCTGCACAACTGGCGGATGCTATTTCGCTGACGATGGGCGAAATCTCGCGGCGCGGGCGCGTGGCGGATCAGGTCGCATTAGCGGACTTCATCGATCGCGGCATGTACAGCCGTCACCTGCGACGCATGCGAAGGCTCTATTCGGCACGACGTGAGGCACTGCTCGAAGCGATCGAGTGTCATTTGCGCGGTATCGTGACGGTGTCGGGTGGCGCGGGTGGCATGCATCTCACCGCGCGGCTTGACGTGCCGCTTTCCGATGTCGAAGTCGGCAAGGCGGCGCTCGTCAGGCGCATCGTCGTGCCGCCGGTCAGCGGTTATTGCCTGCCGGCGCCGGGTGCGGAGCGTTACAACGGGTTTGTGCTCGGTTACGCGGGTGTGCCGGCTGATGAGATCGATGGCCTCGTCGCGCAGGTGGCGAACGTGATCGAGACGATGCTGTCAGCGCGCGAATCGTAGCGATCCGCGCGCCATGCCCTCAGCCGCGATGGATCACGACTTCAGCGGAACCCAGAGTTCGACGCCGCCCATGCCCGTCGTCGGGTTGAACTGCTCGCTATAGCACTCGAACACGGGTGCATCGGCGACCTGGTGTCCGGACTCCGGCAGCCATTTGTTCCAGATCGTATTCCATGTGCGGCGGATCGCTGAGATGTGATCGCGATGCGTGAATATGGCGTAGCGCTGTTCGCCGATTCGCACACGCGCCAGATCCGCCGGCAGCGATGAAAAGTCCGTGACTTCGACGCCGCACAGATAGTCGAAATTGCCGGCGTCGTCGTTGTTGAAGCAGACGCCGTACGCGATCTGTCCGACCTGTCCCGGCACCTTGCCGATGCGTGGACCGAAGCGCTGCCATTGCGCGGGAATGCCTTCGCTGTGTTCGAAGTGATACCGCTCGCTCAGGCCCGCGACAAGCAGCGGTTTGCCGGTTTCGATGCGCGGCGGCGCGAGGTCTTCGAGAAAGGATTCGTTCATTTTGATGGGCTCCACGAGTTCGATGTTGCACACGTTGCCTTGCGTACGGACCGCTTCGGGCGTGACGCCGAACTGGTCGCGAAACGCGCGGGTGAATGCCTCGTGAGAGCCGTATCCTGCATCGACGGCTACCGCCAGGATATCGGGCGCGCCATTCGCCAGCGCGCGCGCCGCTTCCGACAGACGACGGCCGCGCACATAGCGCATCACCGCGCGACCTGTCGCGGCTTCGAACGCGCGCGACAGATGGAAGCGCGTGACGCAGCCACTCGTCGCGATATCGTCGAGCGTGATGTCGCTTGCGAAGTGACTTTCGATAAACCAGAGTGCTTTTCCGACGGGGTTCATGCCAGCTCTCATGTCAGCATGGAACCAGCATAGCCGTGGCGAATGCGGCGCATTTGATCGCGCTTGCGCACATCGTCCGCGCGCTCGGACGGGGCAACGTCATTGCTTTCATGGCCCATGATGACGTCTCCCAATGGTTCAACTGCTGCGGGCTGTGGCTCCGCTGCCAGGGCGTTTTGCAGTGCCGTGCAGGTTCCCAGCTTCGCCGTGCGGGGAGGGTAAGGGCGCGGGCGAGGATGCGCGTGCGCGCAGGAATGCTGCGCCCGCGAGACTCGCGACCGCTGCGAAGATTGCCCCAGCCAGGAACGCAACGTGATAGCCGGCGTTGAGCGCGACGGGCGCCGGTGCGCCGCGCGCAAGAAGCTGGTCGCTGCGCGCGGCGGCGAGGCTCGCCAGAATCGCGAGACCGAGTGCACCGCCCATCATGAACGCCGTGTTGACGATGCCTGACGCGAGCCCGGAATCTTCCGGCTTCACGTCGCTCATTGCGGCGAGCAGCAGCGGATTGAACGCGATACCTGCGCCGAAGCCGAGCAGCAGCATGCCGGGCAGCACGTCGATCGTGAAGTGACCATC
The DNA here is from genome assembly GCF_050436625.1 of Paraburkholderia sp. GAS334. Taxonomy (NCBI): domain Bacteria; kingdom Pseudomonadati; phylum Pseudomonadota; class Betaproteobacteria; order Burkholderiales; family Burkholderiaceae; genus Paraburkholderia; species Paraburkholderia sp. GAS334. The sequence goes on along the minus strand of NZ_JBNDMO010000005.1, from coordinate 325,188 downwards.
CACCGGCGCGCGCGCGAAAAGCGCGAGTCCGCACGCCGCGATCAGGAGGCCAACGGCCAGCGGCAATCGCAAACCGAAGCGCATCACGAGCCGCGCAGAGAGCCCAAGCGAGAAGAACGCCATGATCAGGTTCGCGGGCAGAAACGCGAGACCGACCTGCATCGGCTGGTAGCTGAGCACGCGCTGCAGATAGAGCGCAGAGATGAAGAACCACGCGAACATCGCAGCTGCCCACAGCACCCCGACGACATTCGCTGTCGCGACATTGCGCAGTGTGAAGAGGCCGAGCGGCATCAACGGATGACGCACGCGCGATTCGATCCACAGAAAGACTACGAGCAGTGCGGTGGCAATGGCAAGAAGGCCAAGCGTGGTGAGAGACGTCCAGCCGGCCTCGTTGCCGTTGACGATCGCATAGACCGCCAGCATCAGCGATGCCGTGACGCTGGCCGCACCCGCGACATCGAGCTTGCCTGCCTCCTGCTTGCCACGCCCTGCTGGCAATAGCGCGAGACACAGTGCATAGACAGCGATGCCGATCGGCAGATTCACGAGGAAAATCCAGTGCCAGCTGAGCACATTGGTGAGTAGCCCGCCGAGCAGCACGCCGATACTGCCGCCGCCCGCGCACACGAAACCGTAGACGCCCATCGCTTTTGCACGCTCGCCCGTTTCGGTAAACAGATTCATGATGAGCGAGAGCGAAACCGCCGATACGACAGCGCCGCCCAGACCCTGAACGGCCCGCGCGCACACGAGCAGAACCTGCGTAGTCGAAATGCCGCAGGCGAGTGATGCGACCGTGAAGAGGGCGATACCGGCAAGGAACAGCCGCCGGTGCCCGAAGAGATCGCCGAGACGCCCGCCCAGCAGCAGAAACCCGCCAAAGGTCAGCATGTATGCGTTGACGACCCACACGAGCGAGGTCTCTGAGAAGCCGAGGTCCGCCGCAATCGACGGCAGCGCGACGTTCACGATTGTCGTGTCGAGGACGATCATCAGCACGCCCATGCACAGGACGATCAGCGCGAGCCAGCGTTTGTTCCCTTCGATGTGGTGCGTCATGCGTGGGTCTCCGTTACGTTCGCTGCGCGCGAACAGAGGGGCCAGTCCCTCATCATCCCGCTTGGGTCGAACTCGAAGTTTAGTACGAGACGGCAGGTTGGGAGCGTGGCCGCGGAGATCACATCATAAGGGCGTCCCGTGGAGATGGGGTCATGGCGGAACACTCCAGCAAAGACGACGGTGTCAGGATGAACTACATCGCGCGCAACGCAAACCGTTTGAGCTTGCCCGTCTCCGTGCGAGGCAAGGCATCGACGAACGTGATCACGCGTGGGTATTTGTATGGCGCAATCGTATTCTTGACGAAATCCTGCAGTTGCGCGACCAGTCTGTCGTCAGGCACATAGTTTGGGCGCACCACGACGAACGCTTTCACGATCTGCCCGCGCGTTTCGTCGGGCATACCGACGACGCCGCATTCGGCCACCGCTTCGTGCTGCATCAGCGCGCTTTCGACTTCCGGGCCGGAGATGTTGTAGCCCGCGGATACGATCATGTCGTCGGCGCGTGCCTGATAGAACACGTAGCCGTCTTCGTCCTGATACACCGAATCGCCGGGCAGATTCCAGCCGTCGCGCACGAATTTCAGCTGACGCTCGTCTGCAAGATAGCGGCAACCCGTGGGTCCGCGTACCGCAAGCTTGCCGATCGTGCCGCGTGGAACGGGTTGCATTGCATCGTCGACCACCTGCACCACATAACCCGGCACCGCGCGGCCGATCGCGTTCGGACGCACATCATCGGCTGCCGCAGCAATGAAAATGTGGATCAGCTCCGTGCCGCCGATGCCGTCGATCATCTCGATGCCGCTCGCGTTGCGCCACAGCGCACGCGTCGAGTCAGGTAGCGCTTCGCCCGCCGACACGCTTTTGCAGAGGCTCGATGTATCGAAGCGCGGCAGCAGCGGCGCCATCTGCCGGTAGAACGTCGGCGCGGTGAACATAACCGTCGCGTGAAAGCGTTCGACGGTTTGCAGCAGCGTTTCCGGGGTGAGTCGCTCGATCAGCACAGTTGACGCACCGGCGCGCAGCGGAAAGCACAGCATGCCGCCAAGGCCGAATGTGAAAGCAAGCGGCGGTGTGCCGCAGAACACGTCATCGGGCGAAGGCTTGAGCACGTGACGCGGAAACAGGTCACACATCGCGAGCACGTCGCGATGAAAATGCATGCAGCCTTTCGGCGTGCCCGTCGTGCCGCTGGTGAACGCGATGAGACAGACGTCGTCGCTGGCGGTGTCGCACGCGGTGAATTCGGCCGGCTTGTTGACCGCGAGTGTTTCCAGCGAATCAGCGGAGTCGTCATGAAAGACGCGTGTTTGTTTGAGATCCACGCAAAAGAATTCATCGTTGGGATTCGCGCAGCGTTTCAGTTCGTCGAGCAGGCGGTTGTCGCACAGTGCGGCGCTGATCTTCGCCTTGTCGATGATCTGCTTGAGTTCCTTCGCGCGCAGTAGCGGCATGGTCGGCACGACGACGAGCCCGGCCTTGAGCGCCGCGAGAAACGCCACGGCCATCTGCAACGTATTCTGACCACGCAGCAGCACGCGATTGCCGGGACGCAATCCCATTTCTTCGACCAGTACGTGCGCGCTGCGATTCACCAGGGTTAGCAGTTCGCCGTACGTGGTGGACTGCGGTCGTCCGTCCACTTCAGACCAGATTGCGGGACGGTCGCGCCAGCCAGCTTCGACGCTGCGATCCAGCAGTTCCGTCGCGCAGTTGAAGCGCGCGGGATACGCCACGTCAGGGTTGTCCAGCAGAAACACGGGCCATTGATCCTGCGGCGGGAGATTGTCCCGTGCGAAGGTATCGACGTGTGCTGACGGTTCCATCATGGTCTCCGGAGCGGGTGAGATGTTTAGCGGGCTTCGTGAGGGATCACAGCAGTCGCTTCAATTTCAACTTTTGCTTCGTCTTCGATCAGCGCGACCACCTGAACCGCGCTCATCGCGATGTCGTAGTCGCCGATCAGTTCGCGGAATGCGCCGCCGATTTCCTTTAACGAAGCGAGGTACTCGCGCTTGTCGGTGACATACCACGTGAGGCGCACCAGATGCTCCGGCTTCCCGTTCGCTTCGCGCAGTACCGCGACGACATTGCGGAGGGCCTGGATCGCCTGCGCGGCGAATTCCGTGCTTTTGAAGCGCGCCTCTTCATCCCAGCCGATCTGTCCGGCGATGAAGACCTGCGTGCCGCTCGCGGCGACGCCATTTGCGTAGCCGCGCGGCTTGACCCAACCGGCTGGCAGCAGAGGTTTTTTCATGAGCGAAGCTCCTGCGTGGATTGGAATTGCGGGGCGAACGCCGTCATGGCGGCGGCGATGTCTTCGGGGATATCGATCGACGCGCCCGTTTCAAGCGACGTCGTCACCAGCACCTGATGTGCGCGGAAACGCACTTCATTGCCGCACTGGCCGACGATGTCGATTTTGACCGAGCGTCGGCCAATAGCGTCCAGCGAGAGCGATAGCGTGACCGTTTCACCCATCCGGCTCGGTCGCGAAAACTCGCATTCGAGCTTGACGATCGGTAAGCCGACGCGCCGCGTTTCGATCATGTGCGCGTAGTCGATCTTCAGGCCTTCGGTGAACCAGTCTTCGACCAGTGCGTTGGTCATGATCAGGTATTGAGGGAAATAAACGATGCCCGCCGGGTCGCAATGCGCGAAGCGGATGCGCACGGGCAATTCGAACGCGGCACTCATGGATTCGGCTCCCGACGTTCACGTTGGGATGCATGCGCCTTAAGCACGTCACGCCCGACGATCAGTTGCTGCACTTCCGTCGCGCCTTCGTAAATACGCAGTGCGCGGATCTCGCGATACAGCACTTCGACGGCCATGCCGCTTTGCACGCCCGTACCACCCCACAGTTGCACGGCCGCGTCGATCACCTGTTGTGCGCCTTCACTGGCATGCCATTTCGCCATCGCTGCTTCGCGTGTGACGTTTTCGCCCTGATCGCGCAGCCACGCCGCGCGATAGACGAGCAGTGCGCTGCTGTCGATGGTCAACGCCATCTGTGCGAGTTTTGCCTGCGTCAACTGGAAGTCGCCGAGTGTCTGGCCGAACATCTTGCGTGATGCCGCGCGTTCAAGGCCCGATTCCATTGCATGACGTGCAAATCCAAGCGATGCCGCCGCAACCGACGTGCGAAAGATGTCGAGCGTTCGCATCGCTATCTTGAAGCCTTCACCGGGTGCACCGAGCATTTGACCGCGCGGCACGCGTGCACCCGCAAAATGTAGTCGCGCGAGTGGATGCGGCGCGATCACGTCGATGCGTTCGGCGATCTGCAAACCCGGCGTGTCCGCATCGACGATGAATGCGGAGATGCCGCGTGCGCCGGGCGCTTCGCCGGTGCGTGCGAACACGACGTAAAAGTCGGCGATACCCCCGTTGGATATCCACGTTTTTTCGCCGTCGAGCACGTATGAGTCGCCATTCAGGCGCGCGGATAGCGCCATCGCGGCAACGTCCGATCCCGCTTCCGGTTCGGATAGCGCGAAGGCGGCGATTGCCGTACCGCTAGCGACACGCGGCAGATAGCGCTGCTTCTGTTCATGCGTGCCGGCGAGCGAGATTGCACCGGATCCCAGGCCTTGCATTGCCAGCGCAAAATCGGCGAGGCCTGAATGCTTTGCGAGTGTTTCGCGCAGCAGGCACACGGCGCGCGTGTCGATCGTATCGCCGTGGCCGCCATAAGCCGTGCCGCCGACGCCGTATTTCAGCCAGCCCGCTTCGCCCAGCGCGCGAACGAGATGGCGACAGGTTGCGTCAACGTCATCGTGTTTCTCATCGCGTAGATGTGTCGCGGCCCACGCTTCGATTCCGGCTGCGAGTTCGCGATGACGGTCTTCGAAGAATGGCCATGCGAGTGCGCCATGCATGTCTGGTTTAGCGAAAGCGTTCAACTTAGTCTCCCTCGAACACAGGGCGTGATTTCGCTGCGAATGCGCGATATGCGCGGTCGAAGTCGAGCGTGCTCATGCAGATGGCTTGCGCTTGCGCTTCCGATTCGATCGCTTCGTCGACACTCATGCTCCATTCCTGATGCAGCATCTTCTTGGTGATGCCGTGAGCAAACGTCGGTCCGGCGACAAGGTCAGCAGCAAGCTTTGCCGCTTCATCAAGGAGCGCGTCAGGTTCGCACAGGCGGTTGTAAAAGCCCCACGCGAAGCCTTCTTCGCCGCTGGCAGACCGACCCGTGAGCAGAAGATCGGTGGCGCGTCCCTGGCCGATGATGCGCGGCAGGATCGAGCACGCGCCCATGTCGCAGCCCGCGAGACCCACGCGGGAAAACAGGAACGCGAGTTTGCTGCGCGCCGTGCCGAGCCGAAGATCGGACGCCATCGCGAGAATCGCGCCCGCGCCGGCACACACGCCATCGACGGCCGCTACTACCGGTTGTGGGCAATGACGGATCGCCTTCACGAGGTCGCCCGTCATGCGCGTGAACATCAGCAGTTCCGGCATCGGCAGATCAATCAGCGGCCCGATGATTTCGTGCACATCGCCGCCTGAGCAGAAGTTTTCTCCCGCGCCGTGAATCACGACGGCCTTCACATCCGTTGCGTATGCAAGCTGACGAAAGAGGTCGCGCAGTTCCGCGTACGATTCGAACGTCAACGGATTCTTGCGTTCAGGGCGGTTCAATGTGACCGTTGCGACGCCTGCCTTAACCGACCATCCGAAATGCCGTGCTTCGTAGTTCGCCAGCGTGACGCGATTGCCGGCGAAGAGCGCATCGGCGTTGTGTTGTGTCATGGAAGTCTTCTCCAGTTCGGTGCGGATCAGCTGCCCAGGTTATCGAGCAGATGTTTCTTGAGCTTGCCTAGACGCAGATGCATCCGCGATTTTTCGTCGAGATCGAGGCCGCCGAACATTTCGACGACCCACTGTTCGTGCGCAATCGCCATGCTGTCGAAGAGCGCGCGGCCGTCCGCGGTGAGCTTCACGCTGATCGAGCGACGGTCGTTCGGATCGACATCGCGCACCACGAGCCCTTCTTTTTCGAGCTGATCGGTGATGCCCGTGACGTTGCCACCTGTCACCATCATGCGGCGGGACAGCTCGGTCATCTTCAGTCCGTCGGGATGGCGCTCGAGTTGCGCCATCAGATCGAAACGCGGCAACGTCGTGTCGAAATCAGCGCGCAGACGTTTGCGCAATTCGGCTTGCACGAGGTTGGTGGTGGTCAGCATGCGCAGCCACAGACGCAGACCCATATGGCTGTCCGCGCCAGTACTCATCTCAAGATCGACGACGTTGTCGGCGGGTTTGGCCACGCCTTTGCGCGCTGTCTTTGCTTCAGCAGAAGATGTCTTTTTCACTTTGGCTGTAGGGGTCACACTATTTCTCCACCTGAGACGGAGATCGACTGTCCGGTGATTGCATCGGAGCCCGGCGCGCATAGCCAGAGCACGCTGTTCGCGACTTCTTCCGGCGCGACGAAGCGGTGTTGCGGATTCTGGCGCAGCAGTGCTTCACGCGCTTCCTGCTCGCTGCGTGAAGTCTTCGCGGTAATCTGATCGAGCGATGCGCGCAGCAGTTCTGTTTCGGTATAACCGGGACACACTGCGTTTACGGTGATGCCCTTTGTAGCGACTTCGCGCGCGAGTGAGCGGGTGAGGCCAATCACGCCGTGTTTCGCGGCGCAGTAGGCGGCGACGTAGGCGTATCCCGTCTGTCCAGCCGTGCTTGCGACGTTGACGATCCGGCCTGTGCCGCGTTCGAGCATCGCGGGCAACACGGCGCGCGTGCACAGGAAAACGCCGGTGAGATTCACGTCGAGCATGCGTTGCCAGAGCGACATGTCGGTGTGCGTGAAGGGTGCCGCCTGCGCCTGACCCGCGTTGTTGATGAGCACATCGACCGGGCCCGCACGTTCGGTTGCCTGCGCGAATGCCGCCACAACCGAAGCTTCCTGCGTGACGTCGACGCTGACGAAGCTCACTTCGCCTGCACCGCTTAACGCATCGCGTTGCGCTTCGAGTCTTGCCCCATCGCGGCCCATCAGTGTGACGCGTGCACCCGCACGTACAAGCGCGGTGGCTGTCGCTGCACCGATGCCGCTGCCGCCGCCCGTGACGACGGCATGTCGTCCTTCAAGTCCCTGCCATGCGTTGCTCACACTGTTCCCTCCGCGCGCTGCGCGCGCTCCTGTGGCGACAGCCGCGCGTTCTCGACGGCCTGCGCGCGTTCGCGCTCGAGATTACGTTCAAGCTGCGATTTCGCGGCGATGTACTGCCTGGGCCACGCAACGTCGAAATAGCCGATCCGCGCAGCTTCGTTGAGCGTCCACGAAGGATTGGCCAGATGTGGACGCGCGACCGCGCACAGATCGGCGCGTCCCGCAGCGATGATGCTGTTGACGTGATCCGCTTCCGAAATCGCACCGACGGCGATCGTCGCGATGCCAGCTTCGTTGCGGATACGATCGGCGAACGGTGTCTGAAACATGCGGCCGTAGACGGGTTTTTCTTCCTTGCTGACCTGTCCCGACGAAACGTCGATCATGTCCACACCTGCCGCTTTGAATGCGCGTGCGATTTCAACGGCATCATCCGGGGTCGTGCCGCCATCGACCCAGTCGTGTGCGGAAATGCGGACTGAAATCGGCTTGTCCGCAGGCCACACCTTGCGGATCGCAGCGAACACCTGCAGCGGATAACGCAGACGGTTCGCGAGCGAGCCACCGTATTCATCCGTGCGTTTGTTGGTAAGCGGCGAGAGAAAGCTCGAAAGGAAGTATCCGTGCGCGCAGTGCAGTTCGAGCCAGTCGAAGCCGGCCTTAACGGCCATTTCCGTTGCACGCACAAATTGCGCTTCGATCGTTCGGAGATCGTCGTGCGTCGCTTCGCGCGACCACTGGCTTACGCCATGCAAATACTGTTGCGGCGAAGCTGAAACCAGCGGCCAGTTGCCGTCTGGAAGTGGCTGATCGATGCCTTCCCATGCGACGCGCGTCGATGCCTTGGCGCCAGCGTGTCCGAGTTGCAAACCGATCTTTGCATCTGACTGACGATGCACGAATTCGACGATCCTTCGCCATGCGTCGAGATGTTCCGGTGCATACATGCCAGGGCACCCGGGCGTGATACGCGCTTCCGGCGACACGCAGGTCATTTCGGTCATCACAAGCGCGGCGCCGCCCATGGCGCGCGCGCCGAGATGCATCAGATGATAGTCACCGGCAATGCCATCGATGGCAGAATACTGCGCCATCGGCGATACGACGACCCGGTTCTTCAACGTGACGCCACGCAGCGTGAACGGAGTGAACATCGGCGGTATCGGACGTTGGTGTTCGGCACGCGCGGTGCCTGATTCGCTCGCGAGCCAGTCTTCGAATTGCGACACGTAGCGCGCATCGCGTGCTCGAAGGTTCTCGTGCGAGATGCGCTGCGAGCGCGTGAGCAGCGAATAGGCAAACTGTTCCGGATCGAACGACGTGTAACGGTTGACGTTCTCGAACCATTCCGTCGAATTGCGCGCAGCGTTTTGAATCCGCAGCACGTCGACGCTGCGGACCTCGGTGTAGTGCTTTAGCGCTTCGCCGAGATTGTCGGGATGCGCGTCGATGCTGCTGGCCAGTTCGATTGCATCTTCGAGGGCGAGCTTCGTGCCCGAGCCGATCGAAAAGTGCGCGGTGTGCGCGGCATCGCCCATCAACACGACCGGCGTCTTGCTGCCGTCCGCGCGTGGTTTCCAGTGCACCCATTCCTTGTTGACGACGCGCGGAAAGCGGATCCATTGCGACGAGCCGCGCAGGTGGCTCGCATTGGAAAGCAGCGGATTGCCGTCGAGATATTTCGCAAAGAGCCGCTCGCAGAATGCGATGCCGTCTTCCTTGCTCATCTCTTCAAGACCCGCGGCCCGCCACACGTGCTCAGGGGTTTCGACGATGAATGTCGACGTGTTGTCGTCAAAGCGGTACGCGTGCGCCTGGAACCAGCCCCATTCGGTTTCTTCGAACGCGAAGGTGAATGCATCGAAGAGCTTCTTCGTGCCGAGCCAGACGAAACGGCAGTTGCGCATGTCGATGTCGGGCTGATACGTCGCCACGTATTTCTGGCGGATTGCGCTGTTGGCGCCGTCGCAGGCGATGATCAGGTCGGCGTCGTAGACGTCGTCATTCGTCACCTGGGTTTCGAAGACGAGCTTGACGCCCAGTTCCTCGCAGCGCGCCTGCAGGATATTCAGCAGACGCTTGCGGCCAATGCCGCAAAAGCCGTGGCCGGACGAGCGAACCTGTTTGCCGCGAAAGTTGATCTCGATGTCGTCCCAGTGATTGAATGCGTCGAGGATGTGATCGGCACTGGGCGCGTCGGCCGCGCGCAGGTTGCCGAGTGTCTGGTCCGAAAACACGACGCCCCAGCCGAACGTGTCATACGGACGGTTTCTTTCAACCACCGTCACTTCGTGCTGCGGGTTCCGGCCCTTCATCAACAGCCCAAAGTACAGGCCAGCGGGGCCTCCTCCGATACAGACGATTCGCATGCCGTGCTCCAGACGTGGATTTCTGGATTTAATTTAGCCCTTGATAGTTTAGATGTCAAGTAAATTGGAGCTTTGGGGAAGTGAAGAATTTCTTCAGACAAGATGGCTGACGACATTGCACTGCGCCGGATGGAGCGCGGTGGCGTCACGCTGACGAGTACCAACCAGCTGATCGCGGCACTTGCCGGTAGCTGGGCCACGCCGGAAGGTGGCCGGTTAGTGCAGGTGCTGATGGAAGCGTTGCAAGCTTGAGGAGGAACAGAACCATTCATGGCAACGGTGTATAAAAGAGCTCAAACGGCAAGACGTGCATCACGACCGCCAGCAACCGGAGTTGTAATTAGAAACATGGTGCTACTGTTCGACCACCGCGCTCGTAGTGGCCGTGGCAGTCGAATCGGTCCATGACGCAAGGCGGCTTCACTTAATCGGCCAGAAACGTGGGGGTGTCAGGTGACCGCTGAGCACAAGCGTCTTCAGGAGGAGCGCGAGCAGGAGGTGGCCTGGAAGAAGTGGGGGCCTTATCTATCGGAGCGGCAGTGGGGAACAGTGCGCGAGGACTATAGCGAGTCCGGCGACGCATGGAACTATTTCACTCACGATGAGGCACGTTCCCGCGCATATCGTTGGGGAGAGGATGGCCTCGCCGGCATCTCCGATGACCACCAGCGCCTCTGCTTCGCGCTGGCCCTGTGGAACGGCAGGGACGCCATCCTCAAGGAGCGTCTGTTTGGCTTGACCAACAGCGAGGGAAACCACGGCGAAGACGTCAAGGAATGCTATTTCTATCTCGACTCCACGCCGACCCACTCGTACATGAAGTATCTGTACAAATACCCGCAGGCGGCCTTTCCGTACGATGACCTCGTGGCGACCAACCGGCGCAGGAGCCGACAGGATTTCGAATACGAATTGCTCGATACGGGCGTGTTCAACGATGACCGATATTTTGATGTATTCGTCGAATACGCGAAGGCTTCGCCAGAAGACGTTCTCATCGAGATCACCGTCTGCAATCGCGGCCCGGAGGCGGCTACGCTGCACGTGCTGCCGACGGTATGGTTTCGCAACGTATGGTCGTGGGGCGCCGATGTTCCAAGACCGTTACTGCGGCAGTCGGCCAGGCACGACGCCTGCGGTACGGTCGTTGCGTCAGATGCGGATCTCGGAGAGCGGTTCCTCTTTTGCGAAGGCGAATGCTCGCTGCTGTTCACCGGGAACGAGACCAACACCGAGCGCCTCGCGGGCGTTCCCAACCGGACGCCGTACGTCAAGGACGGCATCAACGACTATATCGTTCACGGTCGCAAGGGCGCAGTCAACCCAGCGAATGAAGGCACAAAAGCTGCGGCCCACTATTCGCTCACTGTTGACGCACACGAATCCCGAATGCTTCGCCTGCGTCTGAGCGATCAGGCACCCGCGCCGTCGGCTGCGCCTGGAAACGCGGATGGCGGACCGTTCGGAATTGCGTTTGCTACGACAATGAACGCTCGACGGCGCGAAGCCGACGAGTTCTACGCTGAAGTGATCCCTTCTTCGCTGGCCGCGGATGCCGCCAGCGTGATGCGCCAGGCGCTCGCGGGCGTGCTGTGGTCGAAGCAGTTCTACTTCTACGATGTCGACAAGTGGCTTTCGGAGGCCGGCACCGGCCCGTCCGGGTCGAAACGCCGCGCACCCCGCAATGACCGCTGGCGCCACCTGTACAACGCGGACATCCTCTCGATGCCGGACAAGTGGGAATACCCATGGTATGCAGCCTGGGACCTGGCGTTTCATGTCCTTGCGCTGACCCTCGTCGATGAGGACTTCGGCAAGCAACAGCTGGAACTGATGTTCCGGGACCGCTATCTCCACCCGAGCGGACAGATTCCGGCGTACGAGTGGAACTTCGGCGATGTGAACCCGCCGGTGCATGCATGGGCCACGATCTTCACGTATCGACTCGATCAGGCGCGGCACGGAAAGGGCGACGTCGAATGGCTCGAGCGCTCCTTTCAGAAGCTGCTGCTCAACTTCACCTGGTGGGTGAACCGCAAGGATCGCTCCGGGGACAACGTTTTCGAGGGCGGATTCCTGGGGCTGGACAACATCGGGGTTTTCGACCGCAGTGCGCCGCTGCCGACGGGCGGCCACCTGGAACAGGCCGATGGCACAGCGTGGATGGCGCTGTTTTGCCAGAACATGCTTGAGATCGCGATCGAGCTGACGCTCGAGCGGCCCGCCTACATCCAGATGTGTGTCAAGTTCACCTCCCATTTTCTGTGGATTGCGTCGTCCATGCTCCATGCCGGCGAAAATACTGGAATGTGGGACGAAGAAGACGGCTTCTTCTACGATGTGCTTCGACTGCCGAACGGTGGCTCACAGCGCCTCAAGGTTCGCTCCATGGTGGGACTACTCCCGCTGTGCGCGGTGACCTCCTTTACCGGAGACCTCATGGACGCGGTTCCCGAGGCGAAACTGGGATTGCGCAAATTCATGGAGGCGCGGCCGGAACTCACCGCATTCATCCATAACCCGAACAAACCTGGACATGCCGGTCGGAAGCTGGCGGCCGTCCTCGATGAGAGCAAGCTGCGCCGCGTATTGGCGACGATGCTCGACGAAAACGAGTTTCTGAGTCCCTACGGCATACGCTCGCTCTCCCGCTACCACGCGGAACATCCCTACGTGCACCGCGTGGGCGACGAGGAGTACCGGGTGTCATATCTGCCGGCCGAGTCCGATACGGGAATGTTCGGGGGCAACTCCAACTGGCGCGGCCCGATCTGGATGCCGGTCAATGCGCTGATTATCCGGGCCTTGCTGCAGTACTACAGCTACTACGGGAATGATTTCACGGTCGAATGTCCGACGGGCTCCGGCCGGCACATGACCCTGTACCAGATCGCCGAAGAGATTGCGCGTCGGCTGGCCAGCATTTTCCTTCGCGACGACGATGGGCGGCGGCCGGTCTACGGGGGCAGCCGGTTGCTTCAGGAGGACCCGCTATGGCGCGACCACGTCCTCTTCTATGAGTACTTCCACGGCGATAACGGAGCGGGTCTCGGTGCGAGCCACCAGACCGGCTGGACCGCCATCATCGCGCGCGCCATGCATCTCTTTTCGACTACGACGGCAGAGCAATTTCTCGACCTGGGCAAGAGCGCCATTTTTACGGCAGGGGAGAGGCCGATGGGCGACGCGGCAACAGGCTCAAAAGCTGCCGGACCGAATCAATGATTCCGCTACTTCACGGCCCCAAGCGCAAGCCCCTTAACCAGGTACCGCTGCAACCAGGCAAATACAACCGAAACCGGCAAGGTCGCGCACAGCGTCGCAGCCATCACCAGATGCCATTCGACGACATACTTGCCGGCCACCATATCGGTCACCTGTACGGTTAGCGTCTTGTTCTCAGGCGAGCGGATCAACGTATAGACCACAGCAAACTCATTCCACGCATTGATGAACGTGAAGATTGCAGTCACGACGATCGCCGGCACGGCCAGCGGCAAAAACACCTTGAAAACAGCCTTCGTCCGACTGCATCCTTCAAGCCAGGCCGACTCTTCAAGATCCCGGGGCACCGTCTGGAAGTAAGACGAAAGCATCCACACCGCAAACGCGATATTGAAGGCCGCATACGAAACGATCACGCCGATCTTCGAATCGACCAGATTACCGTCGCCGTAAGGAATCATCGCTGCAAGCCGGAACAGACCGACCACCAGCAGAATCGGCGAAAGCATCTGCGTAACGAGCAGGAACTGGCGATACACGCCGCGTCCCTTGAACGGAAAGCGCGCAAGCGCATAAGCGGCCGGAAGGCTAACGGCAAGCGCCAGCGCCGTCGAAAGCAGACTGATGACCGTGCTATTACGCAACGCGACGCCGAAATTCGCCGCCGTCCACATATCGACGAAGTTCTGCCACTGCCAGTGCACCGGCAGCCAGCGCGCCGGATAAACAAACACTTCGTTAGCAGGCTTGAGCGCGGTGAACAGCATCACCGCGAACGGAAACAGGATCACGATAATCAGCGGCGTGAGGGCGAGCCAGCACCACACGGTGCGCTTCATCTTGATGCTCATGCCAGGTCTCCTGACGACTTCGGCTGGATGCGCAGATACGCCATCGAGAACACAAACAGCATCACGAGCATGATGAGCGACACGGCTGCCGCCTGCCCCGGTCTGCCAAGCCGGAAGCCCAGCTCATACAGGTACGTGACGAGAATATGCGTGCCGTTGTCCGGACCGCCCTGCGTCATCACCCAGATAATCGGGAACGAGTTGAACACGTAGATCACGTTCAGCAGGATCGCCATATTGACGAACGGACGCAGCAGCGGCAGCGTGAGCTTGCGGAACATCTGCCACGCGCTCGCGCCATCCATCCGCGCGGCCTCGTAGATGTCGCCCGGCACCGACGACAGGCCGCCAAGCAGGATCGTCACCGTAAAGGGAACCGACACGAGAATACCGACCGCGATTTCCACCGGGAACGCCAGTTCAGGCGTAGCGAGCCAGTGGATCGGACCAGAGATCAGACCAAGGCGTTGAAGCGTGACGTTGACCATGCCGTAGTCGTCGTTGAACGACCAGCGCCAGACCACGGCCGTCATCGTCAGCGACACGGACCACGGCAGCATCACGAGCGTGCGCGCGATGCCGCGGCCGTAGAAATCCTGATTGAGCACCAGCGCAACAGGCACCGAAGTCAGGACAGTGCCGCCGACTACGCACACCGTCCACACGAGCGTACGCCGCAGCGCATCGAGGAACGCGGGATCGGTGAAGACCGTGCGGAAGTTCTCGAGGCCGGTGAAATCGCGGATCGCACCGAAACGCGACACCTCATGCACCGATTGCCACACGATGTTGAAAATTGGATAGGTGATGATGAAGAGCGCGAGGATCAGACTCGGCGCAATCAGCAACCAGGGCGCCGGAAGGCGCGACGAAGCGGGACGGCTCATGCGTGCTCGATCAAAAGAGGCGCCGGCCATGATGCAATATCACGCCGGCGCGCCAGAATGGGCCGATCAAGGCGGGGCTTGAGCAGGCGCCGACACCACCCGTTCAAGCCCGGAAAACATCAAACGGGCCGCAATCGAAGCCATAATGGCTTCGACACGGCCCGCCACATCAATGACCCAGCGCCTTGTTCGCCTGCGTGGCCGCGTCGTTCAGCGCGTCCGCCGGCTTGGCCTTGGCGAGGTAGATCGATTGCATTGAGTTGGTCACGGCTTTCGCGGTGTCTTCCCAGCCCGTCACCGTCGGCGCGAACTTCGCCGTCGGCAGCAGTGCAACGAATGCCTTCGTGTCCGGATCGTTGAACACCGGGTCCGTCGCTTCGGCCTTCGTCGTCGGCAGGAAACCTTCCGTGCTCGTGAATTCGACGCGCGGTTGCTTCGTGAACAGGAAGTCGAGGAACTTCCAGGCGTCCTTCTTCACCTTCGAGTTCTTGAACATCACGATCGAATCGGTGACCGCGTACGTTGCTGCCTTCGTGCCCATCGGCACCGGATCGATACCGTACTTCAGGTTCGGCGCTTCCTTCTTGATCTGCTTGGCGAGGAACGGTGCGGAGATCACCATCGCGACGCGGCCCTGCTTGAACAGATTCTGCACATCTTCACGGCTGTAACCCGTGACGCCCGGCTGCGTCAGGCCTTCGTCGATCATCTGCTTGTACATCGTCGCGGCCTTCACGCCAGCCGGCGAGTTGAACGCGGCCTTGCCGTCCTTGCCCAGTACGTCGCCACCTTCCGTCCACAGCGCGTAGTAGTAGTACACGTCGGTTTCGATTTCCTTGCCTTGCAGACCGAAGCCTGCAACACCCTTGGCCTTCAGTTTCTTCGACGCGTCCATCACGTCGTTCCACGTCTTCGGGCCGTTCGGATAGCCGACCGAAGCGAGCAGATCCTTGTTGTAGTACAGCGCGCGCGCAGAAGCTGCGATCGGCAGGCCGTAGGTCTTGCCGCTGATCTCGCTCGGTGCGAGGAACGGGCCGATGAAGCGGCTCTTGAACGAGGCGTCCATGTAGCCGTCGAGCGGCTCGGCGACGTCATCCTTCACGAAATCCAGCAGCCAGCGCGTGCCGACGATGGCCAGATCGGCGTTTGCGTTGCCCGAAATGTCCGTTTGCAGCTTTTGTTGCAGCGTGTCCCAGTTCACGTCCTCGATCTTGATCGTGGTGCCGGGATTGGCCTTTTCGAACTCCTTGGCCATTTTCTCGAAGTACGGCGCGGTGGCGTCGCTGTAGTGGGCGACGGTCACGCGGACCGTATCGGCGTGTGCCGAGATTGCGATACCTGCAACGGTAAGCGCAACGGCCAGCTTGCCGAGCGTAAGTGAAGCACGTGCATGCAACGACATTTTCGTCTCTCCTGGGGTGGTCTGCCGCCGTAGCCGGCCGCTGGGTTTGGATTGTTTGAAAAAATCCTACAGGACGAAAAAATAGTTGTCACGTAGGGTTCGCCATATTTTTTCTTTGAGCCTTTTCTGCTTAATATGCTGTAAAGAAGGCATATTTTGTGCGGTGCAGGAAAAGACCGGGCAAAGGCCGAGCGTGCTGGAAATACCGCTGGGCGCTGTGTTTGTTGGAAATTTACACGCGCCGGGAAGCGAAAAACAACGGCAGACCGCCGCCATTCGAGCGCACGCGGCGGGCACGAATCAGGGGGCAGCACGGGCAGTAACGGCGGCGACGCGGGCATCAGGCGGCGGCGCGCAGGGCAACATCGACGAGGTCGGACATGAATCGCGTGGTCTTGGTGACGGGTGCCTGCGGCGGAATCGGCAGGGTGTTATGCAAACGCTTCGTGGAGCAGGGCGATAAGGTTCTGGCGCTCGATATCGACGCGACGGCGCTCAATGCGTTGACCGCCGGGCTTGGCGCGGCACACGTTACGCCCGTGGCGGTCGACATCGGCGATGCCGCCGCCGTGAGCGACGCTGTTGCAAAGGCCGTAGCGGCAACCGGCCCTGTTGACGTCGTAGTCGCCAATGCAGGCGCAGCCGAAGGCCTGACGCTCGCCAAAACCGACGCCGCCAGCTGGCAGCGCGACGTCCATCTGAATCTGAACGGCACGTATCACACGGTAGAAGCCGTGCGCGCATCGATGATCGAGCGTGAAAGCGGCGTGCTGGTGCTGATCGGTTCGGTGAACGGCATGGCGTCGCTTGGGCACCCGGCATACAGCGCGGCTAAAGCGGGTCTTATCAGCTACACGAAGGCGCTTGCGCTGGAACTCGGGCGCTATGGCATCCGCGCGAACATCGTCTGTCCGGGCACGGTGAAGACGCAGGCGTGGCAGGCACGTGTCGACAAGAATCCCCAGGTTTTCGAGGCGCTTAAGAAGTGGTACCCGCTGCGCGACTTCGCAACGCCCGACGATATCGCCGACGCGGTACTGTTTCTCGCGTCGCCTGCAGCGCGGGTGATTACGGGCGTGGCACTGCCTGTCGACGGCGGTCTGATGGCGGGCAACCGCATGATGGCAGAGGAATTGACGCTCGAGGCGCTGTAGGGCGCCAGCAGGCAGCTGGTTTGAACAGAATCGCACGATGAACGCATGAACGTCGCGCAACGCGCGCGGCGCTTTCGATCCTGACGAGGGCAGTATGGCAGCAGTGCAACTGAGCGGCATTTTCAAGCGCTACGGCGATACGCAGGTCGTGCATGGCATCGACCTCCATATCGACGACGGCGAATTCGTCGTGCTGGTTGGCCCTTCGGGCTGCGGCAAGAGCACCTTGATGCGCATGGTGGCCGGTCTCGAAGAGATCAGCGGCGGCGATCTGATGATCGGCGGCACGCGCGCAAATGCGCTCGCCCCGCAGGAACGCAATATTTCGATGGTGTTCCAGAGTTACGCGTTGTATCCGCATCTCTCGGTGTACGAGAACATCGCGTTTGGTCCGCGTATCCGGAAGGAATCAGAGAAAAATTTCAAGCCGCGTATCGAGACGGCCGCGAAAATGCTGAACCTCGGCGGCTATCTGGACCGCCTGCCGCGCGCTTTGTCGGGCGGGCAACGGCAGCGTGTCGCGATGGGCCGCGCGGTGGTGCGTGAGCCGTCCCTGTTCCTGTTCGACGAACCGCTTTCGAACCTCGACGCAAAGCTGCGCGTACAGATGCGCACTGAAATCAAGGCGCTGCATCAACGTCTGAAGAATACGATCATCTACGTCACGCACGACCAGATCGAAGCGATGACGATGGCTGACCGCATCGTCGTGATGAACGCCGGACGCATCGAGCAGGTTGGGCGTCCGCTTGAACTTTACGATCGCCCCGCGAACCTGTTTGTCGCGAGCTTCCTTGGCTCGCCTTCGATGAATTTCGCTGAAGGCACAATCGTGCAAGGCGACCTCGGCTTCGTGCTCGCGCTTTCCGATAACCACGTCATTCCGCTGCCGGACGCCGCGAAAGCCTACGCCGCGCCGGGGGCGCGGGTCACGCTCGGTATCCGGCCGGAGCATATCGAAACGGACACGACGGCGCACACGGGCGTGGCGATGGAAGTCGAAGTCGTCGAGCCGACGGGCGCGGAAACCCATCTATACGGGCAGATTGGCGGCAGCACGTGGTGCGTCACGACGCGTCAGCGCTCGAAGATCGAGCCTGGCCAGCGTGTCGCGCTTGGACTGCCGGCCGGACATCTGCATCTGTTCGACACGGAGAGTGGTGCCAGGCTTGGCTGATCCGCGTGTTGCCGGAGCCGTCGGAGCAATGACGGAACGCGGAGTTTCTAACCCAACAGGAACGCACGGGTGTCCGCTCCGAACCTGATTCCCCACATCCGCAACGCGCTTGCGTCGCTGCGGCCGGCTGAACGCAAGGTTGCCGACATGGTGCTGAGCGACGTCGACTTCGCGATGCGCGCCAGCATCACCGAGCTCGCGCAACGCGCCGACGTATCGGAGCCATCTGTCACGCGCTTTTGTCGCGCGATCGGTGCGCATGGTCTGCGCGACTTCAAGATGCAGCTCGCGCAAAGCGTCGCGGGCGGATTGCCGTATGCATCGACCGCAGTCGCGCGCGATGACGATCTCCAGACACTCTTCGACAAGGTCAGCGAAGCCGCTGTTCAGGGCATCACGCATGCGCGCGGCGCACTGGAACCTTCAGCGGTTGAAGCTGCGATTTCCGCGATTGCTACGGCGCGGCGTGTGTATTTCTTTGGCGTCGGCTCGGGATCGGGTCTCGCAGTGCAAGACGCAGCATTGCGTTTCCTGCGGCTCGATATCGCGGCAAGCGCATTCACCGATGGTCATCTGCAACGGCTTTACGCCGGCTTGATGGAACCCGGCGACGTCGCATTCGCGATTTCGCATTCGGGACGTAGCGTCGAAGTGAACGAAAGCATCCAGATCGCAAAGGAACGCGGTGCGACGACGATCGGACTCACGAACGTAGGTTCGCGTCTTGCGTGGCTCGTAGATATTCCGCTGTTGCTTCGTGTGCCGACCGCGATTGATCCGAATACACCTGGCGTGTCGCGCCTCGTGCATCTGTGCATCATGGACGCACTTGCGATCGGCGTCGCGCTAAGGCTCGGCCCTAAAACGCTTGAAAAGATGCGGCACGCTAAAGCGCGCCTGTCGCAGGAAGCAGAGCCTTCTTCCGGCGACACGCCTTAGTCTGCTTCATTCCACCGCCGCCAGCAGACCCGCTTTCTTCCGCCGGCTCGCGATCATGCGCACGGCCAGTATGGAGAAGATCACCACCGCAAACGACATCACCGTGGTCGTCGTGCCGAGCGCGTAGATCACGGGCGTCGTCACCGATGTGGTCAGCCCCTGCAATTCCAGCGGCAACGTATTCGCATCGCCGATAGCCTGCGACGTCCGCGCAATCTCGTCCCACGAAAGCGTAAAGCCGAACATGCCGACGCCGATCACGGATGCGCCGATGATCGGCAGCACGACATACAGAAAACGCTGCCACGCCGTCGCACCCAGATCGTGCGCGGCTTCTTCCCAACTGCGGTTGAAGCGGTTGAACACGGCGAACATGACGAGCAGGCCGAACGGCAGCGTCCACGTCAGATGCGCACCGAGCGCCGACGTGTACAGGCCCATCGAGGTCGTATAGCTGTCGGCGAAGCTCTGCCAGCCAACCGTCGTTGCAAAGGCTTTCACGCCCATATCGAGCAGACGGAACGTCAGGCCAATGCCTAAAGAAACGATGATTGACGGCATGATCAGACTTGCGATGCTCATATAAAACACCGCGCCGTCACCGCGAAAGCGCCGGCGGAATGCGAGACCCGCCATCAGCGAAAATACGACGGTCAGCATCATCGTCACGAGCGCCAGTTTCATCGAGCGGCCAAAGGCGCCCCAGATGTCGATCTGTCCGACACCCTGGCTTAGCTGCTGGAACCAGTGCAGCGAAACGCCGCGCATCGGAAACGTCAAGCCGCCTTCCGGTCCCTGAAACGACAGGATGAAAATCGTGATCGTCGGTCCGTAAAGAAATAGCACGAAGAGTGCAAACAGGGCGGAGAGCCAGTAGAAACTCGCGGGACGCCGGTCGCGTCGCAGAATTTTGGGCGCGGTCATTTAAAGCTCCTTGCGAATATCGACGAGACGCGTCAGCGCCCAGATCATCATCAGCACAATGGCGAGCAGCACCATCGCGTTAGCGGCCGCGGCAGGAAACTGCAGATACGATGTTTGTACCTGAATGATCTTCCCCACCGATGCAATCTGCTGTCCGCCCATCACGCCAACGGTCAGGAAATCGCCCATCACGATCGTCACAACGAAGATCGAGCCGATGATCACGCCGGTTCTGGACAGCGGCAGCACCACGCGCCACACGATCTGCCAGCCGCTTGCGCCGGCATCGCGCGCGGCTTCAATGAGCGAGCGGTCGATACGCATCATCGCATTGAAAATCGGCACGATCATGAAGAACGTGAAGAGATGCACGAACGCAAGCACGACCGCGAAATCCGAATACAGCAGCCATTCAACTGGTTTATCGACGAGATGCGCGCCCACCAGCGCGTCATTGACGAGCCCATTGCGACCCAGCAGCGGCATCCACGAAATCATGCGGATCACGTTGGACGTCCAGAACGGAATTGTGCAGACAAGGAACAAAATGGTCTGCATGCGTACTGTGCGTATATGAAACGCGAGAAACCATGCAATCGAAAAGCCGAGCACCAGCGTCACCGCCCACACGATCACGCAAAAGCGCAGCGTCGACCAGTAAGTCTTGAGCGTGACGCACACATTGGTCAAGGAACCGCAGCCATCGAAGATCGCCTGATAGTTCTTGAGCGTGAACGCCGGGATGATTTCGTATTCGTTGAAATTCCAGAAGCTCACCACGAGCGTCATCACCAGCGGCACGATGAAGAACAGCAGGAAGGCGAGCGTAAGCGGTGCGGCTTGCCACCACGCGGAGCGCCGCTCCTTGCGGCGTTCGCGTGCGACAGGCGAAGCGGCGATCGTGTCGGGAAGCGTTGCCATCGCGTTGTCCTTGAATGACTTGAGAAGCGAAGCAGGGCGCGCCCTGCTTCATGTACAGACGATCAGGCTGCGATGAACTCGTTCCACTTCTGGACCATGTAGATGTTCTCGTCCATCACAGCGTTCCAGCAGGCGATTGCGCCCATCCGCGCCTGATAGGAACCGCCATCACGCGTGGCACCTGCCTTCTCAAGCGCCTGCCCGTCTGGCGCCTTGATTTCCTGCGTAGCGGGCTTGCCTTCGATCCAGTAGTCCCACTCGTACGCCTGCATTTTCGGCCGTGCTGTTTCAAGTACGGCAGAGTAGTAGCCCTGACGCATCAGATACGCGCCTGCCCAGCCATCGAGGAACCAGTTGATGAACTCATACGCGCCATCGCGCTTGCGGCCCTGCAACGTACGCGGCAAGCCAAAGCCCGACGCCCACGCGCGATAGCCTTCTTTCAGCGGCTGGAACGTGCAGGGCACGCCCATCGTGCGCACCTTCGTCACGGCCGGCGACCACATCGACTGGATCACCACTTCGCCCGACGCCATCAGGTTCACGCTTTCGTTGAAGTCACGCCAGAATGCGCGGAACTGGCCTGCACGCTTAGCTTCGATCAGCGCGGCGATGGTGCCGTCGATCTCCTTCTTTGTCATGTTGCCCTTGTCGCCGTACTTCATCTTGCCGCTGGCTTCGAGTGCCATGGCGGCGTCCATGATGCCGATCGACGGGATGTTGAGCAGCGCCGCCTTGCCCTTGAACTCAGGATTCAGCAGATCGGCCCACGTGCTCACCGGGCGCTTGATCAGGTCCGGACGAATGCCGAGCGTGTCGGCGTTGTACGTCGTCGGGATCAGTGTCATCCATTCGGTGGGCGTGGTGGAAAACTGCGTCGAATGCTCGCCCGTCAGGAACATGACTTTCTTCGGCGCAGTGCCCTGGTCGCCAATCTTCTTGCCGGCGATTTCGCCGCGCGTGAGCACAGGTGTGATCTTGTCCGCATACTTGATCTTCTTCGCGTCGAGACCGACGAGCGTGCCCGACGGAATCAGCTTCTTCAGCGAGAAGTATTCCGTGTCGGCAATATCGAACGAATTCGGCTGCGTGATGATGCGCTTCGTGACGTCGTCGGTCGTGAGCGGAATGTATTGAAGCTCGATGCCCGTGTCTTCCTTGAACTTCTTCGCGATGTCGGCGCTCTGGTTCACGGCCGTGCCGAGATAGCGCAGCGTGATCTTTTCCTGCGCGTGGACGTACGGGAAGCCGGTGATGCCGGCGGCCGCAACCGCACCCTTCAGGAAGGTGCGGCGCGAAAGACCGCCAGGCGCGGCGGCTTCGGGTGCATGCGTTGCTGTCTCAGGGACGGCTGTGGCGGCGGTGTCCACCTGGGCGTCCGTTGTTTTCTTGTCGCTCATGGCAAAGGCTCCTCGTTGCGTTTGTGATGCTTTCAGAGAAAATCGGATCGTTCAAAGCGTGTTTCAATGCGCTTCAGGCAGCAAGCGCATGCGCATGTGCCTCACTCCACCAGACGATGACGCGCGCTCCTACCTTCATCTGGGCGGGGTCGTATTCAGCATCGCCGACGAGCGCGATCAGCTCGCGATCGGTATCGGCGGTGACAAGACTCATGCGGACGTGCGTGCCGTGATACTCGGTTGCCGTCACGCGGCAAGGCACACCGCCAATGCGGCTCAAGCCTTCGCGGCCGTCCTGCACGGGTACGGTGCCGTGCGGTGCGACGCGCAACTGGTCGGCGCGCACGGTGATCATCTGCTGACCCGCCGGAATCACGTTGTGCGCGCCCAGAAAACGCGCGACGAATTCCGTGCGCGGATGGTTGAACACTTCATGCGGCGTGCCCGCCTGCTCGATCTTGCCGCCGTTCATCACGACGACGAGATCGGCCAGCGCGAGCGCTTCCTCCTGCGAGTGCGTGACGTGAACGAATGTGATGCCGAGATCTTTCTGCCAGCGTTTCAGTTCGGCACGCATCTGCACGCGCAGGAATGGATCGAGTGCGGATAGCGGCTCGTCGAGCAGCAGGCAGCGCGGCTGGTTCAGCAACGCACGCGCGAGTGCGACGCGCTGCTGCTGGCCGCCGGAAAGCTGCGCTGGCTTGCGATGCGCGTACTGGCCCATTGAAACGAGTTCGAGCAACGCTTTCGCGCGCTGTTCGCGCTCTTCGCGTCCGACGCCGCGCATGCGCAGGCTGAACGCAACGTTGTCGAGTGCGGACAGATGCGGGAACAGCGCGTAGTGCTGAAACACCATCGCGGTGCCGCGGTCGCTCGGTTCGAGCAGCGTGACGTTGCGATCGCCGATCAGCACGTCGCCGTCGTTGACGGTTTCGTGGCCGGCGATCATGCGCAACGTCGTGGTCTTGCCGCAACCGGATGGCCCAAGCAGACAGCAATAACTGCCACCTTCGATAAAGAGATCGAGCTTGTCGACGGCCACGCTGTCGCCATAGCGTTTCGTCACGTGAACGAGTTCGATCTGCGACTGCGCGTGCGGATTCGAGGAAGACGATGAAGCGGACGATGAGAGCGGGGCGGGCACGTTACACCTCTTCTGTGGAATGAGCGCGATGAATCTCGCAGCAGTGATGCGTGGTCACGGTGATACGGCCGCGCTTGATGACCCAGGTGCGCGGCGGCATGTCGAGCAGGGCGTCGGCGATCCATGGCGTATCGAGCACGACGAGATCGGCGAGCCGTCCAGGCGCGATGCCGTAGTTGCCTTCGATGCCGATTGCGCGGGCTGCATTGACGGTGCCCATCGCGAGAATCTGCGCCTGCTGCGATGGCGTGCCGAATTGCGCAGCGTGCGCGAGCAGGTTGCCGATGGTCAGCACGTCCGCGTTGCCGAACGGTGTGAATGCGTTGCGCACGTTGTTCGACGAATACGCGACGTTCACGCCTCCGTCGACGAGCGCGCGCAATGGCGTGAGCGCGCGGCGCGGGTTTTCTGTGTCGCGGCGGGCGCCGAGGTAAAGATCGGTCGCGGGCAGCGTGACGATATGAATGTGCGCATCGGCGAGCAGTTCGACCAGCGGTGCGAGTTGCGCGGGCGGCAGCGAGCCGAGACTCGTGACGTGTCCAAGCGACACACGGCCCTGATAGCCAGTCTCGATTGTCTTGCGCGCGATGTATTCAGTGGCGAAGAAGCGGGCGTCGGCGGTGTCATCGGCGAAATCGGCGTGCAGGTCGATGTCGACGCTAAAGCGCTGCGCAAGCGCGAATACCGCATCGATATGGGCTTCGGTGTCTTCGCGACTCGCTTCGTTGTAGGGGCAGCCACCGGCGACGTCGGCGCCGAGATTCAACGCTTCTTCCAGCAATTGCAGCGTGCCGGGTGCCTTGATCAGGCCTTCCTGCGGAAACGCGACGATCTGCAGGTCGATCAGATCGCGATATTCGTCGCGCAGTTCGAGCATCGTTTCGACGCCGAGCAGCTGCTGGATCGGATCGACGTCCGGATGCGTGCGCATTGCGATCGTGCCATTGCGCACGGCCATGTCGAGAACACGTCGCGCGCGCGTCAGCATGTCTTCACGGTCGCAACGCGATTTCAGTTCGCCCGTGGTGCGGATCGCTTCTTCCAGTGTGCCGGCAACCGAAGGTCGCGCGCGATGCCACATCGCCTTGTCGAGATGGATATGCGGCTCGATAAAGCCCGGCACGACCGCGCGGCCGGCGGCGTCGATTTCTTCACGAGCCGTGCCGTCCCAACCGGTTGCAAGTGCAACGATGCGGCCAGCGTTGATCATGATGTCAGTGAGCGGCGCGTCGTCGTCGACGCGCGCGTGGCGGATCAGCAGATCGACGTGGCGGGTTGACGGGGTCATGGCGTCGACGTATTCAGTAGCCGAGCGCGACGCCTTCGCCGCGCGGATCGGCACCGCCCTCGAAGAACGGCGACCACGGGCCGCGCAGACGGATCGCCTGCGCCGTGCCAAATAGCGGATGCAGCGCGGCAGCCGCTTCGACCGGATGACCGAGCGCCCGCAGCGCATCGAAGGTCGCGGCGGGCGCGCTGTCTTCGAGCAGCAGACGGTTCGATGCGTCGCCCCACGCACGGCCGCACAGCACGCGCGGCGCTTCAATTGCGCGCTGCACGTCCCAGCCGAAATCGGCGACGCGCGTAGCGATCGACGTCTGCGTTTGCGGCTGTCCTTCGCCACCCTGCGTGCCGTAGACGAGATACGGCAGGCCGTCCTTAAGCAGCATCGCGGACATCAATGTCGATGCGGTGCGTTTGCCAGGCGCGAGCGCATTCGGATGCCGCGGATCGAGCGAGAAGAACGACCCACGGTTTTGCAACAGCACGCCGGTCGCCGGATCGAGCAGCGCCGCACCAAAATCGAAGTACAGGCTTTGCACAAGGCCAACAGCATTGCCTTCGCTGTCGGCTACGCAGATGAACGTCGTATCGCTGCCTTGCGCGACGGCGGCGTGCTGGCGCGTCGCGTCGGCTAGCCACGCATCGCGTTCGCGTGCAGCGAGTGACGCAGCAAGCAGTTCATCAATGGGCACCTTCACAATCAAGGGATCGGTCAGATGCCGGTCGCGATAACCAAATGCCCATTTGATCGCCTGAATCTTCGCGTGAAAATAATCGGCGCCAAGAGGCGCCCGCGGATCGATCTGCACGCCATCCAGAAAGTTGAGGATCATCGCGCCTGCCACGCCTTGCGACGGCGGGGGCATCTGACACACCTCATAGCCGCGATATTGCGTGCGCAGCGGCTTCACCCATTGCGCGCGATTTGAGGCGAAATCCATGGCATCGAGCAGACCGCCTTGCGCATCCACATATGCAGCGGCTGAATCGCCGATGTCGCGATAGAACGCCGACAGGCCATGACGCACGAGGTGTCCGAACGTTCCGGCGAGCGCGGGTTGCCTGAGACGCGCGCCTTCCTTCAGCACGTGACCGTGCTCATCGAAATACGTCGCACGGCAGCCCGCATCGGCGCGCAGTACTTCGGCGTCGTCCGCAAACCAGCGCGCAAGATCGCGTCCGACCGCGACGCCCTCGCGCGCGTAGTCAATCGCGGGAGCGAGCACGCGCTCAAGCGGCAATTTGCCGAAGCGCTCACGCGCCAGCATCCAGCTTCCGACCGCGCCAGGAACCGTCAACGCAGCCAGCGCGCCACGTGTCGGTAGCGCTGTGTGACCTGAAAAGCGCTCAAGCGTCGCGCGTCGCGCGCTCTGCCCGCTACCGTCGATGCCGATCGGCGCCTCACCGGCAGGCGCGATCATCCAGAACGCGTCGCCGCCGATGCCCGTCATATGCGGCTGCACGACGCTGAGCATCGCGGCGGCAGTGAGTGCGGCGTCGACTGCGCTGCCGCCTGCGCGCAGCACGGCGAGCGCTTCCTGCGTCGCAAGCGGATGCGCGGTGGCGACCATGCCGCGTTCGGCGCGGCTGACGGGGCGCGTCGTACGCGCGGGCGTTTCGTTCGGGTTGTGCATCATGCGAGCCTAAAGGCCGGCCTCTGCGCCAGAAATCGGGCGCGCCTCAAATGCGCCTGAGGAATTCCTCAGGTCGCGACAACCTCGGTGATGCATCAGGCGGCTCAAGGAAACGCCGCGGCAGCGGCGCTTTCGACGCTGTCGGCGGAGGTCGGGAACACGGCGGCGTCCTGTTCCAGCAGCCCATGTCGCTGCGCGTACAGTACGGGCGCAGGGGTCCAGCGAATGTGATCGAGGATTGCCTTATAGGGCGCTTCGTCGCGCAGCATGGGAGAGATCCGCTCGTCGGGCGTCCGTGAGGGACGCGATGCGAGCGGCTATGCAAGCTCCATGCCGATGAGCGTCGGGGCTTGCCTGTGGGGGTGCCGGTGACAATTGCTGGCCGTTGCCTTGACGGGCGGTGCACCACGTTGCGGCAACGCGCGCCAGGGCGGTGCGAAGGTCAAGCTATCGCCACCTTACCCAATCTGCACCGAAGGCACGCTCTTCATGCAGCGCACCGCGAACATCGAGCGGCTGTGGCGGGTCCCGGCAATCCGGTACAGCTTCTCGCGTCGGACGTAGCGCCCAGCGGGTACGAAGGCATGTTCTCTCTTCTGCAGTTCCGCTTCCCACTCCCTCCCCTCAGATTTCAGGCGTGGCCCGGCCACCAGACCCAGCTTCTGTCCCGCGAACGCCGCAATTCGACAATCGACAGCGGGGCAATCTCGATCCGCCTGAACGCTGAGGCCGGTGCGCCCAGCGCGTAAATGATCGCCGCGCGGATCACCACCGCATGCGTGATCGCGACTAAAGCGTCGCCGTCGTGTGCAGGCTGAAGCGCGTCGAGCCACGCGCCGACGCGGGCGAGGACCATGCCGAAGGACTCGCCGCCAGGCGGCGCGGCGTCGGGCGAACGCGTCCATGCGGCGAGCGCATCCGGTTCTTCGGCGGCGAGATCGCTGAGCCTTCGGCCGCGCCACTCGCCACAATCGACATCGGCCAGCGCGGGCGCGGCTTCCGTCTTCAACCCAAGCGCTTCAGCCATTTCGCGGACGCAGGTCGCGTCGCTGCGAAAGACGCGCGCGGCTTGAGCGACGATCTGCGCCCGCTCGCGCCACGCCTCGATCTCGGCCAGGCCGCGCGCATCGAGCGGATCGTCGGCCGGGAAAGCGCCCACGCGCATCGCCCGCGTCGCCGCGTGGCTGACCAGCAGCAACCGTGTCTGCATCTCGTGTCCCTTTGTCGGAGGCGTAGCGTTCATCACGCTGGCGCGGCGAAGTTTAGCGCGTAGAATAGCGTCACCGAAGCGCGGAAGCCGGTGTAAGCCCGGCGCGGTCGCGCCACTGTAATCGGCTCAGCATAGAGCCGAAAGCCAGACCTGAGCTTCGAGTCATCCCTTTTCTAGTCGACTGTCGGGGCGCGTAACCCCTGGAGAGATTCATCATGACTGACACCGTTTTCACGCCGGCCGCTCAACCTGCACTGATCCCCCTGCGCGAACTGCTGCCGTGGGTCATCTTCGGTGGCCTGCTGCTTTTGCTTGCGCTGTATTTTGTCGGCGCTGAACAAGGGGCGACGTCGCTCGTCCCTGGCATGATGGTTCACGAATTCGTCCACGACGGCCGCCATCTGCTCGGCTTCCCCTGCCACTAACGGGGGCACACATGGTAGGCAAACTGTTGGTACGCGGCATGCTTGCAGGCATCGCCGCGGGACTCCTCACGTTCGCATTCGCCCGCTTCGCCGGCGAACCCGCGGTCGAGCAGGCAATTACATTCGAAGAGAAAGCCGCAGCGGCGCGTGGCGAAGCGCCGGAGCCTGAACTTGTCAGTCGCGAAACGCAGGCGGGTCTCGGCCTGTTGACTGGCGTGGTCGTGTACGGCGCGGCATTCGGCGGACTCTTCGCGTTGACCTTCGCGTATGCGTATGGCCGCGTCGGCAAGCTGGGCGCGCGGGCGCTGTCCGCGATGCTCGCAGCGGCGGCGTTTATCGCGCTCGTAATCGTGCCGAATCTCAAGTATCCGGCTAATCCGCCTTCCATCGGCGACCCCGAAACGATCGGCTCGCGCACCGGGCTCTTCTTCCTGATGATCGCGATATCGCTGGTTGCGCTGGTGTTTTCGCTGAAGGTGCGGCGACGCGCGGTTGCGCGCTTCGGTCAGTGGAACGCGGCGATCATCGGCGGTGGGGTGTACGTCGCGATCATCGCGGCCGTGCAGATCGCGATGCCGGTGATCAACGAGGTGCCGCAGACCTTCCCGGCCACGCTGCTGTGGCATTTCCGCATTGCGGCGATCGGCATGCAGCTGATCATCTGGACGACGATCGGGCTGCTGTTCGGCTGGCTCGTCGAACGCAGCGAACGCGCGCAACTTCGCGCGGGCGAAGCCAGGACATCCGCGTTGCCTTGATGTCGCTTTGATGTCGCTTTGATGTCGTTTGATACGGGCCCAGGCGGTTCAGCCGGAAGGCAACGCCTGAGCCTGCAACTGTCTGCGTTTCTCCCCCGTCTTCTTCTGGCGTATCCCGCCGCTCGCCGCTCAACCGCGCGCAAGCCGCGCCGACACTTCCAATAACGCGGCGGCTGGCGGCAGACGCAGACGTTCCGCAAGGAGCTCGAGTCCGATGATCGCGACGAGCGAGAGCAATACCAGTTTGAATGCTGCAACAGAAGACACGAGATGACCTGGATGTCGACGATAGCTACGTCATGTGGAAGGGCGGCACGGCGTGCCCGCGTATCAAGCCACAGAGCTTCGCAGCCGTCCGCGCGACAGCGTGTGTCGTGCTGCGTGGTCAGGACTGCGCAGCAGACTCCCGCGTGACGCCCGAGCGGGACGCCGCAGCTGCAGCCGCCGCAGAACGGCGGCGCGCACCGAGCTTCTTCAGCCAGATCATCAGCCCGGTTGCGCTCAATATCGCCACCGCGATGCCGGTGAAGCTCATCAGAATTCGTCCACCGATCCCGATGATCCGGCCGGAATGCAGCGGGTATTGCGCCTGCATGAAGATGTCGCCGGCCGAGCCTTTGCCGGGTATCGATCCGCCTGCCAGCTTGCCGGTATTCGCGTTGTAGTACAGCCACGCGTTGCCGAGACCGGCGTCGCCGTGATCGTGGCCCGGCGCGAAGAATCCCACACCGTATGCATTGAACGACGGCACGTAATACAGCGCGCCCGGCGGCGACTTGAGCCCGCGTTCGCGGCCCGCCTGCGCTGCCATCTGCACGATGCGCTCAGCCGTGAGCGATACGTTGCCGGGCTCGCCGCGACGTTTCAGTTCGGGATTGTTGAAAGGCGTCGGCGTGAGCGTCGACACCGTCGAAAGGATCGGGCGCACCACCGGATCGGAGAGATTCATCGAGACCGAAGTCAGCGCGACAATCGCGAGCACGCCCCAGATCCAGACGCCGCCGGAGCGGTGCAGGTCGAACGTCAATGCGTAGCCGCCCCGCCGCACGCGAAACGCAAACGACTTGCGCCACGCCTTCACGCTCGGGAACGACAACACGAGCGCAATCACGCTATCGAACAGCCACACAATGCCGACGATGCCCATCAGCCACGTGCCCGTGTCGAAGCTGCCCATGAACGGCAGATGCAGCGTGTAGTGCAGCTTGTAGATGAACGGAATCAGGTTGAGTCGCGCGACCGAAACGGCGCCCCATTCGCGGCGGCCCTGAATCTCGCCGGTGGCGGGGTTGACAGCAAGCTGGTTGAAGCCGAGCGCGTAAGGCTGGCCGGTCTTCGGATCGGTGCGCGGCAGCACCATCATCTGCAACGTCTGGCCTCGCTCGACGCCGAGCGGCAGATACGTCACGTCGAAGCGCGGATCGGCGGCCTCGATGCGCTTTGCCAGTTCCAGCGAAGGCAGCGCCGGCCCATTCGTGCGCGCGTGGAAGAACGATGGATTCAGCGCCGCGTCGAGTTCGTGATCCCATGCGATCACCGCGCCGGTCAGTCCGGCGACGAACAGGAACAGCGCCGTCGCGACGCCCATCCAGCGATGCAGGCGAACGAGCAGCGGCCTCATGTCGCGCGGGCGCCCGCGCGCGCGGGCCCGGCCGCAATAGATTGCGCAACGAAAAACACGGGAAATCGGCTCTTTGTAAATAAGAATTGTTCGCATCTTAACGGCTGCGGGGCCGGGCCGCAAGTTGTCCGTAAGCCGCCGTTTTAGCGACAAGCCTGACATCGGTTACGCGATGATTTTTCCGGCGATGACGATCGTGAAGATCGTGTTCGTGGATATTGTCGCGGGGCTGTGGTGAGTCGGCGGGTTGTGGCGATAGTCCCGACGTCACGTCATCGCAAACCCGCGGCGGCCTCGATGTTCGAGACCATCATCATGAGACGCGGCGCGACGTCGTCGAGCAGCGCGCGCGCCTGCGGTGTGTGAGCCCGCACGGCGCAGTTGAACACCAGCGTTTCCGAATCGACCGGCGCGCACACCGGTACCGCCACGCCGTACACATTTTTTTGCATGTCGCCGTACGACACGCACACGCCCCGTTCCGCGTAGTCACGCATCGCCTGATCGAGTTGCGAACGATATTGCTGCCACTGGTCAGGTACGCCAACCCTCAGCTGGTTCAGCGCCACTTCGCGTTCTTCGGGCGCCACGGCGGCGAGCCACGCCCGTCCCATCGCCGTGCGCAGAACGGGGCGGATCGCTCCGACGTCGGGCCGCGCGTCGGAGCGTTTGTCGGCTGAACAGCTTTCGATGTAGATCATGTTCGCCTGGTCCCGCATGCCGAGCGACACCGCACCGCGTATCGAGAGGGCGAGTTCGCGCATGAACGGTCTCGCAATCTGGCGGATGCGCATGCCGGAAAGCAGTGGATACCCCATCGACAGCACGCCACCGCCGAGCCGGTATTTGCGCTCCTGCACGTCGTGACGCAGATAGCCGAGCTCCGTCAACGTATAGGCAAGCCGTGAAACGGTGGCTTTGGAAAGGCCGGTGCGCTCGACGAAGTCGCGATTGGCCAGCATCCTTTCGCCGGGCAAAAAGCAACGCAGCATTTCGAGTCCGCGTGCCAGCGTGACGGCGAACTGGCGGTCATCATCGTCAGGCGGCGCGAACATGGCAAGTCCTGTTCGGGATCAGATTCATGGATGTTTCAGGGCCTTCTCTACGGGCGTGGCGTCATGCTGTGCGGCAAGTTCGTGTTCGATCGTCTCCACCATGTGCATCAGCTTCGGTGCGATTTCGTCGATTAATGTGCGCGGGGCGAGTTGAGTCTGCGGCACGCCGCAGTTGAACACGAAGATTTCCGAATCGATCGGTGTGCGCATCGGCACGGCGACCGCGTGAATGTCGCGCTTGATGTCGCCCTCGCTAAGGGCGAAGCCGCGTCTCGCGAACGCGCGCAGCGCCGCGTCCACCGATGCGTGATAAGTCTGCCATTGCAAAGGGTCTCTCGTGCGCACCTGTTCGAGCACGGCGCTGCGCTGTGCGGGCGCCGCACGTCCAAGCCAGGCGCGCCCCATCGCCGACGCCAGAACCGGCAGCGAAGCACCCGTATCCGGGCGAAACGCCGGCGAGTCATGTCCCCTTGAAGTCTCGACGTACACGACCTGCGTGCGGTCGCGCATTCCGAGTGACACCGAGCCGCGCGCTGTATCCGCGAGTTCTTTCATCAGCGGCCGCGCCAGTTCCCTGATTCGCAGGCCCTGCAGGAACGGATAGCCCACCGAGACCGCCGCCGACCCCAACCGGTATTTGCGCACGCTGTTGTCGTAGCGCAGAAAGCCGATCATGGCCAGCGTGTACGTGAGACGGGAGACGGTGGCTTTCGAGAGACCAGTACGCTCGGCGAACTCCTTGTTGCCAAGAATCGATTCGCCCACCTTGAAGCAGTTCAGCAACTCGAGACCATGAGCAAGCGTTGTCGCGAACTGCGGGTTACGGGTTGGATTCCCAGTCATGGATGTGATCACGAAAACGCGCGCGTTTTGCGCTTCGCCTATTCAATCACAGCGGCGCGCGCGGCGCATCGGTGTTTAACATGGCGAAACCCTAATATCAGCATCTTGTCAGGTTGTTAGGCTTGAACCACACCTGCTGTTCTAGTCCTGGAGTGGTATCAATGCCTTTGTCTTCACATGAATACGCCGCGCTTGGCGCCCTGTTCAACCCCGCTTCGATCGCCGTGGTGGGTGCGTCGTCGAACCCCGGCAAGATCGGCGGCCTGCCCGTCGAGTATCTGTTGAACCAGCGCCATCCCGGCGCGATCTATCCCGTCAATCCGAACCAGGAGACGATCCAGGGGCTGCGAGCATGGCCCACATTGCGTGATGTCGGCGCACCGATCGATATGGCGATCTGTGCTGTGCCTGCGTCCGGCGTGATGTCCGCGGTCGAGGATGCCGCCGCCGCTGGCGTGCGCTCCATCGTGATGTTTTCATCCGGCTTCGCTGAAACGGGCGAAGCCGGCCGACGTGCCCAGGAGAGCCTGCGCGCGCTCGTCAAGGAGCGTTCGATCCGTCTGCGCGCTCCGCGCCAGCGAAGCCGTCTGAAACGTCGTTCGAACGCAGTAGCGGAACGTGGCCTGTCTGTGCGGATCAGACAGGCCGTCGTTCGTTATCCGGCGGCGGTTTCGTCGACGCGCCGGACAGCCGGAATGATGTAGTCTCGCGACAGAATCTCCCTGCGCGGATGGTATAGACGCAGGATCAGATAGAAACGGCCACACGGAGCGGGCAGCCAGTTCGAGACACCCTGCTGCGGTGCCTTGTGCTGAATGAAGATGTCGAGCGAGCCGTCCTGTCCGTACCGCAGATCCCGCGAACGGTCGCCGATCGCGTAGCGCCGGATTGGGTTGTCCGCGAAATAGAAGTCACTGCCGTAGATCGACACGGACCAGAAAGCATCGACGGGCGGCAGGTGTCCGGCCGGAAAATGCAGCACGTATTGACGCGCGCCGTCGAGTTGCTCGCCACTGGCATCGAAGTCGCCGAGCGCGTAGAGCGCTTCGTCGCTTGCAAGCGCGCCGAGGCCTTTCATCGCCGTGCAGGCTCGCGCGAGGTAGTCGGTGCCGAGACGGCCGCCCGCGTAGTTGATCGACCACGGCAGCGCGCGACGGCTGCGGGTATGGCCTTCGATGAGTTGCATTCCTGCTTCGGCCGCCCGGTTTAAGCCTGCCAGTCGCGCTTCGCTGGCGGACTCCACATCGAAGCGCCGGCCGCGTGCGAGTCCGATGCGCGCGAACTGTGCGACGAGACCTGCATCGACCACGGGCGGCGGATTGTCCGTCATCGCTCTCGCCAGATTTTCGAAGAACCCGATGCCGTTGTGCGGCGATGCCTGGTAGTCGGCCACCGCCTTCGGTAACCGGCTTTTTCCGGTGGCCTGTAGCGTGAACTGGGACTGAAAGGCGCACGCTTCCGCCATGTCGTTGGCGCCGTCGATCAGTACGCGTCCGAGCATCCAGACCAGGTTTGTCGGGCAACGGATTTCTACCGTGCCATCGGGCAACGATCCCGACCAGTCAGGTCCGACAATCGCGAAGCGCGCTGCCGACGGACCCACGACGCGCGGACCGAGATTATGAAAATTGTCGCTATACGCGTCGACGAATTCCATCACGAAGTAGCGTCCGGTCGGCGCAGGTGTCGACAGCACAACCGGTCCATCGGCGAGATTCAGCCACGCCATCGAGTACAGCAGATCGTTGGCCGGCGTGACGACGTCGCGGTCCTCATGCGTCCATGGGCGCGGACAGTGCGAGAACTGATTGATCGGTGCGCGACCGCGATCCGTCGGCGCATCGACCGCGGTCATCAGGGCACACGTCCGTACGATCTCGACGAGCGGATAGCCGTAGACGAACGCCTGAAGGCCAACGACGTAGGCCCACTCTTCCTGTGCATTGCCACTGATCATGCTGGGACTCCTCCTGTTTGACTACCTGCGTGCGCGGGCCGTTGCCGGCGCACGCCACAGTCGCCGGTCAAGCCGGAACAGTCACCGCACGCCGCATCAGTCCGCGGAATTTTGTCCGCAAAGTATAGGCAGGCGACCCCGTTCAAGTGTTTAACATGGCGAAACCCTAATTCCGTTATCGGGTGGCGCGGGTAGGCTTGACTCCGTTCCACGTATCCCCTTTTAACGGAGCGGTTCTCATGTCTTTATCAGCAGGCGGTTACGCCGCCGCGCGCGTTCTCCCGGCCGCGACGGATGCAACCGAAGCCCTCGCCACACTCGCGCGCGATGCCGTGCTCTACACGCTGCCGTTGTTCGAAATGGCACGTAATGTGCCCGCGTCGCGACGACGACGGTCGATTCGCGGGCGACAGCCCCGATTCAACGGTGTGCTGGATCAACCGGCTCATGCGCGACCGTCAGTTGCTCGGTCCGCAGCACCGCAAGGTTGTGACGCCCAACAACGACACGCTGTATATCAGCGCGTGGCTCGACGTCGGCGAAGAACCGCTTGTGCTGACCGTTCCCGATACCGCGAATCGATACTACGTGCTGGGCCTGCTGGACTTCTATACGAATCCGTTCGACTCCATCGGCACACGCACCACCGGCAACGGCGCCCGCAAGTTCCTGCTGCATCATCGCGATACGCCGCCGCCTGCCGATGCCGATCTGACGGATTGCACGCCGATCGCCTGTCCCACGCGTGACGTCTGGTTGATTGGACGTGTGCTGGTCGACGGTCCGCAGGATTTGCCGGCCGTCCACGCGTTGCAGGATCGTTTCCTTCTGACGACCCTGAACGGTGGTCCTGCGCAGCGCCGTTTCGACGTTGCGATGGAACGACGCGAAACGGCGGGCGATGGGCGCCGTTATGCCGAAGTCGTCAATGCAGCGCTCGCACGCAATCCGCCTCCCACGGCAGAACGGACGGGTCTCGCCCGGTTCGCCGCTGTCGGCATCGGCGCCGGTATCGATGCGTCGACACTCGATGCGGGGCCGCTCGCCGCGCTCGTTGCAGCGATCGAACAGGTGCTCGCCGAACTGGACGTGCCGCATCCGTCGGCACTCGGCGGCGGCTGGTTCCTGCCGGTCGGAGTGCGCGATTCGTTTGGCGACGATTACTTCACGCGCGCTCACGTCGGCTGGAATTACATCGGCGCGCTGGGCATCGAGGAGGCGATGTACATCTCCGCCGACTGCGACAGCGAAGGGCGACCGCTCGACGGACGCCATGCCTATGAACTGACGTTCCCGCCAGGTGACCTGCCAGAGGCCCACGCGTTCTGGTCGATCACGATGTACGACAAGGCGTCCTGCATGCTGGTGGAGAACGTCATCGACCGTTACTCGGTCGGCGATCGTTCGTCCCACCTTCGCTACGACGAAGAGGGCCTCACGCTGCGCTTTTCGGCGTCCCAGCCGCACGACGCAACGATGCAGCGCAACTGGCTTCCGGCGCCGGCGGGACCGTTCTACGTGACCCTGCGCGTGTATATACCGGGCGCGGCGCATCTCGAACACCGCTTCCCGTATCCACCCATCCGGCGCGTCGAGTCGTGAGCATGCGGCGTGCGCACTGACCGGAACACGCTGGCGCGGGCGTCGCCGCGTTCGGGTTGATCAATCCCGGGAAATCGCTGCGCCGGCTGCACCGATCTGCAGCGCTGCGCGAGGAGCGGGATTCAGGCGATGTCGGCCTCCCCGCGGGCGTGCGGGACGAACCGGCAGGAGTGGGTTGACCGATCGCCCGGCGGGGCGTCGCCGATCCGGGTTTTGCTCGCCGGGCCGTTGCGGGCATCGCAACCTTCAGGCGGCTACCCGAAGCGTCTCATCGACGATGCCCAGGCGCGGCGGGTGGCAGCGTTTCATGTTCGACGCTGCGTTCGCGGCTCGCGCGAATCATGGCGATTTTCGCGGCAATGCTGGCGAGCACGGCAAGCGCACCGATCGTATCCAGTAAGGCTGAAATCATCGTACGTCTCCTGGTTCAGGTTTGCTGATTGCAGGAGCGGTGCGTGAACGGGCTTCCTGACAACCATAGAACGTGCGGACGCGTCGTTTATTTCATCGCGGGTAGTACGCGCGAACGAAAAACGCCAGCGTGATGCAGGCAGTCAGCAGCAACGTGCCGGAACGGATCACGGCGGGCGGCGCGCGGCGGCCGATCTGCGCGCCGCCGTACCCGCCCGCAATCGCCGCAACCAGCATGACGAGCGTTTCCGGCCAGTGAACCGCGTGAGCGACGACGAAGGTGAGCACAGCCATCGCGTTCGCCGCACTGACGAGGAGCGTCCGGGGCGCGTTCAGTCGCTTGAGGTCACCGCTGTCGAGCAGCCCCCAGACGGCGATCATCATGATGCCGACGGCGCCGCCGAAATAGCCGCCATAGACGCCCAGCGTGAACTGAACCGCCAGCACGGCAGAGGGCCAGATGCGCCAGCGACGGCGCAGCCGCTCGCCGATCCGGCGTCCGAACGCCAGCGCAAGGCTCGCAATCAGAAGCAGCCAGGGCAGCACGAAGTTGAACGCCGCAGGGGACGTCCACAGAAGCAGAAGCGCGCCGGTGACGCCGCCTGCGATCGTCACTGCGACCAGCGGGCGCAGTGATACGGCGCCGACAGGGCCGAGCCCATCGCGATACGCCCACGCGCTGGTGATGCCGCCCGGAAACAGCGCGACCGTGCTCGAAGCGTTCGCCTGAACCGGTGGCACGCCCGCAAGAATCAGCGCCGGCAAACTGACGAACGAGCCGCCGCCAGCGAGCGCATTCATCGCGCCCGCCAGCAGACCCGCACCTGACAGTAACAAAAACTGGTTCATTCGAAGGATCGTAGCGACAGCCTTGTGCGTCCGCAATCTGGCTTTTCCAATGCTAGACTTCGCCAAAACCGAAGGGAGGTGCCAATGCGATTCGATCTGACCGACTTGCGGTTATTTTTGAGCGTCGTCGAACACGGCAGCCTGACCCAAGGCGCACGGGCGATGAATCTCGCGTTGGCTTCCGCAAGCGAGCGCATTTCAGGGATGGAGTCCGCGCTCGGCGCGCCGCTCCTCGACCGGACTCGCCGCGGCGTGCGCACAACCGCCGCCGGCGACGCTTTGGTGAGGCACGCGCGCCTGATTCTCGAGCAGGTCCAGCAGATGCGCGGCGAGCTGCATACGTACGCGACGGGTTTGAAGGGGCGCATCAGGCTGCTGTCGAACACCGCCGCGCTCGCCGCCTTTCTTCCGCAGCAGCTCTGCCGCTTTCTGGCGGCGTGGCCTGATCTTTCGGTTGATCTCGAAGAGCGTCCGAGCAGCGAGATCGTCCTCGCGATCGCGGAAGGACGCGCCGAGGTGGGCATCGTCGCGGACATCGCGGATCTGACG
This sequence comes from Paraburkholderia sp. GAS334, assembly GCF_050436625.1. Classification (NCBI taxonomy): domain Bacteria; kingdom Pseudomonadati; phylum Pseudomonadota; class Betaproteobacteria; order Burkholderiales; family Burkholderiaceae; genus Paraburkholderia; species Paraburkholderia sp. GAS334. The sequence continues at coordinate 287,403 of NZ_JBNDMO010000005.1, read as the reverse complement.
ACGCTGCAAACCCATCTTTTGGCGCGCGATCAGCTGGTGGTCGTCGTGAGCACGATGCATCGCATGGCCGGGCAGGCCAGCGTGGCGTTTGCGGATATCGTCGGCGAGGCTTTTGTCGGGCTGTCGGATGCGGCGCTGGAAACCCATCTGGGCGAGCGCGCGTCACGTCTTGGCCGGCAGGTGAATTACCGGCTCAAGCTGCGCAGCGCGGAGAACGTGGCGATGCTCGTCGAAGCGGGCATTGGCATCGCGATTTTGTCGGAAGCGTCGGCTGCGGCGCTTCGTCGGCCGGGTCTTGCGATTCTGCCGCTCTCTGAGCCGTGGGGGGCGCGGAAACTCCATCTCTGTGCGCGCGATTTCGCGACGCTGACGCCACATGCGAGGCTGCTCGCGCAACATCTCAGGGAGAGCAGCGCGGTGCCAGCTGGCTAGCCGCGCGGCACGGCGTGACTCACGCTTTATCTTTTCCTAACCGCTTGAGTATCGCGATGCCAGCCGCCGGGTTGTGCGCCTTGAATCCGCTGATCACGTAGAGATAGACATCACGGGCAGTGTCTCCGGATGCGCCGGCTTTGCCAACCAGATCAAGCCCTTTCGGCGTGCCGCCGGATGCCCACGTACGCGCACGCTCAGTCCACAGATCGAGTGTCGCGCCCGGATAACCTTGCGATTGTGCTTCGGTCGTGCCCATGATCCGCGCGTAGATGAAAGGCGCTGTGGGGTCTGCGATCTGCGGATATTTCGAGTCACCCGCGATCACGATCGCGACCTCGTATTTGCGGGCTAGAGCGACAAAGGCTTCGTCACGAAAGCTCTCGTGTCGCACTTCGACAGCATGACGGATCGCGCGTCCATCGACACGCTTCGGCAGCAGCTCGAGAAAGCCTTCGAAATCGTCGGGATCGAACTGTTTGGTGGTCGCGAATTGCCAGTTGATCGGCCCGAGCTTGTTCTTCAGTTCGAGCACGCCGCTCGCAAAGAATCGCTCGATGGAATCACCCGCTTCCGAGAGCACCCGCCGGTTAGTGGCGAAACGCGGCGCTTTCAGCGAAAAGACGAAGTCGTCCGGTGTTTCGTCGTGCCACTTTGCGAACGTCGCAGGCTTTTGCGAGCCGTAGAATGTGCCGTTGACCTCGATGGTCGTGAGCTGACTGCTGGCGTATTCGAGCTCGCGCTTTTGCGCGAGCCCTTCGGGATAGAACACGCCGCGCCACGGCTCGAAGGTCCAGCCGCCGATGCCGACCCGGATCTGTCCTGTCTTTTCTGCTGATTTCACCGCCGTCTTTCGCGTCGCCATGAATCACTCCTTCTTGAGCAATCGATGCGCTCGAGTGTAGTGAATCGGCAGGACACGTGCTGCGATTCCTCTTCTGGGAACGTCCCGCGCCGCGCTTAGGCCGCTTCTGCCCGCATCGCCTGGTGACGTTTCGCGCCACCGCCAAACGCACGGCTTTAAAGGCGTTTGCATGCGCAACGAAGTGCATCGCGCACACACTTGATGCGCACGGCACCAGTGAAGTGCGTGAACGCGTATCGCATCATCGAAGGCTTTAAGCAATAGATAGCGATTCCGTTATACCGGCGATAACATGCGCAATTACTTCGCTGCGAATTGGCCCTGGACTATAGCTGTTCTGCTGTGAAGATAACCAGAGCCTGCTGACAGGCATTTCAAACCGACGACCCGCTACCGGAGAATTCATGAAAACAAAGATGGCTCGCGTGCTGCATCGCTCATTGCGCATCTCGACTGCTGTTCTCGCCGTGTTCGGCGCAACCGTAGCCCTTAGCGCCAGCGCCGCGGCACCGCAGCCGCTTGGCATCGCGTTCGTCTATCTCGGCAACCCTGGCGACGCCGGCTGGACCTACGCGCACGAGCAGGGCGTCAAGGCCGTTGAGGCGCAGTTCGGCGACAAGGTGAAGGTCACCCGCGTCGAGAATGTGCCGGAGTCGGCGGATTCGGAACGTGTGTTCCGCGATCTGGCGAACAAGGGCAACAGGATCATCGTGGGGTCGAGCTTCGGCTTCCAGGACTTCCAGCTCAAGGTTGCAAAGGATTTCCCGGACACCGTGTTCGAACACGCGACCGGCTACAAGAAGGCCGCGAACTTCAGCACGTATGACGTGCGCACCTATCAAAGCGCGTATCTCGCTGGCCTGATCGCCGGTTATACGACGAAGACGAAGACGCTGGGTTTCGTCGGTTCGGTGCCGGTGCCGGAAGTGGTGCGCAACATCAACGCGTTCACGCTCGGCGCGCGTTCGGTGAATCCGGACGCGAAGGTGAAGGTCATCTGGATCAACAGCTGGTTTGATCCGGGCCGCGAAAAGCAGGCTGCCGAAACGCTGATCGGCGAAGGCGCGGACGTGCTGATCCAGAACACCGATTCGACCGCGACGATGCAGACCGCCGAGCAGAAAAAGGTGCATGCTTTCGGCTGGGATTCGGACATGAAGAAGTTCGGCCCGAATGCGCAGCTGGGCGCGTGCGTGAGCAACTGGGGCGTCTATTACACGCATCTCGTGGAGCAGGTACAGTCCGGCAAGTGGACGAATGCGCCGGTATGGTGGGGTCTGAAAGAGAAGGCGATCGATCTGGCCGACATCAATACGGACGCGGTTTCGCCGGCTACACAGAAAGCAATGGCGCAAAAACGTGACGACATCATCTCCGGCAGGTTCGATCCGTTCACGGGCCCGCTCAAGGACCAGACGGGCGTCATCAAGGTGGCCGCAGGCAAGTCGCTTAGCGATGCGGAACTGCTGCGTTTGAACTGGTTCGTTCAGGGCGTCGACGGTACGGTGCCGAAGTAACGCTAAACAACAGGAGACATTCAGTGAGCCTCACAGTCGCATCCGGTTCTGCCGGCGAAGCATCCACGTATCCGCCGCAAGGCCTGACCCCGACGCGCGAACAGATCGTGCGTCATCTGCGGCATTCGAGTGCGATCGCCGAACGCGCGACATTGATGGGGCATCACCCATTCGGCGCGATCCTGGTCGGTCCGGATCAGGAGACCGTGTTGATGGAGCAGGGCAACGTCGACACGGTCAATCACGCCGAATCTGTGCTCGCGCGTGTGGCTGCGCTGAACTTCACGCCGGAGTATCTGTGGGGCTGCACGCTGTACACGTCGGTTGAGCCGTGCTGCATGTGCGCGGGCACGGCTTACTGGGCGAACATCGGTCGTGTGGTCTTCGGCATGACGGAAAAGCGTCTGCTGGAGGCCACGGGCAGTCACACCGAAAATCCGACGATGAGCGTGTCCTCACGCTATGTCTTCGATCATTGCCAGAAGCCGGTGGAACTGATCGGCCCTGTCGAGGAAGTCGAGGAAGAGGTGATGCGCGTTCAAGACGCGTTCTGGAAAACGCGCGTCACGGAGTAGTGGTTTCTGTCGCGGACCTTGCGTGCGGTGCGGGTGCGGATGAGGCGTGCGATCCGTCCGCGCTCGCAACGCCGCTATTCTCGCGCGGGAAATGCACGCTGAGAACGGTAGCGCCCTTCGTGGACTCAACGCTCAACGTCCCACCAAGACGCCGTGTGCGAGCCCGCATGCTGCGCATGCCGGTGCCCGGATGCTGGCCGATCGCATCGGGATCGAAGCCCATGCCGTTGTCCCTCACGGTCAGCCTCACGCCTTCGTTGTCGCTGGCCAGGTCGATATCCACGCGGCTTGCCCGGCTGTGCTTGAGCACATTCGTTAGCGCTTCCTGAAGCGTGCGCATCACATCGAGACTGTGAGACGCCGGCAGATAGCATTGCTCAAGGCCGCTAACGGTCCAGTGACATTCGATGCGATGGCTTTCGAACAGACGCGTCAGCCGGTGCCGCAACGGGCTGATCTGCGCGTCCAGCGCGTATTCGCCCGACTGATGGTTCGATGCTGTATCGATGATGATGCGCAGGTCGTCGCGCAACTCCTTCAGGATCGACAGGAACTGGTCCGGCGCGATGTCATGCGGCGCGCGTTCAAGCGTCGCGATACTGCTGACGAGCGTGCCGCCCAGACCGTCGTGAAGATCGTGCGCGAGATTGAGCCGCTCGCCGAGACGGGCATTTGCCACTTCTAGCGTGTGCTGGCGCTGTAACGTCGATTCGAGTTCGGTCCTGGCGGCTTCGATGCGCACGGTGAGCCTGTCGTTGAACTGCTCGATGCCGCGCAGATTCGCGACAAAACGCCAGGCTAGCACGAGCGCCATGCCGATCGTCTGCAGTTGCGAGGTCAGCGCGGTGTAGTAGTGGTTGTCGCTGAAAATCCCGAGGAACGTCAGCAGATCGTGCGCGCCGGCCGCGACAAAAATCGCGATGCAGAACGACAGGATGCGATGGTCCGTCCGTCCGCTTCGCCACGCGAAGGCCAGAAACGCGAAACAGGTCGCGAAGAACGAGCACGCCTGGGCGGTCGCCAGCACGGCACGCGTAGCGCTCATATGGCTGTGCGGCGTCGCCAGCATCGCGACCGTGCCCAGCGCGACGAGCAGCCAGAGCGCGGCCTCGATGCGAGGCAGCCGCCGCTCGCAAAATCGTGCGATGAACATCGTGAACGATGCGCTATAGACGATCAGCGCGATCGAATTCGCGGCTTCCCAGCTATCGGTGGTGATGAACGGCCAGGGTGTTGTTACGACCTGATTGAGCGCGACCCACCACCACGCCAGCGACATCAGACTGAACCAGCCGTACGGCGCTTCCTGCCTGCGCATCAACCACAGCGACAGAAAGAAGCAGCCCAATGTCGCCGTGACGGCGAGGCTGAAGAGTTGCAGATCGTGACGCAGCCGGTAAGCGCTGTCATATTGCGCGATGACGACAGCAGGATCGCCGATCGACACAGGCCCGAGACCCGGCTGATACTGCGATTGACCCGCGACGCGAACCAGCAGCGTGTTCGTTCCTTCACGCAGCAGCGGCGGCGGAAGCAGTTGATAGCGAGGCGTGTTCCAGGCGCGCGTCAATGGCTCGGTCAGATGCGGGTCGCGCATCAGTAACGTGCCGTTCAGATAGATGGCGCCGGCCATGTTCAGATAGTCGAGCATCAACGCAACAGGCTGGGCCGTACCCGCCTGTCGCCACGTCAGCCGGTACCAGACGTCGCCGTCGAAGTCGGGCCAGCGCGACGACCAGTCATCGGGTAACGAAACAGAAGTCCAGCCGGCGGCCGGCGGCGTATCGGCCGGCTGTGCGGCGCGCGCAGCTTCGATACGCGTGAACGCCCCCGTATCGGACGACGTCTGCGCGGCAGCGATATTCGAGTGCAGCGCGAGCACCGCGACGAACGCCGCGGCAAGCGGCCCGATCAGGGTAACAAGCCATGCGTGCGCGCTTCGAAGACCGCCTGCGTGCGCGAATTTACTGCCAGTTTCTTGTAGATATTCTTGATGTGGCATTCGACCGTCAACCTTGACAGGGACAGCAAACCGGCGATTTCCCGATTGGTCAGCCCCTTGCCCACCAGCGACAGAATTTCGATTTCGCGTGCGCTAAGCGGCGATGCGGTGACAGTCTGCGGCGTGTGGATGTCTTCCGTCACAGACGAAGGCCCCGTGGTGCCGACCAGATCGAGAATGCGTCTGGCGACGAACGGATCGATCGGCGCGCCGCCGCGCAGTGCGCTGCGAACGGAGAGCGATATCTCGATGTCGTCGCGTTCCTTGAGCAGATAACCGGTGGCGCCCGCCTGCAACGCAGTCACGATGATGTGCTCGGTGCTCCACGCGGAGATTACCAGAATCGGCAAGGCCGGATCGCGCTCATGCAGCGTGCGGATGAGATCAATGCCGTTGCCGTCCGGCAGCCCGACATCGATCAACGCCATCGCAAACGGCTGATCCGCGAGCAGTGCTCTGGCGGCGCCGATACTGCCGGCAAACGCTAGCGCTTCATCGGTATAGCCGAGTGTCGCGAGGATGCCGCGCATCCTGTCCTGCATCAACGGTTCGTCTTCGACGACCAGCAGCGGTCCCGGGAGGACCGACTCGCTGGCGTTAGAAAAGGCCTGGCTCATGGGTGAAATAGTGGTTTCGAAGGGGTAGGGCGCGGCATGCTTAACCGTACAGTGCGGGCGCACGGCCTGCATCGGCAACTTACCTGAAATCATGTCGCGCGGATGACGAAACTATCGGGTGTCGGGGCTGCATTGCGAATACCTGGTTCCAGGTATTGTTGCTGACGCGTGCGCGCGGTCAAATCGGCGCGTTGTCGGTGGGTGCCTGCAGATGGCCCGGACGTCAATCTAACGGTACACACAAAACGTGCTGTGCAGAGCGTAGTTCCGTGGCGCGGTCCCAAGGGCGCTGCGTGTGTGTTGGAGCCGACGCGGTTGCGGTCGGCTCCTTTTTTTTGGGCACGCGCGTCGGTTACGATATGCGTCGCAACGCGTTCGCGTCAGGGCAGCCTGTAGTAAAACGTCGTGCTGCAGATGCGGAGCGGCTTTATGAGCGCGGCGGCTGGCAGCGCGCCGGCGTCGTGCCGAAGTACGCGTTGATGCCCGACGACGCATTCCCCCGGCAGAAAATCGTCGCTCAATAAGCCAGCCGACCCTCGATTCATACCTGATATACTAAATTCAATATTCCGCCACGATCTTCGCTTATCGCCGGACGCAAGCTGAACGCGTCGCGCGGCCGCGCAGGTCCAACCTGGGGCGACGCATCTTGTCAGAACTTCATACGGAGATAGCGGCGACGCCGCTGACGCTGTCGCTGCGGCCGATCGGCGCGAGCGTGAGCCTGCGCGACCGCGCATACGCGATGCTGCGTCAGGCCATCGCCGACGCCGACATCTACCAGACGCGCGAAGACGTGCGCCTCGACGACCGCGTGTTGAGCGAGTCGCTCGGCGTGAGCCGCACGCCGGTTCGCGAGGCGATGACGCGGCTCGAACAGGAAGGCTTTCTGCGCACGGTGCCGCGGCGTGGCATCTATATCGTGCGCAAGAGCAAGCGTGAAATCGTCGAGATGATCCAGATGTGGGCGGCGCTCGAAAGCATGGCGGCGCGTCTCGCCACGCTGCACGCCACCGACGCGGAGATCGCCCGGCTGCGCCACATGTTCGATCATTTCCACGACACGACGCCGACGGAGCACATCGCCGATTACTCCGACGCGAATATTGCGTTTCACCAGGCGATTGTCGAACTGTCGAAGTCGCAGGTCATCCTCGATACGATCAAGAATATCTTTATCCACGTGCGCGCGATTCGCCGCCTCACGATTTCGCAGAGCGATCGCGCGTCGCGTTCGATCGTCGATCATCTGCGCATCATCGAGGCACTTGAGAAGCGCGATACCGAACTGGCCGAACGGCTCACGCGTCAGCATTCGCTCGACCTCGCTGCATTCGTCGAAGCGCACTGCGATTTCCTCGACTGATTACCGCGTATTGCGACGAAGGTTCATCGAGCACGGAAGCCTGGCACGTCATCTGACGGCCGGGCTTTTTGCGCTGACGCGCTTGCGTGCTGTATTCCGCGTGCTCCGACCGTATTGCGAAGGGCAATCCATAAGCGCGCAAAGGTCGATGCATAAACGATAGCGAATGAACACGATAACGAATTTTGATTATTAGTAATTCTGTAATGTACTTAGCATGACTCCGTATAAGCCGGCGCAGCACGATGCGATACGACGCTCTACGCATAGCGCAAGACACCGGCACAAATCAGATAGCGGAGACAAGGCACATGAATGGAATGACCCGGCAATCCCCGGCGAGCCCCTTTTGGGCGAACCGCTGGTGTCAACTGGTGATCGGCATGTTGTGCATGGCGCTGGTCGCGAATCTTCAGTATGCGTGGACCCTGTTCGTTGCACCGATGAACGCGCGGCATCACTGGGGCGAAGCGTCGATCCAGCTGGCTTTTTCGATTTTCATCCTGACTGAAACGTGGCTCGTGCCGATCGAAGGCTGGCTTGTCGATCGCTTCGGACCTCGCCCGGTGGTTGCTGTCGGCGCGGTCTGCGCGGGTGTTGCGTGGATCATGAATTCGTATGCGACAACGTTGCCTGAACTGTATGCGGCGTCCGTCATTGCCGGGATCGGGGCGGGCGGCGTGTACGGCACGTGTGTCGGCAACGCGCTGAAATGGTTTCCGGACCGACGCGGTCTCGCGGCCGGGCTGACAGCGGCGGGCTTCGGCGCTGGCGCTGCGGTCACCGTGATTCCAATCGCCAACATGATCACGCGCTCGGGCTACGAACATACGTTTCTGTTCTTCGGCATTCTTCAAGGCGCGAGCATCCTGGTGCTGGCGCTGCTGTTGTTCAAACCTGCGCCGCGCCCGGTATCGGCAGCGAAAAAGAAGTTCGCTGTCAGCAAGGTCGATTACACGCCGGGGCAGATGATCAAGGCTCCGGTGTTCTGGGTGATCTACCTGTCATTCGTCGCAGTTGCGGCCGGCGGCCTGATGGCGACCGCGCAGATCGGCCCCATCGCGAAAGACTGGGGCCTTGCCCGCCTGCCGATGACCTTCTTCGGCATGACGTTGCCACTGCTCACGATGACGCTTTCCATCGACAACATCTGCAACGGCTTTACACGTCCACTCTGCGGCTTCATCTCCGACAAGCTCGGGCGCGAGAACACGATGTTCGTGATCTTTATCGGCGAAGGGCTCGCGCTACTCGGGTTGATGCAGTACGGGACGAACCCGTATGCGTTCATGACGTTCGCGGCACTGATCTTCCTGTTCTGGGGCGAGATCTTTTCGATTTTCCCGGCGATCTGCGCGGACACGTTCGGCAGCAAATATGCGGCTGCCAACGCGGGCACCTTGTATACGGCGAAGGGCACCGCTTCGCTGATCGTGCCGCTTGCGTCAGTGCTGTCCGCGACGGGCGGCTGGAATCTGGTCTTCATCGTCGCAGCCGTGGTGACGATCGCGGCGGGGATCTCGGCGAAGTTCATTCTCGCGCCAATGCGTAAGCGCTGGATCGAATCGAGCGATGGGAGCGCGGTGAATGCAAACGTCAGCACGGGTTCGCGTCTGAGCCACTGACGCTGGCGGCGGGTAACAACAACGGACAACGAGGGTCGCGCAGCACGATAAAACTCACCCCGACGCGAATGCGTCGGGGTGAGTTCTACATGTATAGCGAGCGCGTTTGCTGCGCGTGACCGCGCGGCTGGCTAAAGTTGATTCAGGTTGATTCCGGTTGCCTCAGGCGCCAGCAAGAGCGGGCAGATCGGGTTCACCAGACCAGTACGCTGCGAACGAAAAGCTCTGCGAAGCCGGTTGTGTGGCATGCGCGTTGACGCTGGCCTCCGTGCGCGCCGGCAGGACGTCCGGCGAGAGTGCGGTCTTCTTCGCGAGAATCGCTTCGCTCAGAAACGCCGCGCTGTACGCGTTCAGCAGATGCGGATGGTGCGTCTCGATGTACGCGACGATGCGCGCCTGTTCGCCTTCGATCGAAGTGAGCGATTCAAGCGTCTGTGCGTCCCAGCGGAAGCGCAGTCCAAGTTCGGCGAACGCCGTGTTGAATGCGCAGAGCTGGGTCCGGATTGCCTGTTCGCGTTCCGTGTGGTGTCCGTGGATGTGTGCGTCGCCCATGTTGTCTCTCCGGTGGTCGATTACGTAGACACAGCGTAGGGCGCCAGAACGATAGATGATAGTTAAAGATTATTTCTATAAACATAAGCTTTAACTTATGTATCGCGTACCCAGCGCCTCTCTCATTCGACTGGAAAAGTCATGTTCTCGTATGTGATATTCAAAATAAAGAATGTTTCGATGGGCCGTTTCTCATGTGTAGATGGATCTCGTCGAAGCGTAAACGGCAGCATGGAAGGCTGGAAATGGCCATTTGCCTGGTAGGAGCACACGTGGACGCTCATCAGCCAAAAATCACCTGGCGTCGCTTGCCGATCGTGCTTCATCCGTCACGCAACATTGACGCACCGCCGCAGCGCATTCGCGGAAAGTGAGCAAAACCACCCGCCTCAGCCACGCTGCAGAGCAGCACAGACAACCATCGGGCAAAACCCGCTTGACTAATATTGTGTTTGGAATATTGTATATCACGAAACAACACACACGCCCCGCCAAGGAGGAGACGTCATGGCAGAAGTAGTTGGGACCATTGAATCGCAGACCGCCCCTGCAGAAGTTGCGCAGCAAACGACTGACGGCTTTCACCTCGTCATCGATGCCCTGAAGGCAAACGACATCGACACGATCTTCGGTCTGGTCGGCATTCCTATCACCGACCTCGCTCGCCTTGCGCAAGCCGAGGGCATGCGCTTCATCGGCTTTCGCCATGAGCAGCACGCGGGCAACGCGGCGGCTATCGCCGGCTATATGACGAAGAAGCCGGGCATCTGCCTGACGGTGTCCGCCCCCGGCTTCCTCAACGGCCTCACGGCGCTCGCGAACGCCACCACGAACTGCTTCCCGATGATCCTCATCAGCGGCTCCAGCGAGCGCGAGATCGTCGATTTGCAGCAGGGCGATTACGAAGAGATGGATCAGCTGAATGCAGCGAAGCCCTACGCGAAAGCAGCGTATCGCGTGCTGCACGCTGAAGACATCGGCATCGGCGTCGCCCGTGCGATTCGCGCAGCGGTGTCCGGCCGCCCCGGCGGCGTGTATCTCGACTTGCCGGCGAAGCTGCTGGCCCAGACGATGGACGCCGTGAAAGCGAAGAAGTCGCTGGTGCGCGTCATCGACGCGGCGCCGCGTCAACTGCCCGCGCCTGAATCGGTCAAGCGCGCGCTCGATCTGCTGAAGGGCGCGAAGCGTCCGCTGATCCTGCTCGGCAAGGGCGCGGCCTACGCGCAGGCCGACGCGGAAATCCGCGCCTTCGTCGAGAAGACCGGCATTCCGTATCTGCCGATGTCGATGGCGAAGGGCCTGCTGCCGGATACGCATGAGCAGTCGGCATCGGCGGCGCGCTCGTTCGTGCTGGCCGAAGCGGACGTCGTCGTGCTGATCGGTGCGCGTCTGAACTGGCTGCTGTCGCACGGCAAGGGCAAGACCTGGGGCGCGCCAAAGCAGTTCGTCCAGATCGACATCTCGCCGACGGAAATCGACAGCAACGTGGCGATCGCCGCGCCCGTCATCGGCGATATCGGGTCGTGCGTGTCGGCGCTCGTAGCCGGCATCGATTCGAGCTTCACGAAGCCCGGCATCGAATGGACGGGCGCGATCACCGAGCGCAAGAGCACGAACCTCGCGAAGATGGCCGCGACGCTCGCCAAGAATCCGTCGCCGATGAATTTTCACAGCGCACTGCGCGCGATCCGCGACGTACTGAAGACGCGTCCCGACATCAACGTCGTCAACGAAGGCGCCAATACGCTCGACTACGCCCGCAGCATCATCGACATGTATGAACCGCGCAAGCGCTTCGACTCGGGCACGTGGGGAATCATGGGCATCGGCATGGGCTTCGCGATCGGCGCGGCGGTGACGAGCGGCAAGCAGGTCGTCGCGATCGAAGGTGACAGCGCATTCGGCTTTAGCGGCATGGAACTCGAAACCATCTGCCGCTATGACCTGCCGGTCTGCACGATTGTGTTCAACAACAACGGCGTCTATCGCGGCACGGATGTGAACCCGACTGGCGGCAAGGACGTTGCGCCGACCGTGTTCGTGAAGGGTGCGCGCTACGACAAGATGATCGAAGCATTCGGTGGCATCGGCCACAACGCGACGACGCCCGAGGAGCTGACGAAGGCGCTGCTCGGAGCGATCGCATCGGGCAAGCCGACGCTCATCAACGCAGTGATCGACGAGGCCGCTGGCACCGAAAGCGGCCGTCTGACGAATCTGAATCCGCAAAGCGCGGCAATGAAGAAATAACTGGCTAATTTACGGAGATACCAAAGTGAGCAAACCCCTCGATGGCATCAAGATCATTGACTTTACTCACGTGCAGGCCGGTCCTGCATGCACGCAGATGCTGGCATGGTTCGGCGCCGACGTGATCAAGGTCGAACGTCCCGGGTCCGGCGACGTCACGCGTAGCCAGTTGCGCGACATTCCGGGCGTCGACGCGCTCTACTTCACGATGCTGAACAGCAACAAGCGTTCGCTGACGCTCGACACCAAGAAGCCGGAAGGCAAGGAAGTGCTCGAGAAGCTGATCCGCGAATCGGACGTGCTCGTCGAAAACTTCGGCCCGGGCGCACTCGACCGGATGGGCTTTTCGTGGGAACGCCTGAACGAACTGAACCCGAAGATGATCGTCGCTTCGGTGAAGGGTTTCAGCGACGGCCACCACTACGATGACCTGAAGGTCTACGAAAACGTCGCGCAATGTGCGGGCGGCGCGGCGTCGACCACCGGCTTCTGGGATGGTCCGCCCACGGTCAGTGCGGCTGCGCTTGGCGACAGCAACACCGGCATGCATCTCGCGATCGGCATCCTGACCGCGTTGATCGGCCGCGACAAGACCGGCAAGGGGCAGAAGGTCGCGGTGTCGATGCAGGACAGCGTGCTGAACCTGTGCCGCGTGAAGCTGCGCGACCAGCAGCGCCTCGATCGCGTCGGCTATCTTGAGGAATATCCGCAGTATCCGCATGGCGAGTTCAGCGACGTCGTGCCGCGCGGTGGCAACGCAGGCGGCGGCGGTCAACCGGGCTGGGTGCTGAAGTGCAAGGGCTGGGAAACGGATCCGAACGCGTACATCTATTTCACGGTGCAAGGTCACGCGTGGGAGCCGATCTGCCGTGCACTCGGCAAGCCGGAATGGATCGAGGATCCGGCCTACAAAACGGCCGAAGCGCGTCAGCCGCACATCTTCGAGATCTTCAAGACAATCGAGGAGTGGCTCGCCGACAAGACCAAGTACGAAGCCGTCGACATCCTGCGCAAGTTCGATATTCCGTGCTCGCCGGTTCTGTCGATGAAGGAACTCGCCAACGATCCGTCACTGCGCGCGAGCGGCACGATTGCCGAAGTCGAGCACAAGGAGCGTGGCACTTACCTGACAGTGGGCAGCCCGATCAAGTTCTCGGACCTGAAGCCGGAAATCACCGCGTCGCCGCTGCTGGGCGAACATACGGAAGAAGTGCTGGCAAGCCTCGGCTACAACCGCAACCAGATCGACAATCTGCGCGAATCGAAAGTGGTCTGATCGCGCGGGTGGGTCGCATCTGACGTCTCCGGTTATCAGGTCGTGGAGCGTCGTTGAAACAGCGCCCCGAGCGGGCGCTGTTTTCACTTCAACATGAATAGCCGGATCACAAACGGCAGCTATTTCTGGAGATTCGCTCGAACCATGCAAACAGCCATCGATTATCAGCAACTGGTCACGGCGATCGGCGACGCGGTCGTTATCTCGGGCGCGGACGGCAACATCACGCTGTGGAACCCCGCAGCTGAACGCATGTTCGGCTTCACCGAAAAGGAAGCGTTGGGCAAGTCGCTTGACGTCATCATTCCCGAGCGTCTGCGTGGACGTCATTGGGACGGTTATCACAAGACCATGTCCACCGGACAGACGCGCTATGGCAACGATGTGCTGCGCGTGCCGGCCATTCATAAGGACGGCCGCGCGCTGTCGATCGCGTTTACGGTCGCGCTGCTGTATTCGCCGGAAAAGGCGTTGACCGGCATCGTCGCGGTCATTCGCGACGAAACCAGTCGCTTTCAGGAAGAGCGCAACCTGCGCAAACGTCTTGCTGAGCTGGAAGCGCAGGCGCCGGCGGGCGCATAAAGTGCCGGCATTTCATCCGCCGGCTCTGTCAGGAGAAATTCGATGCGAGTAGAGACGCTTGGACGATATCAGTTCGAGCTATCGGCGAGGCAGTTCATTCACAACGGCGGCTGGGCTGCGTTCGCTGCGATCAGCACAACGGACGACACCGCCGACGCGCCGGTCGATGTGCTGCCGCTGCAGCAGGTCATGGAAAACGCGATCTTCGAGAGTGAGGCAGCGGCGATTGCCGCTGCGCGCGGCGTCGTGATCGCGTTGCTGAAGCAACCGTTTCCGCCCTCCTGACGGGCGGGAACGGGAACGGCTTCAGCCTGTCGATGCTTCACCGACCGCCCTGAGTTTGATCGCGGGCACGATCATCACCGAAAGCACCACGCCCAGCGAAATCACGAGAATCGACGCAAACGTGAGATGCAGCGACTGGTGCAGCGCCAGTCGCACGGCGTTGTCGTGCAGGTTGTCGGCGGCTGAGTCGAGCAGTTGACGCAACTGGTCGGACGTAACCGCGGCCATGCCCTTCGTGTGGCTCAGCCCGTAGTTGAGCACTGCGCCGAACATCGCGGCGCCCAGCGTGCTGCCCAGATTGCGCGAGAAGAGATTCGACGCAGTCGCGCTGCCGCGCTCCGATGGCTTCACAATTTCCTGAATCAGCATCAGACAGCTCACGCTGACGACGCCCATCCCGAAGCCCATGACCAGCGAACCGAGGCCTGCGAAGACCGGCGTGCTGTCGGGCGTCAGCGTCGCAAAGAACACGGCGCCAAGCGGCAGAAACACGCTGCCGGCGATGAGCGTCCGGCGCAGTCCGATCCGGTGAAACGTGCGCGCGGCGAGGGTGGCGCCGGTCGGCCAGCCGACCATCATCATTGTCAACGCGAGCCCGGCGATCACCGGCGAGCGGTGCAGCACGCCCTGCACGTACATCGGCAGAAACGTGGTCAGTCCCATCAACGCCATGCCCGACAGCACGGTGGCCGCGTTGCACGCGGCGATCGGCCGATGGCTCCACAGTGCAAACGAAATCATCGGATCGGCGGCGCGTCGCTCCTGTGCGACGAAGAGCATCCCGCTCACGACAAACACGGCCAGTTCCAGCGCAGCGCGTTCATAGTCCGACGTGCCGAAATCGGTCAGCGCCATCATGAGCGCCGCGATGGCGACCGTGAACAGCGCGGCGCCCGCGATATCGATCGAAGGCTGTCCGTGCCGTTCGTGTTCGTGCAGATAGCGGATAAAGCCGATTGCCGAAATGATGCCGATCGGCACGTTGATCCAGAAAATCCACGCCCACGACAGATCGTGAATGATCAGACCGCCGAGCATGGGGCCGACCACCGCCGAAATGGCCCAGACACTCGCGAGATAACCCTGGATTTTGCCGCGCTCGCGTGCCGGATAAAGGTCGCCGACGATCGTCAGCGCGACCGGCTGCATGGCCCCGGCGCCGATACCCTGAATCAGGCGGAAGGCGATCATTGCGGGCATCGACCAGGCGAAGCCGGCGAGCACCGAGCCCAGCAGAAAAATGGCAATGCCGATCAGCATGACGGGCTTGCGTCCGTACAGGTCGGCGAGCTTGCCGAACACGACGGTCATCGCCGTTTGCGCGAGCAGGAACGATGAGAAGACCCAGCTATATAGATGCAGTCCGCCGAGTTCGGTGACGATCTGCGGCATCACGGTTGAGACAATGGTGGCCTCGATCGCGACCATCGCCATCGATGCCATCACCGCTGCGATCACCAGCGGTCTTACGGTCTTTGTGTGTTGTGACATGTCACCTGTCGGCGGCATCGGGTCCTCGTGTGCATCGTACGCAGGTTGCTGCATCGCGGGAGACGCAGGCGTTCGATGTTATCACCGGGCTCGAAATGGCGTATGGCGCGTGGGTCGCTGCGGGGATTTCACGCAGCGTCTTCTGCCACGTTCGCGACAGTCCGATCCTTATGGCTTTTTCGCCAGGTCGCAGGCGGCACGCCAAATTCGCGCCTGAATGCGCGGTTGAACGCTGCCTCCGAATCGTAGCCGATCTGCTCCGCGACCACGGCCAGCGATGTGCCGCCAGCCAGCATTTGTTGCGCTGCGATCTGCAGACGCCAGCGCGCGAGATACTGCATCGGCGGCTGGCCCATCAGATCGCTGAATCGTTGCGCCAGCGCCGAGCGCGACAGACCGACCTTGCGCGCGAGTTTCTCAACGGTCCATGCGTACGCGGGCTGCGCATGCAGCATCGAAAGCGCGCGCCCGACGAAGCGATCGCGCACCCCCGCAAGCCAGCCTTTCTGGTTTTCAGGCAGCGCGTCGATGCAGCGCCGCACGGCTTCGACAAAGAGCAGTTCCGAGAGCCGCGCGAGGATGATCGTGCTGCCAGCGCGTAACTCGGACGCTTCGGTCGCGGCGAATTTGACTGACGATTCAAGCCACGCACAGTGCGGATCGCCGCGCATATCGATCTTGAAGATGCGCGGCAGCGACGACAGCAACGGATTGCTCAGCACGTCGTCGCAGGCGAGAAAGCCGCAGACCACCTGCGTGCGCGCTCCGCCGCCGCCGTGAGACAGCTTCATCACCTGGCCGGGGAACGCATCCAGCTGACCCGTCAGCAGCGTGGCGGCGGGCACCGGATCGAGATCGAGCGCGCTGCCCATCACGTGTGTTTCGCCTTGTGGCACGACGAGCAGTTCGCCCGCGTTGAGATGAATGGCCGACTCGGGCGCGTCCGGCAGCTGCGCCCAGCAGCTTCCCTCTGTGATCAGATGATATGAAACGATGCGCTCGGAGACGGGCAGATACGACGAGCGAAGCGCCGTATCCGTGCATCCTATCAGGCTCCACGGCGCAGAGAATTCCGCGTTGAGAAAAACCGCGCCGCTCAGGCGCACAACACGAAGCACGTCAGAAACGGCATCCATGAAAGTGTCCGGCAATTCGTCAATTCCGGCGTTCCGCTCAAGAAATCTGGACGCCTGATCGTTTATCGATGCGACCAACGCGCCGATACTAGCATCCACCCTGGCGCACAACAACGCGCCACGCGACGAAAGCAGCGGTCGTGACCTTAATCCGGCGGGGCGTGTACATATCACCAAGGAGACGCTATATGAGCAACGGAACATCCTACGCAGGCAGCTGTTTTTGCGGCGCTGTGCAATTCACGGTCAGCGGTGAACCCGAGGGAATGGGTTATTGCCACTGTGAGTCGTGCCGAAGCTGGTCAGCAGGCCCGGTGAACGCGTTCACGCTATGGAAACCGGAAGCAGTGCACGTCACGCGCGGCGCCGACAATATCGGCACTTACAACAAAACACCGCACAGCTTTCGCAAGTGGTGCAGAACATGCGGCGGACACATTTTCACCGAGCATCCCGGCATGGGACTCACCGACGTCTACGCTGCATCCATTCCCGACTTCCCATACGCCGCCGGCGTTCACGTTCACTACCAGGAAACCAGGCTGCCGATGAAGGACAGCTTGCCCAAGATGAAGGACCTCCCGAAAGAAATGGGCGGCTCGGGCGTTGTCGTCGTGGAATAACGCGGTCCTGCGTTTCGTTCTTTCGCATGTTGGCCTGTGTGTGCGTTGTGTGTGCGTTGTGTGTGCCTTAACTGGAGTTCAACTATGCCCTCAGAAGTATCACCACCCCCGGCTTCTACCCCTTCGCCCGCGATCGATCTTGCCGCGGTCAAAACCCGTCAGCAGATCGCGTGGTCGACGGGTAACTATGCGGTTGTCGGCACGACGTTGCAGATCGTCGGCGAAAAGCTGTGCGAGGCGCTCGACCTGCGTTCCGGTGCGCGCGTGCTCGATGTCGCGGCCGGCAACGGCAATGCATCGCTGGCGGCGGCGCGTCGCTGGTGCGACGTTACGTCGACCGACTATGTGCCGTCCCTGCTCGAATCAGGCAAGGCGCGCGCGCTGGCCGAAGGTCACGCCATCCACTTTCAGGAAGCGGACGCGGAAAACCTGCCGTTCGCTGATGCATCGTTCGATGTGGTGATGTCGACGTTCGGTGTGATGTTCACGCCGGATCAGGCCAAAGCCGCGAGCGAACTCGCGCGCGTCTGCAAACCCGGGGGGAAGATCGGCCTCGCGAACTGGACGCCCGAGAGTTTCATCGGGCAGGTGTTCAAGACGATCGGCAAGTACATTCCGCCTGCACCGGGCGTCAAGTCACCGGCACTATGGGGCACGTCGGCGCGGCTGGGCGAACTGTTCGGCACGACGGCGCTGAAGATCCATACGACCGATCGCGCGTTCGTGTTCCGCTATCGCTCGCCGGGGCACTGGATCGACGTGTTCCGGACCTGGTACGGTCCGATGAACAAGGCATTTGCCGCGCTCGACGCAGAGAAGCAGGCTGCGTTCAATCAGGACCTGATGACGCTGATCGCGAGCCGAAACCGTTCGGGTGATGAGACGCTGGTGCTGCCGAGCGAATATCTTGAAGTGGTGATCGAACGGAAGTGATGGAATGCAACGGGGACGCCTGTTACGGTTTTCGCACGTGACAGGCGGTTCGTGTCGCGTTTCCCGGCGGCGAGCCGTACCTCTTATGGCGCGCGGTTGACTGTAGAGGTCGCACGAATCGACTGCTGGGGTCTTCGCACGCGCATAGCGCGAATTGAGGCCGCTTGCGGTCGTCTTTTTTACCCCGCTTCGTCCAGCTTGATTGCAAAACCGCGCTGCACGCCGGGACGCGCGAACAAGGCCTCGTACCAACGTTTGACGTTCGGGAAGTCGTCAAGCGAGACCTGATGGCGCTCGTGTCGCCACGCCCAGCCGAGAATCGCGAAATCCGCCACGGAGATACTATCGGCGACGAATTCAACCTCGGCGAGCCGCCGGTCCAGCACGCCATAGAGTCGGCGCGTTTCCTCCGAGTAGCGCTTGAGTCCGTAACGCCGGTCGGCCTCCGACTCAATCATCCGAAAGTGATGCACCTGGCCAGGCATTGGACCGAAGCCGCCCATTTGCCACATCAGCCATTCAAGTACCGGCACGCGCTCGCGCAAGCTTGCGGGAAAGAACTTGCCTGTCTTTTCGCCAAGATAAAGCAGGATCGCGCCCGATTCGAAGACATTGATCGGTTGAGCGCCGGGTCCATCGGAATCGACGATCGCCGGGATCCGGTTGTTCGGGCTAATGCGCAGGAAATCCGGCTTGTGTTGCTCGCCCTTCGTGATGTCCACCGTCTTGACGGTATACGGCAATTCCATTTCTTCGAGCGCGACGCTGATCTTGCGGCCGTTGGGCGTGTTCCAGGTGTGCAGAGTAATAGTCATGGGAAGCGGCCTGTTATGAAACGATGTGCGTGCGTGCGGGACGATCACTGCGTACAAGCGGCCGTAATGTCCAGCAAGCGGAATGCTTTGCCTTCAGTGGGTGTTGTCCGCGTGACCATCACGATACGGGCGACAGTGGCCGTTCAAATTTGCGGCCGCAGGTTCCTGCCGGCCGAAACGTTGTACGCACACAGCGCACGTAACGGTGCGGCGAGATCGACGCGTGAATGGAACGGTCCTGCGACTCGCCAATCACAACGGCGACCAGCAGCTGATCGAACAGGATTTCAGCTTAGACGAGCGTAAGTGTCACGTCTATGTTGTTCCGCGTTGCGTTCGAATAAGGGCACACAACATGGGCCTTGTTGATGAGGTCCTGAGCCGCTTCGCGTCCCATGCCCGGCAGCGATATCTTCAACTCGACTTCGACGCCGAAGCCATTGGGAATGGCGCCGATGCCCACGGTTCCGTTGACCGACACATCAGCCGGGATAGCGATTTTGTCGCGCGCGGCAACGAATTGCATTGCACCGATAAAGCACGCGCTGTAACCGGCAGCAAAAAGCTCTTCGGGGTTGGTGCCTTTCTCGCCCTTGCCACCCAATCCCTTCGGCCTCGTCAGCTTCAGGTCCAGTCCGCCTTCCGGCGCCACGGCGCGGCCTTCCCGGCCTCCGGTAGCCTCGGCATGAGCGCGGTAGAGAACGTTTTCGATCGACATTGTCAGCTCCTTATCGATGTATCAGATAACGGGCGCAACCAGCGGCGCCCCGGTGATGCTTTAGTGCCCGGCGCTCTGGCCGCCGTCGACGTGCAGGATTTCGCCTGTCACGAACGGCGCCTCACGCACCCGTAAAGACTACGACCTTTTGGGACGTGCCCATGGAAAACCTCGAATATTGGATTCGGCTCTCTTGCCGACCGGGCCGGCAGCTCCGCCAGGTACCCAATCTAGGCGTATTGATGCTCCGGGCAAACACCCACCATGGACAAACAATTTTGCGCGAGCGGAACAAATCGGATCGCGGCTCGATAATTCATGGGCCAGCGTGGGTCGAGCGAGGTCTTGATTCCTTATCTTTGGCAGCCCGCCTTGCGCTCACCCGGCGTCATCCTTTATGCGCGAATGCCAGCACGATCGCGTTGCCCAGTTCGTCGGCGACGCCTGCCGATGCGCCCGGCGCTGTGAACATCGTGAACTCGACATCGGGCAACGCAGGCAGGCCGACATCCGGCGCGACCGCATGCAAGCCGTGCGCGAGCTGTGTATGCACGATCGGCGTCACCGCAAAGCCGGCCTGCGCGGCGGCACACAGGCCTGCGCCGCTGGGGCATACCAGCACGACCCGGTAATCGCGGCCGGCGCGAGCGAGCGCGGCCAGCGCGGCCTCGCGATACGGGCAAGGTTCTGGAAGCAGCGCTAGCGGCACCGGCACGCCAGGCGCAGGCGAGGCCCACGTCGCGCCGGCCCACACGAGCGGCTCGCTCCACAGCACGCGTCCTGGGCGGGCATCCTGGCAGCGTCCGCCGATCACCACGTCGAATTCGCCCTGGTCCATCGCCTGCAGCAGTTGGGCCGGTATGCCGACCCTGATACTGAACGCGATGCGTGGGTAGCGTACCGCGAATGCCTGCATGACATTCATCAGCCTGACGTTGGCGAGGTCTTCTGAGAGGCCGAGACGGATCGCGCCCTCGCTGGGTCCGCGAAACAGCTGCGCCTGCGCATCATGATTGAGCGCGAGGATGGCGCGCGCGTAACCCAGCAGCAGTTCGCCGTCCGCCGTGAGCGTGACCGAGCGCGTGGTGCGCGCGAGGAGGTCGCGGCCGGTCTGCTTCTCCAGACGCCGCAGATGCGCACTAACCGCGGACTGCGTCAGATTGAGACGGGCGGCGGCGTGTGTGAAGCCTCCTTCCTGGACGACGGCCACGAAAGAGCGGAGCAGAACGGTATCGAACATGGGATAGTCCTTGCCAATACAGTGCGAATGCAACTGAATAGGGCGATGATACTTCGTTTATATTTTGAATTGAAATATGTTCTGATGGCGGCAGTCAACCTACCTGGAGTAGTCCCATGCCGACCTTATTGCATATCGAATCGTCGCCACGCAAAACGCGGTCTGCGTCGCTCGACGTTGCACGTGCCTATCTGGAGGCCTGGCGAGACGCTCATCCGGATCATCCGATCGACGTGCTCGACCTGTGGGCGATCGAGTTGCCGGAATTCGACGGCGACGCGCTCGATGCCAAATACGCGGACCTGAGCGGCACGCCGCTAAGCGTTGCCCAGCAGCAGGCGTGGGCGGGCATCCGGCACCTCGCGCAGCGGTTGCACGACGCGGATACGTTGCTGCTCTCCGTGCCGCTGTGGAATTTTTCCATTCCGTACAAGCTCAAGCATTTCATCGACGTCGTGTCGCAGCGAAACATCCTCTTCTCATTCGATGAGCGTGGGTCCCGGGGCTTGCTGGAAGACAAGAAAGCAGTGGTGATTTATGCGAGAGGCCTCGACTATTCAGTGCAGTCGGGCACGCCCGCCCATTCGTTCGATTTTCAGCGGCCCTATATGGAAGCGTGGCTGCGATTTGTCGGCGTCACCGACGTCGAATCGATTGTCGTGGAGAAAACGCTCTTTGGCCCCGAAGTCGATCACGCGGCGAGACAGGCGGCGCGCGAACGGGCAGTGGCGCTGGTGGGGGCGGCTTCCGTTTCGGGTCGGTAGCTGAATTATCCCGAGCTACTAAAGCGTAGCGCCACGGCTTACTCCGCCGACATTCGTTACGTGGTGTATGAACTGTTTTGCGCAGTGGTTATAGCGAATCACGTTGCCCTTCGCGACCTGCTGCTCCACTATTTGAAGCGCTTCTCGCAATACGGATCGAGCACAAGGTTCGCTCTTTCAACATTATTAATTGGACTCCTTACCGTATCGACGGCGCAGATCTAGCCCTCGCGGAAACTGACGACGCGTGTGTGCGATATCGCCGCTTCCATTCCTGCCTTTTTTAACGAGGTACTGCTTTGAACACGCTGATAAAGAAATGGTCGTTGTCGCTGGCCGTCGCCGGTTGTCTGTTATCCACCGCTACTGCGCAGGCCGCGTCCGACCCGGACCTCGCAGGCAAGAACGTCGTTCTGGTACATGGCGCCTTCTCGGACGGATCGAGCTGGGACAAGGTGATTCCTCTCCTCGAAGCAAAGGGCCTGCATGTGACGGCTGTGCAAAACCCCCTGACGTCCCTCGGCGATGACGTTTCGGCCACAACCCGCGCGATCGGGCGGCAAAATGGTCCAGTGGTGCTGGTCGGCCATTCGTGGGCGGGCTCTGTCATCACGCAGGCGGGCAACGACGACAAGGTCAAGGCGCTCGTGTATGTCGCAGCATTCGCTCCGGACAACGGACAATCGGCTAACGACATTCAAAAAGACCTGCCGGCACCGTCATGGGCAGCCGAAATTCATAAGGACGCTGCGGGTTTCCTGACGCTGTCCGATAAGGCGATCGCGGAAGATTTCGCGCCCGATGTTTCGCGGGCGCAAGCGCGTCTGCTCGCTGCGACACAAGAGCCGTGGTTTTCAGGCTGTCTCACCGAAAATATCGGTCACGCAGCATGGCATGACAAGCCGTCCTGGTATGTCCTCACGACGAAAGACCATATAGTCGGTCCCGCATTCCAGATGAAGATGGCGAAACAGATCGGCGCTACGGTCGTCAATGTGGAGGCGAGTCACGTACCGATGCTGTCGAAACCTCAAGAGGTCGCTGCCGCAATCATCTCGGCAGCGCGGCAGGCAAAGTAGCAGCGCGCGCCCGTTGTTCAGAAACCCGCCGACAGATTTGAAGCGAAATCGGTTAATTCGCTCCAGGCGACGAATCGCGCGGCGAGTCGTCTAGCAAGTCCAGTTCGACGCCGCACTCGCCGGCAACTGGTTCGGTGGGTCCTAAGCAAGATTGACTGTCTTCAAGACACCCAGCATATCTGGAGAATCCATATGTCAATGCACAAGAAACTGTGCGCTTTTCTCGCCACCCTTACATTGGCCTGCGTCTCGTTCGCGCAGACGTCCGACGTCAAGCCCGAACGTATCCGCGGCGAAATTGTGTCGCTTCGCGGCGACGTCCTGAAAGTGCATCGCCGCAGCGGTGGCACCGTTTCGATTGAAGTCAAGCCTGACGTCGCGGTAACGGCCCTCAAGGTGGTCAAGCTCTCCGACGTCAAAGTGGGATCGTATGTTGGGACGCCAGCAATTGCGGGCCCGGACGGAAAGCTGACTGCTACTTCAGTTCTGCTTTTTCCGGAAGCAGCGCGTGGCACACAGGAAGGACATTTTGCCTATGATTTTGGCCCCAATAGCACGATGACGAATGCCAACGTGGACAGTCTTGTTACAGCTGCCAGCGGTCGCGAGCTCAAACTCTCCTATAAGGGAGGCAGTAATACCGTGACGGTGCCGGAAAACGTGCCGGTCGTGACCTTTGCTCAGGCGACGCGAGCCGACCTCACATCGGGCAAGAAGGTGATTGTGGTCGTGACCCCGGCTCAGCATGGTGTCTTTGAGGCGCACGTGGTTCTGGTAGAAAAAGACGGGGTTGTGCCGTCGCTGTAATGGCAATCGGGCGCCGCTGCGCCCGGTTTTTCCATGCTCCATCGCATAGGCAAAAAGCTGGACGCTAAATCGCACCTGACGACAGCAGCGGTCCGCACACGATTAAGCAAAACGAGCTTGGGAATTTTCGCCTACTGCTACAAATTGTAGTGATCTCCACCAACAGGCGAGATAGGTACGTGATGAAGAACGTCGATTCCGTCTGAGATTGCTACTGCCACGAATGATATATGCGTCCCTAAAGCGGATTTTCGTATGGAGGTCAGGCATGCTTCAAGTGACTGTAGAACTGTTGCCTGGTGATGGGGAACACGGCAAGCGGATCCTCGCGCGGGCTGACAATGGCCAGCCCTCCGCCACGCTTGCAGGCTCGATCGAGAAGTCACCGGGATGCAGGGCGCTTACGCGCTCGGCGTTGTCGCTGAACATACATGACGGCGCGGATCGAATTGAAATCGGACGCGTTTCATGACGTGTCCGAGACATCCGCCAGCGTAGAATCACACACTCACTTCGAGGTACGCTCCATCGCTGCACGTAATATGGATCCGACATGGAAATCAAGTGGATTGAGGACTTCATCGCTCTCTCGCAGTATCAGAGCTTCTCGCGGGCGGCGGAGTTCCGGAATGTCACCCAGTCGGGGTTCAGCAGGCGCATTCAGTCGCTTGAGCAGTGGGTTGGCGCGGACCTCATTGATCGCAGCAGCTTCCCTCCAACTCTGACGCCTGCCGGACAACTGTTTCGCGAGGCAGCGGTAGACATACTGGGAAAGCTATTTGATACGCGAGCCATCATTCGTATTGACCAACGCATGGCGGGCAAAGGCTTGCAGATTGCAGCGGGTCATACGATCGCGCTAAGTTTCCTGCCCGGCTGGCTGAAAGCGCTCACTGGCCGTTTCGGGGAGGTACGTGCCCGGGTGATACCCACCAATGTCCACGACTCCATCCTGATGCTCGTGAACGGCAACTGCGAACTGATGTTTGCATATCATCACCCGGAACTCCCCCTCCATCTCGATCCGATCAGGTACGAGCATCTCACCGTGGGCGTCGATGTACTGATACCTGTCTGCCGGCCAAACCCACGTGGTGCGCCCATATTCCGGTTGCCGGGAACGGCGGCCCGTCCATTGCCGTTGATTTCGTATACAGAAACCAGCTATTTCGGCCGCTGCCTCGCACTCCTTTTGAGTCGGGTCGACACGACGCCAGCTTTGCGGCCTCATTACGAGTCCGACATGGCCGAGGTTCTCAAGAAACTGGTGCTGGAAGGCGAAGGAGTCGCCTGGCTTCCCAAAAGCTCGATCATCGCCGAGCTCGACGCGGGTGTTCTGGTTCCAGCGGGCCGGGAGGCATGGACTCTTGAAGTCGAACTTCGCGTCTACCGGGATGCCTCAAATCGCAATGAGTTTTTGGACACGCTTTGGCGCCACCTTCGCGCCGCGTCGCAGTCCGTCGATTAGGGGTTATCCCGCCTTATGCGAGTTTCGCATATCCCTATGCAAGACCCGCATCGCGTCTTTTTTGATCATCTCTATCATCCGTCCATACACAGAAACGCCGCCCCGCTAACGGCGTTTTTGCCTCCTGCTAGCGTACGGTGGTCACGTCAGACCTTTGTGCGCCTTTCTCGGACTGATGGAAATGAAAAACCGCCTTACTTTCTATATTCTGGTCGGCATGGCGCTCGGCGTGATTGTCGGTTACATGTGCCATCGGAATGTCGCCGATGCTGCAGAAGCGAAGGCAATCGCAGGCTACTTCTCGATCATTACCGATATCTTCTTGCGGCTTGTGAAGATGATTATCGCGCCGCTAGTCTTCGCCACGCTGGTGTCCGGGCTCGCCGGAATGGAAGGGACGAGCGACGTGCGCAGAATCGGGCTCAGGTCGGTGGGATGGTTCGTGTGCGCCTCGCTTTTCTCGCTTGCGCTTGGTCTCGTCCTTGCGAATGCTCTGCAGCCCGGCGCCGGCTTGCATATGACGCAGACCAGTTCCGATGTTGCCACCGGCCTCAACACCGCGGGTCTGAACTTCAAGGACTTCGTCACGCATGCGTTTCCTTCCAGCATCATCGATGCCATGGCTCGAAATGACATCCTGCAAATCCTCGTCTTTTCTGTCCTGTTTGGCGTCGTCCTGAGTGCCATCAGAAAGGACCCGCGTGTCGCACCGCTGATCGCCTGCGTAGACGCGCTCGTACCCGCAATGCTGAAGCTGACCGACTATGTGATGCGACTCGCGCCCGTTGGTGTTTTCGGCGCCCTTGCATCCGCGATTACTGTGCACGGCCTGGATGTGCTGACCACGTATGGCAAGCTCGTCGGCAGCTTCTACCTCGGTCTCGCGCTGCTGTGGATTGTCCTCATCCTCGTCGGTCATGTCTTTCTGGGCAAATCGATCTGGATGTTGCTAAAAGCTGTCCGGGAGCCTGCGATGCTCGCCTTTTCGACCGCGAGCAGTGAGGCCGCCTATCCGCGTCTGACCGAGAAGCTGGAAGAGTTCGGTATCGACAAGAAGGTCGTTGGCTTTACGTTGCCGCTCGGCTACGCGTTCAATCTCGACGGATCGATGATGTACCAGGCGTTTGCCGCGATTTTTATCGCGCAAGCATTCGGCATCGACATGCCGCTCAGCGCTCAAATCATGATGTTGCTGGTCCTTATGTTGAGCAGCAAGGGCATGGCCGGCGTCGCAAGAGGTTCCGTGGTGGTGGTCGCTGCGGTTGCCCCGATGTTTCACCTCCCCCCGTCTGGCGTGGTGCTTATCCTCGCCATTGATCAGATTCTCGATATGGGGCGAACCGCCACGAACGTGATTGGTAACAGTATCGCGACGGCTGTTATTGCGAAGTGGGAGACGAGGCGGGTCGTCAAGCGGATCGACGAAGAGGACAGCGTTGCCTTGGGCCAATTGCGAGGCGAGACGAAATGAACAGCGCAAGGGTGCTGAGCGGGAAAAAGTTCGGCGTGGTGGGCGGTCTGGGTCCGCTGGCGAGCGCGGACGTCTTTTTCAAGCTGGTCAAATCGACGCCCGCGTCGAGCGATGCAGAGCACGTCGACGTCATTTTTGAGCAGCATCCCTTCCGAAGCGCGGCTATAGGCAGTGAGGCGACGACTCAGCGAAAACTGTACATTTTCGACATGATCAGCGGCTTCGAGAAGCGAGGCGTGACGACCGTCGTACTCCCCTGCTTTCTCAGCCACAC
The DNA here is from genome assembly GCF_050436625.1 of Paraburkholderia sp. GAS334. NCBI lineage: Bacteria > Pseudomonadati > Pseudomonadota > Betaproteobacteria > Burkholderiales > Burkholderiaceae > Paraburkholderia > Paraburkholderia sp. GAS334. Next base: position 260,640 of record NZ_JBNDMO010000005.1, on the reverse strand, counting down.
GTTTATCGATGAGCTCAAGGCGAACTCGCCCTTGCAGATTGTCGATATGGTCGAAGCCGTCCGCAGCCATGTTCGAAGGAAATTTCCGGCTGCCCGGCGAATCGGCGTGCTGACCTCGGACTACACCAGTCGAAAAGGGCTATTTGAAAAGTATTTCGCGGCGCCGGAGTTTGAAGTTATTCATCCCCGCCCACGTGACGGCATCGATCTCATCACCGAAGCCGTCTACGGCGAGAACGGCGTCAAGAGTGGAAACCTGTCTGGCCGGCCCGTTGCGCTTCTGCGCGAGGCGTGCGAGGACCTCATCGCGCAAGGTGCAAATATCATTGTGCCGGGCCTGACAGAGATTGCGCTCGTGGCTGAGGAAATGGGCCCTTTTCGAGTGCCACTGATCGATTCGAATCTCGCGTATGCGCAGTACGTGATAGCGGGCGATTACGGTTTGCCCGAATCCTTTTTCAAAGTGGGTGTAGTCGGTGGAGTTGGGCCCGCGGCTACGGTGGATTTCATGCAGAAGATCGTGCGCAACACGCCGGCGAATCGGGACCAGGACCATATCAGGCTTCTGATTGAACAGAACCCCCAGATTCCCGACCGCACAGAAAACCTGATAGGTGACGGGCCCGACCCAACTATTTCGCTTTACGCGACCTGTAAGAAGCTCGAGTCGGGCGACGCGGACCTCATCGCTATTCCGTGTAACACCGCTCACGCATTTGTTGAACGCATTCAACCGTATCTGGGCATACCGATCGTCAATATGCTGACAGTTACGGTTCGCCATCTCAGGGAGACGTTTCCGCTGCTGCGCTCCGTTGGCGTGCTGGCAACCTCGGGCACGATCGCAAGCGGCGTCTACGAGAAAGCCCTCGAATCAGAGGGGTTGCGGCAAATCGTGCCTGAAGCGGAATTGCAGGCCCGCGTGATGGAAGCGATCTACGGCAAGGAAGGGGTGAAAGCGGGATTCACCACCGGGCGATGCCTGGACGATATCGCCGCTGCCATTGACGGACTCATTGAAGAAGGCGTCGAAGTCATCATACTGGGATGTACCGAGTTGCCGCTTTTACTGCCGCAGGCGAGTTTCGTAGGCACGACCGGCGCACGCGTCAGCCTGGTCGATCCAACCGATGTCCTTGCACAGCAATGCGTGGCCCTGGCGACGGCGGCAGCGGAACGGCCCCTTACCCGATCAGCAGACTAACCCGGTCAAAGTCGCTGACTAACGCGGCATACCAGCGAGCGCGGGGTAACGAAGTTCCGCAGTCATTGGACACCTGTGGATCGATGCTGACACCCGCCGAACGTATCGAGCACGACGTGGACGCCTGTAGAAAGTAGTACTGCCTGGTGACGTTGACATGCCACGTCCTTCTTTGCGCTGTTAAATCCTTATAGGAAACTGGATATGAACATCAAGACTACCCTTCAACAGGCCGCCTGTCTGCGCAGGTCTGGCACAACGCTAACCGCTGTGCTTCTCGTATGCGCCAGTTCCTTATATGGCACGAGCGTTTGGGCCGCAGACACGACGTCTGATAACGCGACAGCCATCGAGGCGGCGAGTCCGACAGCCGGATCGCCCCGGATTCTTGTCCTGGCAACCGGTGGCACGATTGCCGGCACAACTGACCCGCGTTCAGCCATTGGCTACAACTCGGGAAACGTAAAAGGCCAGGAACTGGTTCGGGCGGTTCCGGGCATTGAAAAACTCGCGAGCATAACCTCTGAGCAGATATCCAATGTCGGGTCGCAGGATATGAACGACGAGATCTGGTTCCGGCTTGCGCACCGAATCCAGGAGGCCTTCGATCGAAACGAAGCAGATGGGATCGTGATCACCCACGGCACGGATACGATGGAAGAAACGGCATTCTTCCTGCAAAACGTTGTGCGCCCGGACAAGCCGGTGGTACTTGTAGGGTCAATGCGGCCGGGCGGATCGACGAGTGCGGATGGGCCCAACAATCTTTACGAAGCGGTGGAAGTGGCAGCGAGTCCGAAATCCCGAGGTAGAGGTGTGATGGTGGTCATGAATGACCAGATTCACGCGCCACGCTGGATTACCAAGACCAACACGACTTCCGTGCAGACTTTTGCTTCGCCGAACGCGGGTGTAATTGGCTATGTCGACCCGGCGAGCATTCGTTTTGTCGCGCCTGCGCTTGCCTCGACACGCGATCCCCTTAGTTTGCCGGCGAGCGGTCACCTGCCGCGTGTGGAAATCGTCTATGCCCACAGCAACATGGACGGAGCCCAGATTGACCACGCTATTGCCGACGGAGCGAAGGGTATCGTACTGGCGGGCGAGGGCGATGGCGATGCGTCCAGGGAGGCGCTGGCTGCCCTCGACCGGGCGGCGAAAAAGGGTATTGTGGTTGTCCGCTCGACGCGTGTGATGTCTGGATTCGTCAACAGAAACGTGGAGGTCGAAGACGACAAGCGCGGCTTCGTCGTCTCGCTCGATCTGAATCCGCAAAAGGCACGGTTGCTCACCCAGTTGCTCATCGCGAACGGTACGACTAGTCCCGGCAAGGTCCAGCAGGCCTTCTCTGGCACCTTTTGACTGTGGGCCGGAGAGCTCTGATCAGCGAAGGTCCGACGCTGATCAGGCAGCGCAAACCGTGAAGGAGGGGTTGGCATGGCGATTTCACGGAAATCGCCATGCCCTGTGCGTGGATTGACGCGCATCATGACAAATTGGCATTACGATCGCGTCATATTTTTTCCTCCTTTAGGTGCAAGGGTGTCTTCGATCCCAATCAACTCCATTTCCGCTTGAGGAGCATGTCCATGGCTGCCGAAACTTTCTTTAGAACCGAACATGATCTGCTTGGCGATCGTGAAGTTCCCGCTGACGTCTACTATGGAGTTCACACGCTACGTGCGCTGGAAAATTTTCCAATTACCGGTTCACCGATCTCCGTATACCCGGAGTTGATCAAGGCACTGGCTTGCATCAAACAGGCCGCCGCACAGGCGAATCATGAGTTGGGTCTGCTCGACAAGGCGCGTTGTGACGCGATCGTCGGTGCCTGCGCTGAATTGCTGGGAGGCAAGCTGCATGATCAGTTTGTGGTTGACGTGATTCAGGGCGGCGCCGGGACCTCGACCAACATGAACGCCAACGAGGTCATCGCCAACCGCGCGCTCGAACTGTTAGGGAAGAAGAAGGGCGAATACCAATATCTGCATCCGAACGAGCAGGTCAACATCGGCCAGAGCACCAACGATGTGTACCCATCGGCCCTGAAAGTCGCGACCTGGTTCGGCATCATGGGTCTCATCGAGGCAATGGAGGTTTTGCGACACGCTTTTGAAGCAAAGGCGCTGGAGTTCAAGGACGTTCTGAAAATGGGGCGTACGCAATTGCAGGATGCGGTGCCGATGACGCTCGGTCAGGAGTTCAGCACCTACGCCGTGATGCTCGGAGAGGACGAGGAACGGCTTCGAGAGGCGGCGCTGCTGATCTGCGAAATCAACATGGGCGCGACGGCGATCGGAACGGGCATTACCGCGCACCCCGACTATGCACCGCTCATCCTGAAGCATCTGAAGGAAATTACGGGTATTCCACTTGTCACGGCACCTAACCTCGTAGAAGCGACGCAGGATTGTGGCGCTTTCGTTCAGTTGTCCGGCGTGCTCAAGCGCGTGGCAGTGAAGCTCTCGAAAACCTGCAACGACTTGCGTCTGCTCTCCAGCGGTCCACGCGCGGGTCTTGGGGAGATCAACCTCCCGCTCATGCAGGCTGGCTCGAGCATCATGCCGGGAAAGGTCAACCCGGTTATTCCTGAGGTAGTGAACCAGATTGCATTCGAGGTCATCGGCAACGATGTCACCGTGAGTTTCGCGGCCGAGGCCGGTCAGCTCCAGTTGAATGCTTTCGAGCCGATTATCGCGCACAGCCTGTTCAAGAGTGTGACCCACCTGCGCAACGGCTGCCTGACACTCGCCGAGCGGTGTGTCAAAGGAATCACAGCCAACGAGGCTCGCTTGCGCGCGTCGGTCGAGAATTCGATCGGCATCGTGACGGCGCTCAATCCGTACATCGGCTACGCCAACGCGACATCCGTCGCGATGGCGGCACATGCCTCGGGCGGGCGAGTCTACGACATCGTGCTCGAGCGGGGGCTGTTGTCCAGGCAACAACTCGACGAGATCCTCAAGCCAGAGGTACTCACGCAGCCCACGCTGCTTCATATCCCGCCGACACGGTAAGCGATCTGGCCGTATGAAGCGCCTGGTGTCGAGCCGGGAAGTGACGATTGGGGCTTCCGGGTTCGGCCATGAAGAGACGGTCGACTATGCTGCCCAGATCGTCAACAATCGCTCACCGCACCCCTCGCCGACACGGATCCGCAATGCTTGTTCGCCTGCTCACCGCATCCGACGCACTATCGTTCCAATTTCCGCGGCTATCAAAGACCGGCGCGATCCGATGCTCGGCTTCGACTAACAGCAAAACTCTCGAGCATCGGCTTACTCTGCGACACTAGCCAGCGCGACGGCACGAATGAGCCGTGTCTCCTGTGCCGTGATCAGATGGCCCGACGCCTTGAGATAGGCCGGGAAATCCGGATGCGTGTCGCGTGCAAGGCACCGTCGTTCGTAGTCCGCCAGATCGTCATACCCCCACAGGTGGGTGAACTGGTTCTGCTGCCCCACCAGACTTGTCCAGAAACCGAGCGGATGTCCAAGCGTCTCGAGCAGGATTGGCATGGCGAGCCTGTCAAACACCTCGAGAAACTCGGGCATCTTGCGCAGCGCGATAGTGTAGACCCGGAAATCCACGACGGGCTTTGCCAGATACATTGGGTGGGTGCTCATGCGCGCACCTTCTCTTTGCAGGTCATGGCTCTGGTCGCGATGGCGTTGCCGGTGACATAGCCGAAAGTCATATTGGGCCCATGGGTGATACCGGCGCCCGGATAGTTGCCGCCCATCACGCTGCGCCGGTCATTACCGACCGCGTAAAGGCCCTCAATCCGACTGCCGTCGGCGCGCAGCACCTCGCCGGTGACGCTAGTCCTGAGGCCGTCGAACGTGCCCAGATCGCCCATCACCACCTTCACCGCATAGAAGGGGCCGGTCGCGATCGGCGCAACGCAAGGATTGGGCTTGTTGTCCGGATCGGCGAGATAACGGTTGAACGATGTGCGACCGCGATGGAACGCCGGGTCTTCTCCGCGCTCGGCGTCGAGATTGTAGGCAGAGACCGTCATCTCGAGCGCATCAGGAACAATGCCGCAATTGCGCGCCAGCTCGCCGATCGTCTCGCCCTTGACGAGGTAGCCTTTGCGTAACAACGGCCCCACCGGCATCGGCGCGGGCTTGGCGTAGCCGAGTCCATACTTGCCGAGCGCCACCTTATCGCAGATCAGCCACATCGCCGTCTCCCTTTCACCCTCGCAGGCGCGCATCAGCGCCGCGCCAACATCGTGGTAGGAGTTCGATTCGTTGGTGAAGCGCCGACCGCTTTGCAGCACGCCGATCACGCCGGGCTTGTAGCGGTCGAGCAGATGCGGGAATACGCCTGTGCGGCCCTTGCCGAAGGGCACCCTCGAGACCGGCATCCAGGCCGACGCATCGGCGAAGCCGAGCGCCACGGCACCACCCATCTTCTCCGCCATGGTTAGCCCGTCGCCCGTATTGCCGACGGGAGTAGGCGACAGATGCTCACCCCCGCGCTTCACGTGCGGATAGACCTGCGCGATGCGCCTGAGATCGTGGGGGAAGCCGCCGCAAGCCAGCACGACGCCGTGCCGCGCGGCGATCCGAAGGTCACCGTCCGCTGCGGTCGCGCGCACGCCGACCACCTTGCCGTCCTCGCTCAGTAGTTCCTTCACGGGCGTCGAAGTGAGGATCGGAATGTCGAGCGCCAGCGCCGACTTCGCGAGCCTCGCGGCGAGCGCGTTGCCGCTCGTGACGTTGATCCCCCGCCGGTAAAGCGCCAGCTCCTTGATGTGCGTAGCCAGACGCCGGGCTACGTAGAAGAACGAAACAATGGACCTGGTCGCGCGGAAGAAGTGCTTGAGGTCCGCGTTCGAGGAATTGAACATCATTCCCATGAAGGTGATCGTCTCGAGCGGCGGCTTGAGACGGCGCATGTCCTTGCCGAGCCCGCGAATGTCATAGGGCGCGGCGAGGATCGAGCGGCCGATGTCGACGCCGCCGGGCGCATCCGGGTGATAGTCCGGATAGAGCGTGGGCACGAACTTCATCTCGGTCTCTCGCTCGAAGAACTCGACCATTCTTGGCCCGTTCTCGATAAAGCATTGGACCGCAGCGGCATCGTAGTTGTTGCCCGTCTCGCTCATCATGTATTCGCGCACGCGCTCGACGGTGTCAGCCGGGTTCTGCTGTCGGCCATATTTGCTCAGCGGAATCCACAAGACCCCGCCCGACAGCGCGGTGGTACCACCGAACACGGGCTCCTTTTCGAGCACGATGACATCGAGGCCGCGCTTGCGTGCAGTGATCGCGGTCGCGAGGCCCGCAGCACCCGTTCCGACCACGACCAGATCGCAAGTGATCTCCTTGGCCATATCCACTCTCCTTGTCGTTATGGTGTAATGAGACTCACGCGGCTGGGGTGGCGTTGAAACCGGGGCGAGGGACCATGTCCATCAGCATGCAATCGAGCCCGCCGTCGACGAGCACCTCCGCGCCATTGACGTAGGCGGCCAGGTCAGAGGCGAGGAACAGGGTTGGGCCGGCGAGGTCCTCCGGCTCGCCGATGCGGCGGCTCGCGGTCGCGGCGGCACGGCGAGCCTCGAAGCCGGGCTCCTCGTAGAACTTCGCGGACAGCGCGGTGCGGATCATGCCGGGCAGCACGCAGTTGCTGCGCACCCCGCGTGGACCCCACTCCGCCGCCAACTGCCGCGAGAGCAGCAGCACGCCCGCCTTGCTCGGGCTATAGGAACCGCTATTGGTCTGCGGACTGAGCGCCGCAATCGAGGCAACGTGGACGATACTGCCCTTGCCCGCCGCCAGCATGTCGCGCCCGAAAGCTCGAGCACACAGAAGATAGCCGGTCAGGTTCACGGCGATGGCCTGGTTCCAGTCCCCGATCGAGACCGTCTCGAGAGGTCCAGCGCGCAGAAGCCCTGCATTGTTGACAAGCACGCTGGCCGGCCCGAGTGCTGCGCGAACCTCGCCGGCAGCCGCGGCAACCGAGGGCTCGTCCGACACGTCGCAGCCGATCGCCTGCGCCACCGCACCGGCCTTCCGAAGTTCGGCGGCGACAGCTTCAGCGCCGGCAAGATTCCGATCCACGAGCGCCACATGTGCTCCGACATTGGCGAAGGCGCGCGCGATGCCGGCACCAATGCCACTGCCCGCACCCGTGACCACGCAGACCTTTCCGTCAAGGTTCAGCCAGTAGGGGGTCGAGGCAGCCACGCGATTTTCAAGTTCCTGTCTCATGTAGTTGTCCTTTCTGAAATTTTCCATGCGATTTTGCTTCCTGAAATCTGTATCGCCATTGAACGCCTCAAGCGCCTGTGGAACAATGGACAAAGATCACATATAGCAGGACATAACGTGCATCATGGCCAATGACCAACAGCGCCGCCGGACCGTTCTGCATTTCGCGCTCTATGGCGCGGAAGCCGATCAATCCTGGGTCGACATGGTCCATTACGAACGCATTCCCCTGCGTGCCGGCCGTTTCGACTTCGACATCAAGCCGCACGTCCATGACGCGCTGATCCAGGTGCTCTACGTCACCGCCGGGGGTGGCGAGACCTTCATCGACGGCAAGACCTGGACAGTCGAAGCGCCATGCCTGATCGTCGTGCCAGCGCGCTCGGTCCACGGCTTTCACTTCCGCAGCGACATCGACGGTCACGTCATCACCGCCGCGCAGTCTGCGCTGGAATCGCTGGCTATGACGGCCGCGCCCGAGCTGCTGGAATTCATCCGCACGCCGACGGTGCTGTCGATCGATCCCGACGTCGAGCGCGGCACACCTCTGGACACCCTGTTTCAGTCGATCGGGCACGAGGCTGAGAGCCACGAGCGCTGGCAGTTCACCGCAGGCGCAGCACTGGCGATCACCCTGTTCGTCAAGATCGGGCGCCTCAGCGAGAGCGCCCGGCTTTCAGCCAGTTCCGAGCAGCGGACCATGGCCGCGCGGATCGAACGGTTCCGCGCCCTACTCGACAGGCATTGTCGTGAGCGGCGGCCGGTCGCCAGCTATGCCGACGAAATGGGCGTGAGCACCGGCCAGCTCTCCCGCATCTGCCGTGCCACCTTCGGGGTCTCGGCTATCGAGGCAATCGATGCACGCTCGATCCATGAGGCCAAGCGGCTGCTCGGCTATTCGACGCTAAGCGTGAAGCAGATCGCCAGTGAACTGGGCTTTCAGGACGAGGCCTATTTCGGTCGTTTCTTCCGCAAGCAGACGGGACTCCGGCCAACCGAATACCGCTCTGCGGCCCACGACCGATCCTTGCCGCCTGAAAAGGGCGGAGCGGGCTGACTCGACCGCGCCCCGTCATCCGCTTTAGGCCGGTAACCCACGGAACTTTACGAACAGGTGTTCCGGCCCGGAGTTGGTCAGGTTGTTGCCCCGCACATACTGGATCGGCCTTGCAGGATCGAGCGCGATATCGCCAACCTTGCGGGCCAGAGCCTTGGTCGCGATCAGCGTCTCCAGCTTGGCGAGCGGTGCGCCAAGGCATTTGTGCATGCCGTTGCCGAAACCCAAATGGCCGTCGGAATCGCGGTCGATGTCGAACGTCTCGCCGTCGGCAAACTTGCGGCTGTCGCGGTTCGCAGCCGACAGCAGCAAGCGCACCACCGCGCCCTTGGGAAGATCGACGCCCGCGACCGTGGTCGCCTCGGTGGTGATGCGGCTCACGCGCTGGACGGTCCCGCGATAGCGCGCCACCTCCTCGACGAGACGGTCAGCGTCGGCGGGGTTTTCGCGGATCCGTCCCAGCAGATGCGGCTGTTCGGTGAACATGCGAAAAGCGTTGGCGACAAGGATAGTCGTCGTGTCGTGCCCGGCGATGAAGACGAAGGCGCACAGCTCCTTCGCTTCCTTTTCCGAAAGCAACCCGTCCTTCCACATGCGCGCGATGTGCCCGCCGATAGACTGGCTGTCGGTGCGAGCGAGCCGCTCCATCGCTTCCTTCAGGTAAGCGAAGAAAGCCTGCGCGCTCTGCTCGTCGGTGCCGGTCCCCGGCGCATTGCGGGCGATCCGCCCGAAGTAGCTAAAGGTCTCGTCCGACCAGAACTTCATCTTCTCCTCATCCTCGTTCGGCACGTCGATCATCGTGGAGATGGTCGAGATGCTGAGCGGGATAGCGAAATCGTTGACGACATCGCCGCCGCCTTTGGCAATCATCACGTCGAGCAGGTCCTCCGCTCTCTGCCCGATCTGCTCGATAAAGGGATCGAGCGCCAGCGGCAGGAACGACGGCTGGACGACCTTGCGCAACCGCGAATGGTCGGGCGCATCGAACAGCGTCAGGAACGTCAGCGGTGGCGGGCTGACGACCTCGGAGGAAAACAGCTTCGGGTTGCGAATCGCCTGGTAGACATCGTCATAGCGCGACAGGAACCACACGTCCGAAGTCGCCGACTGGCAACGCAGCACCGGCGCGTGCTCGCGCATCCAGCGGTAGTGCTCGTAAGGGTCGCCTTGCGAGCCGTCATCGACCACCTTGAATGGCTCCAGCCCCTCGGGCCAGTCCAGTTCGTGTGAATAGGGCGGAAGGGTCCTGGCCGTGAATGGGCAAATCTGCGGCACGCTCTGCGGCACGGCAGACGGGGGAGAGGGTGGCGCCGCGACCATGGGTGCCGTCTTGCCCAGCGTCATACGCTCCAGCGCCCGGCTCATCGTGGCCTTGGAATGGAGCGCATGCAGCGCAATCACGTCCCGTGCCGCGTTCAGGTCGCCCAGTTCGAAGGCGGCGACGATGTCCCGGTGCTGCTGGACGATATCGCCGACGATCTCGATCTGGTTGGTCAGCGCGCGAGCGATGTAGTCCTGCACGGCAAGTTGCCGGTAGAGCGCGATCAGCTGGGCGTTCCCGGAAGCTTCGATCGCGAACATGTGGAAGGCGTGATTTGCCTCGATGTAGCGTGGAACATCGGTAAAGCGCCGCCCGGACACGAACTGCGCTGTCGCCTCGGCGAGCTGGCGGAAGATGATCAATTGCTCGCTCGACAGCCGGCCCATGGTCAGCTGAGCCGCCCCCAGTTCGAGAGCCATGCGCAGGTCGAAGGCTTCATCGACATCAACAGGAGCGATGCGCTCCTCGCCGGTCTGGACCACCAGGCCGGTGCCGGCGAACTTCTCATAATAGAAATTGCACGGCGTCAGCCCTTCGGACGACAGATAATTGCGCACCGCATCAACCATCGGCGGCGGCCCGCAGAGGTAGACGTCCGAATCGCCATCGTTGAGCTGGGAGGCGCTGATGTGGTGGGTCACATAGCCCTTGTTGGGATGGGCACTGTCGGGGCTGGCGACGGTGCAGGCATAGGTGAAGTTCGGCAGGCGCTGCGCATAGGTTTCGAGCCGGTCGATGCCAACCAGATCCTCATCGCTGTTCACACCCAGGATCATGTGGATCGGATACGGGCTGCCGCCGTCCTCGACGATCTTGTCCAGCATTGAGAGGAGCGGCGCGAGGCCCGTGCCACCCGCCAGAAACAGCACCGGCCGCTCGATGGGGCGCAGGTAGAAGCTTCCCATCGGGCCGCGAAACTCGATTGGGTCCCCTACTTTGGCGGTTTCGCAGAGCCAGGTCGACATCACCCCTTGACGCACATTGCGCACAAGGAAGGACAAGTGCGGCTCGGACGGCCCCGAGCTGAAGGAGTAGGACCGTGTCTGATCGGTGCCGGGCACCCGGATGTTGACATACTGCCCAGGAAGGAAGCTGAGATCTGCGCGGTTGTCGAGCTCGACCGAGAAGGCGATCGTGGTGTCTGACGCTCGTTGGCAGGCGACGATCCGTCCCCTGTGGGAGGACGGGCCGGTACCCGAGACATCGGAGTTCGTGGCGATCTGGATCACGCAGTCGGAACGTGGGCTCATCTGGCAGGTGAGAACCTTGCGGGCGCTCGCCTCCTCCGGGCTAAGCGCATCTTCCACGCAGTCGCCCAGAACGTACTCGCCGGACTCGCAGACCGCCTTGCAGGTGCCACACACACCATCACGGCAATCGAGTGGAATATTGATCCTGGCGCGAATGGCGGCATCGGTGACGCGCTCGCCCTCCTCGCACTCGATGAAGCGGGTCACTCCGTCCTCAAAACGGAGGGTTATCTGATGGGCCATGGCGGTGTCTCCTCTAGAGCCGCCCGAACATACCGCTGCGCTGGCGGATTGCTCGGGCGGGGTGGCGCGCGAGGTAACCTTGTTTCTCGCAAGCGCCCGGTGGGTTCAATGACGCCAATTTAGAGCCTGAGCCGCGTTCTCCTCAACGGACAGAGACGACGTTCGCCCGGACAAAACGTGCATAGTGATGGATGCCGGATGACCGTAGCAATCTGGACCTCGCCCGCCTTGCGCGTCAAGAAAGTACCGATTGACCGTACTAAATCCGCCGCGCTTCGTAGCGGATTGTTCGCCACTGCTCTGTTCGCTGCGCGTGCCTGTTGGCCGAGTCGGGCTACGTCACGGCGTGACGTATTACGTTGGTGCGACGCCAACGTTAATTCATGGCAACAGCGGTTGCGAGAAGCGCTGAAGGTTGCTGAGCAGGTCCGCTGGCGCGAACCGAACCTTGCCGGCGGAATGTCGCAGCAGACCGATCGTAGCGAGCGCGGCTACGTAGCGGCGCTGCATTAAGCCCTCAGCTCTTACCAGCTATTTTTGAAAACCGCTGACAGGACTGGATGCGGTGTCATCCGCATAAAAACCTCGTCCGTGTCCGGCGAGGCTTTCTGGCTGCATCTTATCTAAACCTGACGCGTATAACTCTCCGGAGGCGCGTCCTGAAGGACTGCCATGCCGGGTTGCATCACGAAGAAGGCAGTTTGCGTCAGCTTACATCGAGTGCCCTTGCAGTTGAGACACGTGTCAACCATTCGAACCTTCAATACAACCACGAATGTCCGGTTTGGGGAAAGGTAGAGGACCGCTGCGGGTCGAACAGCGCCCGTCGACGGCGGTAGTGAGCTGACAGGTTTGCGGCAGTCTCGCTGCCGCACTCGATGCCGGCTAACATCATGACTGGCATCCGGACTCGATGCATATCCGGACTGGGTCATCCGATCGACATAGGGCGGGGCCGTGACCATCGGCAAGCTGACGATTCGCGCACTCGCGTTCTGCGTAGCGGGCGCGTTACTGGGCAGCGGGGCCGCATTGGCAGACGAAGTCAAGGTGATGATTTCGGGCGGGTTTGCGTCAGCCTATCGCGAACTGGGCCCGCAATTCGAGGAGGCGACCGGCCGTAAGCTAATCACCGTCTGGGGGCCCGCGGTGGGTACGGCCGCGAATGCGATCCCTGTGCGGCTTGCGCGCGGCGAGTGGGCCGACGTGCTGATCGTGGTTGGGTATGCGCTCGATGAACAGATCAATGCGGGCAGGGTCTTGCCTGACAGTAAGGTGGACTTCGCACGCTCGGCAATCGGCATGGTGGTTCGCGAGGGGACGCCGAAGCCGGATATCAGCTCGGCCGACGCATTGCGGCGAGCGCTGCTCGCAGCGAAGTCGATCGTCTATCCGGACAGCCCGAGTGGCGTCTATGTCGGCAGCGAACTGTTCTGGCGTCTCGGCATCGCGGGGCCGATGGAGAGCAAGAGCCGCATGATTCCGGCTGCGCAGGTCGCCGATGCCGTCGCGAATGGAGAAGCTGAGATCGGAATTCAGCAGGTCGTCGAACTGTTGCCGGTGAAGGGGGTGACGGTGGTCGGCAGTTTGCCCGCAGAAGTGCAGAGGTACACGGTGTTCTCCGGGGGCATCGCCACCAATGCGAAAAATCCAGCCGGCGCAGAGGCGCTGATTCATTTTCTGTCGTCGCCGGACGCGGCGCCCGCGATTTCGAGGACTGGGCTCGAACCGCTTTCGGCGACACCTGCGAAATGAGCGAAACGCGTGTCCTATGCGCCGTTCGACCTGAGTGGCTGGCTTTCCGGGAACGGCCAGATTGAGACGTTCGACAGAGTCGCATAGATCGTCAACAATGCAATGTTTGTCTGTCTGGACGCGACCTATTGCATTCGACTTGAAGTAACCGATAGCGTCGTCGATTTACTTCAGTGTCGATATCAGGATTCACGTATGTCCCGCTCCGAACGTCTCCTTCATCTCCTGCAAGTGTTACGTCGTTATCGACGTCCCGTGCGTGGCCAAGCCCTGGCCGAGGAGCTCGGCGTGAGTATCCGCACGCTATACCGGGACATCGCCAGTTTGCAGGCGCAAGGTGCAATGATCGAGGGAGAACCGGGCGTTGGTTACGTTATGAAACCGGGTTTCATGCTGCCGCCCATGATGTTTCGCTCAGAGGAACTCGACGCTCTGGTTCTTGGCATGCGTTGGGTGGCCGATCGCTGCGACAAGACGCTATCGTCCGGTGCGCTGAGCACGCTTGCGAAGATAGCCGCCGTACTGCCCACTGAACTGCGTCGCGAACTGGAGGAGTCTTCGCTGCTAGTCGGCGCGCCGTTGAAGAGACCTGCCCACAAAGTCTCACCTGACCTTCTGCGTGCCGCAGTCCGAGAAGAGCATAAGCTCAATATTACATACGTGGACGCCAGTGGTATTCAATCGCGGCGTATCGTTTGGCCCTTTGCCTTGGTGTATTTCGACCAGGCGCGGGTCCTGATGTGTTGGTGCGAGCTTCGAGCTGATTTTCGGAATTTCCGTTCGGACCGGATCTCGAACGTCGAGCAGTTGGAAGAGCGCTACCCCCAAAGGCGGTCAACACTGCTTCGTGAGTGGCGCAGGCTCAATCACGTCGCCAGCCGCACGATACTGCCAGAATCTGACAGTATCGACCATTAGACTGAGCTTCCTTTCTTGGCGAGGAGCTCAAAATGAAGTTAGCATCGGTTCGTGTTGTTACCCGGGATATCGATGGGCTGGTCGAGTTTTATCAAAGGCTTTCCGGTATCGAGGCTGTACGTCCGGCCGATGGATTTGCCGAAATACGATTCGGGGGAGCGACGCTTGCGATATCGTCTGAGCATCTGATCGAGCTTTTCAATGTCGGTGCTGCAACTGCGGCTGCAAATCAATCGGCGATCCTGGAGTTCGAAGTGGAGGACGTTGACGCGGTGTTCGAACGGATGAATGTGTCCGGGACAAACATCGTGATGCCGACGACGTTGATGCCGTGGGGCAATCGCTCGCTCTTGCTGCGCGACCCTGACGGCAATCTCGTCAACATATTTTCTCGTCCCAAGCGTTGAGGAAACCCGCCGTCACGACTGCCCGCCGCGTCGTTGTTCGTTCGCGAACGGCCGCTTCGGGAAGACGCGACCGCCTCTTGTGGGTCGCGTGCTGCCGATCGCCGGCTCGGCAGTTTCAGGCGGCGTATGCCGATTGCATCGGGCAGCACCCGGCCATGAAGGGTCATTCGCTCGCACCGCATCTCGGACATTCAGACGTCGGCTTCGCTCGGCGGATTCAACCAGTGGATGCAATAGTTTGCTGGAATCGCTCGGCTGGCGTTTCGTAGTCCAGGGTCTTTCTCGGACGCTCGTTCAATCGTCTCGCCACGGCGTTGAGTTTGGCCTGCGAATACACTGACAGGTCGGTCCCTTTAGGGAAGTACTGTCTTAACAGGCCGTTCGTATTTTCGTTTGATCCGCCTGTCATTGCTTTGAGCGAGAACATCGCGCATTCGGGGCACGCTGCCTGGCTGCAGGATGCACCAAAACAATCTGTGAAATCGCTTTGTCAGCGCGTGTTTGCTGTCTCGCGCCGATTCTTGTCACATTCGGGAGCGAATCGATGCTCAACACCTCGAGAAGATATTTTGCCGCCGCGCTGACTGCCGTCGCGATGTCAATTGCGAGTAACCAGTCGATCGCGCAGCAGGTCGTGAAGATTGGCGTGTCGGCCCCGTTGACGGGAGCCGGGGCCGCCAACGGGAAGGACATCGAGAATGGTGTTCGTCTCGCCATCGAAGAAGCCAACGCCCAGCACACGAAGCTCGGCGGGCAGGAGGTGCGCTTCGAGCTGGACTCGGTGGATGATCAGGGCGACCCGCGCATTGGCGTGCAAGTAGCCCAGAAACTCGTCGACGATGGGGTAGCGGCCGTGGTGGGCTACTACAACTCCGGGGTCGCGTTGCCTTCGTCGCCGATATTTGCCAAGGCCGGCATTCCGTTGATAGACCCCGCCGCCACCAACCCGGCCATAACCAGGCAAGGGCTGAAGAACGTCTTCCGTATTATCGCCACCGACGCACAGAACTCCGGCAACGCAGGAAAGTACGCGGTAACGGTCACCAAGGCGCGGCGCATTGCAGTGATGGACGACCGCACGGCATTTGGCCAGGGGGGCGTGGAAGAATTCAAGAAGGCGGTCATTGCGGCCGGCGGCCAAATTGTCGCGTCGGAATACACCAACGACAAGGCCGTCGAATTCAACGCGCAGCTCACGAATATCAAGGCGGCAAACGCAGACCTCTTGTACTTTGCCGGCCTTGATAACCAGGCGGCGCTCCTGACCAGGCGGATGAGACAACTCGGTATGCAGACGCAGTTCGTAGGAAGCGGGGGCATTGCCGACAGCATCTTCCTCGGCGTCGCGGGCAGTGCTGCCGAGGGTGCAATGGCGTGGGAGTACGGACGGCCTGTCGAGTCCCTTCCCCAAGGCAAAGCGTTCGCGGAAAAATTCAAAAAGAGATTTGGCGCGGATACATTGACTTACGCGCCATTCGCCTATGACTGTGCGTGGGTGGCTATCAACGCTATGAAACAGGCGAATTCCGCAAAACCCGAAGTATTCATGCCTACGTTGCGAACTATGCAGTACGACGGCATCACGGGAAAGATTGAATTCGATTCGTACGGTGACCTGAAACACCCCACGTCGACGTTCTATCAGGTAAAAGGCGCCAAGTGGAAACCTGTGACGACCATCAGCGCAGAGTGACTTGCTGAGCGGTTGTGCGTGAGCGCCTAGTAGCTGGCAACCTCGATCACTGCATCCGCAAACGCCTTGGAGGCTTCCTGCGGCAGATTGTGACCGATTCCACCTGTGACGGTGCGGTGCGCGTATTTGCCGACGAACTTCTTCGCGTACGCCTCGGGCTCCGGATGGGGCGCGCCGTTCGCGTCGCCTTCGAGGGTGATGGTCGGCACGGTCACGACCGGCGCGGCCGCGAGACGCTTTTCCAGCGCGTCGTATTGCGGCTCCCCGTTCGAGAGACTCAATCGCCAGCGGTAGTTGTCGACCACGATCGCAACGTGATCCGGGTTCTGGAAAGCACGTGCAGATCGCTCGAACGTCGCATCGTCGAAGTTCCATTTCGGCGACGCAAGGTGCCAGATGAGCTTCGCGAAGTCGTGCCGATTCGCTTCATAGCCCTGCCTGCCGCGCTCCGTCGCGAAGTAGAACTGATACCACCATGCGAGCTCCGCCTTCGGCGACAAGGGCGCCTTGTTGCCCGCCTGGCTACCGATCAGATAGCCACTCACCGAGACCAATGCCTCGCAGCGTTCTGGCCACAGCGCGGCGACGACATCGGCTGTGCGCGCGCCCCAGTCGAAGCCGCCGAGTATCGCCTTCTGAATCTTCAGCGCATCCATCAGCGCGATGAGGTCGACGGCGAGCGCCGACTGCTGGCCATTGCGGACCGTATTGCCGGAAAGAAAACGCGTCGTGCCATAGCCGCGGAGGTACGGAACGATTACCCGATAGCCTGCGGACGCGAGCCGAGGCGCGACGTCGGCGAAGCTGTGGATGTCATAAGGCCAGCCGTGGAGCAAGATCACCACCGGGCCGTTGCCTCGGCCGACTTCCGCGTATCCGACGTTCAGCACGCCGGCGTCGATCTGCTTGATCTCGGCAAACGATGCATTCGACGCTGCTGCGTTTGCGTGCGGGTTTGCGTCCTGGCCTGCGGACTGCGCGTGCGCCAACCCGCTCAAGACCAGCTCCATCGCGCAGACGCTGACGGCTGCCGTCCCAAGAAAGCATCGACGACGAGTGTTCATCTCATTCGACATCAGTACTCTCCTCTTCATGATCAAGGTGCTCGAAAACGTCGCTTCACAGCCAGAGGGCTAGCGGCCATTGAGCAATGCATGGCAGGAGGCCGTGAAGCCGCGCCATCGACACGTGGAATATTATGCGCAACGTGCCGCGGTTGCCGGAAATGATTCGATCACGTCCCTAAGCCCGAATGGGGCGGCGAATCCGTGCCATCTCACTCGGGCGGTTCGATACACGAAGAGCGAATCAGGTTTTGAACTTGTCGTTGAACAGCGTGACGAATGCCGCCTCATTGGTTACGAGGCATCGCTGCCCTTTGAAACACTAACCAACGCCAGATTCAACGTGTCCACGGTTTCTTTAGCGCTGGAAAGCGACGCTCAAGCGTGGCTAACCGACTAGGCCGGCCCAATGTTCGGGGACTTCTACCGGGAACGACTCGCTACCTGATGAAGCGGCGCTACGGCAGATTCTTGGCGTTGGCGCGTCAGGACGCGGTCGAGAGATAGTCCGCCAGGCGAGCCAGCATTGCATCGCAGTTGCCCAGTTGCTCGACCGTTACGAACTCGTCCGGCTTGTGCCCTTGATCCATGCTTCCCGGTCCGCAGACCACCGTGGGAATGCCCACCTGATTGAAGAGTCCGCCCTCGGTGCCGAAGGCGACCGTACCGAACTCCGTGGAGCCGCTCAGCAGTGTCAACAGACGTGCCGCCTCGCTGTCGGGCGGGGTGGCCAGTCCCGGATACGCGCTTAGCGCCTGAAGGCGAATGTCGGTGTCGGATTTCACCGCACGCATCTTCGGCAGCAGCTCAGCCTCGGCATAGGTCTGCAACTCATCTGCCACTTTAAGGGCATCGAAGCCCGGAAGAGTGCGCACTTCGAAATCGAACTGGCATTCAGCCGGCACGATGTTGAGCGCGCGACCGCCGTTGATCACGCCGGTCTGCACGGTCGAGAACGGCGGATCGAAGCGCTGATCATGATGTTCAGGCTGCGACAACTGCTCGCCGATCTCTTCTAGCCGGCCGATCAGTCGCGCCGCATATTGAATGGCATTGACACCAAAGGGCGCGTAGGCCGAATGGCAGGCGGCGCCTTTCACATGGCAGCGCATCGCCAGCTTGCCCTTGTGGCCCAGCACCGGTTTGAGTTCGGTCGGTTCGCCGATCAGGCACAAGGCTGGCTTGTGCAGACGCTTTTCCAGTTCGGCCAGCATCGGTCGCACACCCAGGCATCCGACTTCCTCGTCATAGGAGAAGGCGAGGTGTACTGGCAACTTGAGCGTTTGCTTGAGAAAGAGCGGTACCGCCGCCAACACCGAAGCAATGAAGCCCTTCATATCGGCCGTGCCGCGGCCGTATAGCCGTCCCTCTCTCTCGGTGAGGCGAAATGGCTCGAGCGTCCAGGCCTGACCATCGATCGGGACCACATCGGTGTGGCCGGAGAGCACGACGCCGCCCCGGTCACGAGGGCCGATGGTTGCGAACAGATTGGCCTTGGTGCACTCAGAGTTGTAGAACAGCTCGCTCTGGACGCCGAGTTCCGCAAGGTATTGCCGGATGAAATCGATCAGTTCCAGATTGGAATCCCGACTCACCGTGGCGAAGCCGATCAGCCGTTCGAGCAGCTCACGGCTGGACATTTCATTCATTGCCCGGCACTCCGTAGCTGGGAGCCGCGGTCGGATTCAACGCCCGAGTGACGTAGTCCTGCATCTGCGGCCGATAGGCTTGCCATAGACCGTCGAGCTGGCCGATCGGGTCTTCATCCGCCCAGTCGACCCGCAGATCGACGATCGGCCAGGTCAGGTCGCCCACTACCTTGACCGCCGCCGAGTGCACGGGCCCCGCTTCGCCACCGGCGGCCATCGCGGCGTGCATGGCCGCGAGCAGCCGGTCGGCGAGCATGCCGTGCGCATTCTCGAATGCAGGAATCATAGCTTCGATGACTTCAACACCCGCCAGCATGTTGCCGGCGGCTACGCATTGCTCTCCCGCCACGGCGTTGTGTAGTCCAAGGGCTTCCTTACCGCTAAAGAACGCCGTACGACCCTGACCATCGATCACCGTCACCTGGCGATACTGGCTCCAGTCGTTCGCATTGAGCGCACGCTCCAGCGCCGCCTCAGGAGCGAGCTGCATGCTTTCGAGGAGATCGAGAATCTGCGGACCGAGCGCAGGCAGCGTGACGTTCTGCGTCGCCACCGCGCCCACTCCTGCACGTACCCACGGACATCGTGCGCCCACCGCGATACTGGATGAACTGATGGCGATCCCGAGCTGACCGGTTTCCGGGCAACGTCCGATAACGGAAAATGTCATTGCTGACTCCTTAGGCCTGGTTCGGCTTCCAGCCATCCGGGATGACCGCGATCACATCGATCTCCATCAACCACTGCGGCTGCCCCAACGCGCTCACCACCAGACCGGTTGAAATGGGAAACACGCCCTTCAGCCACTTTCCGACCTCCTGATACACCGGCTCACGATAGCGCGGGTCGATCAGAAACGTTGTTGTCTTGACGATGTGAGACAGATCGCTTCCCGCCTCTTCAAGCAATTCCTTGACGTTCTTCATCGCCTGCGCGGCCTGGGCACGCGGATCGCCGAGCCCTACCAGGCGGCCTTCGAAATCCGTACCCACCTGGCCGCGCACGTAGACGGTGTTGCCAGCGCGCACGGCCTGACAAAGATCGTTGTCGAGCGTCTGGTTCGGATACGTATCCTTCGTGTTGAACATGCGGATGCGGGTATGCGTAGGTTGGCTCATCAATGCACCTCAATGCCTGGAAGAAATGGATCGCAGCTTAAGCAGGAGCAGGCATCAACTCACACCCATCTCGCTAGCTTTAAGCACGCGCGAATCGCGGTGTGCGCCGTCGGGGCTTTCCTCACGATGGTCGTCTGCATGACGTTGCGAGGCATCGCGGTAAGCGAGATATTTTCGCTGTGTAACGATATGGTCGGCGATATGCCTGGCATCGTGCCAGACGCCCCAGATGAAAGCGGAGCCGCGACGCGACAGCCATGGCAAACCGAGGAAATAAATGCCGGGTTCCCTCGACACGCCTCGTTGGTGTTTCGGCTTGCCCTTTTCGTCGAAGGCGTCGACATTCAGCCAGCTGAAATCGACCGCATAGCCGGTTGCCCAGATGATCGAGGTCACGCCGGCCTTCGCCAGATCGAGGTCGAGAATGGGATGGGTCACGCATTCCGGATCCGAAGGAATGGCACGGGCTTCCGGGTCTTCCGGCAGGTCGAGACCGTTGCGGGCAACATATGCGTCAGCTGCGTTCAACAGCGACAGATAGTTCTCGTCGCCTCGGGCAATGTTCACCGCAAGATCCGATTCGAACGTCACTACGCCGTCATCGAATGACTTCGTCAGGCCAACGAGCGTTATTCCCTTGTCCGCAAGACGCCGGAAGTCCACTGTATGACCGCCACGCGCACCGCTCACTGCAATGGTGACGTGTTCCCGGCCGGGCTTCATGACCTCCGCATCCCATTCGCCGAGAACGCCCAGCCACCAGCAGAAGTCGCGGCCGCGATATGCACGCGGGGGACGATCATGCGCTCCAACCGACAGATAGACCTGCTTGCCCGCCCGCTGCAACTCATCCGCGATTTGCACACCCGACGACCCCGCACCCACCACCAGAACGGCTCCTTCGGGCAATTGCCCGGGGTTGCGATAGTCGGCGGAGTGAATCTGTGTGAGATTCCCGGCTCCTGACGCGATTGGCGGAATGACAGGGCGCTGGAAAGGTCCGGTCGCGACAACCACGCGGTTGGCCTCGATCGTGCCTTTGGATGTTTCGATGGTGAAACCCTGCCGGCCAGCATTGCGCACAACCTTCTTCACTTCCACGCCGGTGCGGATAGGAGCGTCGAACTTCCTGGCATAGGCTACAAAATAATCCGCAACCTGCTCTTTCGAGGCAAAAGCGTCTGGATCGAGATTGTCGAACTCAAGATTGGGGAAACGATCGTGCCATGCAGGGCCATTGGCAACCAGCGAATCCCACCGCCCCGTGCGCCAGCGCTCGGCGATACGATCGCGTTCCAGGACGAGGTGCGGCACGCCAAGTTTGCTCAGGTGTTCGCTCATGGCGACGCCGGCCTGGCCGGCGCCGACAACCAGCGTGTCGATTGACGTTCTTTCCACGGTCATGGCTGTGTCCTTCTGAAAGGCGGTTCGATTCGGGTCGGTCATGGCTTCGCCGCCAATGAGCGCTCGCGACCGTCGCTGATCAGGTCACGGTGTTGTTCGCGGAGCAAATTTACGCCCGCCTTTAGAATTCGAAAAATATATTAAAAAAATGCAAAGCATCGGGTTTGGCTATGCAAGCCTTTTTGAGCACCTCACAATGTGGCCCACTGGAGACTCGATCGTGGAGCATTACGGATGGAAAACCACCCCTTGCGCTACTCGTTGCGGCAATTGCGCTATTTCGTCGTCACCGCGGAAACGCTGTCGTTTACCGCCGCCGCGCGGCGGCTGCACATCTCCCAGCCGTCGATTTCGACGGCGCTCGCGGACCTCGAAGTCTCGTTCGGCGTGCAACTCTTCATACGGCATCACGCGAGCGGCCTGTCGCTCACACAAGCCGGCCGCGATCTGCTCGGGCAGGCGCGCAATCTGCTCAAAATTGCCGAAGAATTGCAGATGGCCGCGAAGGAAATGGACGGCGGCATGACGGGCGCCATCGCGCTCGGCTGCCTCGTCTCTCTCGCGCCGCCGCTCATGCCGGGACTCATCGCCCGGTTCACGGGCGAGCACGCGGGCATTTCGTTTCGCACCGTCGAGGCGCATCAGGACGGTCTCTTGCGAGGCCTGCACGATGGCTCGCTCGACATCGCCCTGACCTATAGCCTCGATTTGACCGAGGACATCGTCTTTACGCCGCTGCTTTCGCTGCCGCCTTATGTGATCCTGCCGAAGACGCACCGCCTCGCCCGCGCGCGCAAGGTTTCGCTCTCCGACTTGCTGCCCGAGCCGTATGTGATGCTGGATCTGCCGCATAGCCGCGAGTATTTCGCCGCGCTCTTCGACGCGGTGGGCAACCGTCCTGTGCCCGCCTTTCGCTCCTCGCAGCCGGAGGTGGTGCGCGGTATGGTGGCCAACGGCCTTGGCTACAGCATCCTCAATTTCCCGCTCAAATCGAACCGCACCGTGGATGGCGAAGACTTCGTCATTAAACGCTTCAAGGACAGCGTCAACGCAACAACGCTCGGCATCGCGCAATCGCGCACGATGAAACCGCGGCAAGTCGTGCAACGCTTCGCGTCGTTCTGCGAGACCTATATACAGCGGCTGCATCTCGACGCCTGACTTGAGGACGCTTGTGCCCGGGTTTGCGTCGAAGCTGTTCGCGCTGCATAGGTAAAAGCTTTGCTTTGTATCCGAAAACAATATTTTGACTGGCAATTTGGCTTGATAGATTTCTGACCATGTTGAGCGCAACGCCGCAATACCTCACGTTGGCGCGCTCCCACAGGGATTGATCAAGGAGGGCTCCATGGCAAACCCCGCAAGGACGATCGCGGCGCAAGCGCTGGTAGAAGGGTTGCAGGCCGGTTGCGAGCGGTCGTTCAGCGATGCGCGTTCCATGCCGCCTGGCGTCTATACGTCGCCCGAATTCCTGTCACTGGAAGAGCGCGATATCTTCGAACACGAATGGCAGTGCGTCGGCCGCGCAAGCGCGTTGGAGGCCCCGGGCGACTATCTGACGGCGCGTATCGGCGCACAACCCGTCGTGATCTTGCGCGACGAGCAGATGCAACTCAAGGCAATGTCGAACGTGTGCCTGCATCGCATGTCGGTGCTGCTCGAAGGACGCGGCAATGTGCGCAGGATCGTGTGTCCTTATCACGCGTGGAATTATTCGCTCGATGGCGAGCTGCGAGGGGCACCGCTCATGGATCAGCAAGCGGGCTTCTGCAAGGACAGCTATAAGTTGCCCGCCGTGCGCTGCGAAGAATGGCAGGGTTGGATTTACGTGGCGCTCGACGAGAACGCGCCGCCCGTTCATGCGCAGCTTGCCGAACTGGAGAGACTCATCGGCGCATACGGCATGTCCGACTACATCGAAACTTTCTATGAAGAGCACGTGTGGGATACCAACTGGAAGATCCTTGCCGAGAATTTCATGGAAAGCTATCACTTGCCGATGCTGCATCGCGCGACGGTAGGACCGCATTCGCGGCTCGATGAAATGGAATGCCCGGCGGGTTTTCCCGGCTTCAACTATCACTGGATCACGAAGGAAGCGTCTTTGCCCATCGGCAACGCGCATCCGGATAACACACGTCTCACGGGACACTGGCGCAAGACCACGGCGTTGCTCGCAATCTACCCGACGCATCTCGTCACGCTCACGCCCGGTTACTTCTGGTATCTCGTGCTGCAGCCGCAAGGGGTCGGGCGCGTGCACATCCGCTTCGGTGGCGGGCTTGCGCCGGAGTTCATCGCCGATCCCGAGGGCAACGCTCACATGGCGACGCTAAAGACGCTGCTCGACGAAGTCAACGCGGAAGACCGGCGCGGCGTGGAAGCCGTCTTTCGCGGCGTGCAGGCGCCACTTGCGAAGCCCGGCCATCTCAGCCATCTCGAACGCCCTAACTATGACTTCGCGCGTTATCTCGCGAAGAAGCTCGGCGAGCATTGAATATGGCAGCACTCCGACAGGACGCGATCACGATGTCAAACCCTTCCTTCATTTCATTCTCGGGCGTGAGCAAATCGTATGACGGCGTGCATCACGTCGTGGAGGATTTGAACCTCGACGTGCGCGAGGGAGAATTCCTGTCGCTGCTCGGGCCGTCGGGTTCGGGCAAGACGACCACCCTTATGATGCTCGCCGGATTCGAATCGCCGACGCAAGGCGAGATTCGCCTCGCCGGCCGGCGTCTCGACGACAAGCCGCCGCATCAGCGCGATATCGGCATGGTGTTTCAGAATTACGCGCTCTTTCCGCATCTGACGATTGCCGAGAACGTCGCGTTTCCGCTTTCTGTCCGGCACATGAGCCGCGCCGAGCAGAAGATGCGCGTGAAGCGCGCGCTCGAGATGATCGAGCTCCCGCACCTTGCCAACCGGCGTCCCGCGCAACTCTCCGGTGGCCAGCAGCAGCGCGTGGCACTCGCGCGGGCGCTCGTGTTCGAACCGAGCGTCGTGCTGATGGACGAACCGCTCGGCGCGCTCGACAAGCGTCTGCGCGAGACGATGCAGTACGAGATCATGCGCCTGCATCGCGAACTTTCGCTCACGATCGTGTATGTCACGCACGATCAGGCCGAAGCGCTGACGATGTCGGACCGCGTCGCCGTCTTCTCCGACGGCCGTATTCAGCAGGCCGCCGCGCCGAGCGAACTCTATGAAAACGCGCAGAACGCATTCGTCGCGAACTTCGTCGGCGAGAACAACGGGCTGACCGGACGCGTCGTCAATGCGAGCGACGACTGGGCGACGCTCGCGCTAGCGGATGGCAGCGTCATTCGCGGACGTTGCGAACGCGGCCTGCGCGCGGGCGATGAAGCGATGCTCGCGCTGCGCCCCGAGCGCGCGCATATCCCGAGCGCGGAGGGCACGCACGTCGACGAGCACAGCAACGTGGTCCACGCCTGCGTCGAGGAACTGGTGTATTGCGGCGATCATCATCGCGTGCATCTGAAGCTCGGCTCGCGGGACGACATCGTCGTGAAGCTGCCCAATACGCAACGCCACGCGCTGCCCGCGCCCGGCAGTGCGATCGATATCGCATGGCGCCACGACGACTGCAAGATCCTCGCGATGAGCGCTCCACGCAGGACGTCCGCGCTTCATTCCTCCACACCGTCGTCAACTTCCATCATCACGCCCGCTACAGCAGGAGCCAACTGATATGCGCACCTTCATCAAAGCCCAATACGCCGCACTCGCCGTACTCGCGTTCGCCAACGTCACCGTTCAGGCAGCGGAGACGCTCTCCGTCGTGACCTTTGGCGGCGCATACGAGGCGGCCGCAAAAAAGGCGTATTTCGAGCCGTTCACTCAAGCCACAGGCGTCGGCTTCTCGACCGAATCGTATGACGGCGGCCTCGCCAAGCTCTCCGCCATGGAGCAGGCGAAGAACACCACGTGGGACCTGATCGACCTCGAAACGAACGATGCGATCACCGCCTGCGACGAAGGCCTGCTCAAGAAGTTCGACAGGAAGTCGCTCGGCAAGACGAGCGATTTCATCCCGGGCTCGATCAGCGATTGCGCGGTGGCGAGCATGGTCTGGTCCACCGTCTACGCCTACGATGCGAGCAAGCTCAAGATGGCGCCGACGACCGTCAACGACTTTTTCGATCTGCAGAAATTCCCTGGCAAACGTGGCCTGCGCAAGTCGCCGAAGGTATCGATGGAGTGGGCGCTGATTGCGGACGGCGTCGACCCGAAGGATGTCTACAAGGTGCTCGGCACGCCAGCCGGTGTCGATCGCGCGTTCAGGAAGCTCGACACCATCAAGAAGAACATCGTGTGGTGGGAGTCGGGCGCACAGGCACCGCAACTGCTCGCGGATGGCGCGGTCGTGATGACGCAGGCCTATAACGGCCGCATCGACGATGCCGCCAAAAAGGACAACAAGCCCTTCAAGGCGGTCTGGGACGCGCAGGTGTACGACTTCGACTGGTGGGGCGTTCCGACGGGCGCGAAGCACGCCGACACTGCCGAAAAATTCATCGTCTCCGCTTCGCAGCCGAAAGCGTATGCGGACCTTTCGAAGTACATCGCGTATGCGCCGCCGCGCAAGGATGCGATTGCGCTCGTCGACAAGCAGCGTCTTGCCGATCTGCCGACCGCGCCCGACAACTTCAAGCGCGCCGTGCAGATCAACGCGAACTTCTGGGCCGACAACGCGGACCAGATCAACAAGCGCTTTCAGGTGTGGCTGACGCAGTAACGCCGTCATTTGCATGTCTTGAAGCGTCACCGTTCGACGAGAGCACAAATTGACCGCGACCACCAACATGCCCGCTTCGACCACGACCGCGCCCTCAAGCTCTCCAACGAGAGCCGACGGCCGCGCGTCGTATCAGAAGGCGCGCCGCCGCGCGGCAGTTCAAGCGCTTTTGCTTGCGCTGCCGCTGATCGCGTTTTTGCTGTCCACCTTCATCGCGCCGATCGCGCTGCTGCTCGCGCGCAGCGTGGAAAACCGCGAAGTGCCCGACAGCATGCCCGCGCTCACGCGTGCGCTCGATGCCTGGGACGGGCGTGGCGTACCGGACGAGCATATGTTTGTCCTGCTCGCTTCAGGGCTCAGGCAAGCGCAGCAGAGCGGACAGCTCGGCACCGTCGCGCGGCGTCTGAATTTCGCTCAGCCCGAGTTCCGAAGCTTGTTGATGCACACTGCGCGCGGACTGCCGGCCGACGCCCCGCCCGCGTGGAAGCCCGCGCTCATTGAGCTCGACGAGCGCTGGAATTCGCCGGAGATCTGGCGCTTGCTGAAGCGCGCCGCCGCGTCGCCCACGCCGGACTATCTGCTCGCAGCCGTCGATGCTCAAGTGACGCCGCACGGCTCGGTCGCATCCGTGCCGGACAACGCTTCGATCTATCGACAGGCGTTCGTGCGCACGATAACGATCAGCGCCACCGTCACTCTGCTGTGCCTCGTGCTCGGCTATCCAGTCGCCTGGCTGCTCGCCAGTCTGCCCGCGAAAAGCAGCAACCGGCTGATGCTATTCGTGATCGTGCCGTTCTGGACTTCGCTGCTCGTGCGCACGACCGCATGGTACGTGCTGTTGCAACCGGGCGGCGTCATCAACAGTCTGCTGATGGGACTCGGCCTCGCCACGCATCCCGTGGCGCTCATCTTCAACCGCGCGGGCGTGCTCATCGGCATGACACACGTGCTGCTGCCTTACATGATTCTCGCCATCTACTCGGTGATGAAGGGTGTGTCGCCCGTGTATGTGCGCGCGGCGCAGTCGCTCGGCGCGCATCCGCTCACCGCGTTCGTGCGCGTCTACGTTCCGCAAACGCTGCCGGGCGTGGGTGCGGGTTGCTTCCTCGTCTTCGTGCTCGCGCTCGGTTATTACATCACGCCTGCGTTGCTCGGGGGCGCAGGCGACGAAATGATCAGCCAGCTCATCGCGATACAGACGAACACGCAGCTCAACTGGGGGCTCGCCGGTGCGCTCTCGGCGTACCTCGTGATCTTCACGGCGATTTTCTATTTCCTGTTCAACCGGATCGTCGGCATCGACCGGCTGCGCTTTGGTTGAACGATACGGATACGACGAGGGATCGACATGCAAGACCAACGCAACAAGGTGCTGACGGAACGCATGGCCGCGCGCTGGGTGCGCTTGCATACCGCGCTCGTGCTGTTCTTTCTGATTGCGCCGATTCTCGCGATCATCCCGCTCTCATTCAATTCGGGATCGTACTTCTCGTATCCGATGCAGGGGTTTTCGATGCGCTGGTACGAACAGGCGCTCACGAGCGCGGACTGGCAGCGTTCGCTTGCGAACAGCATCGGCATCGGCGCGGCATCCACGTTGATCGCCACGTGCCTCGGCACGCTGGCCGCATTGGGCCTGAGCCGGGCGCAGTTTCCGCTGCGCTCGCTGATCATGCCGATCATCATCTCGCCGATGATCGTGCCGATCGTCGTTGTCGCCGCGGGCTTCTATCTGATCTTCGCGCCGCTCGGTCTCGTGAACTCGTACCCCGGCGTGGTGCTGGCGCATGCGGCGCTCGGCGCGCCGTTCGTGGTCATCACCGTGACTGCATCGCTGCTTTCGTTCGATCAGAGTCTCTTGCGCGCCGCGTCGGGTCTCGGCGCGACGCCCTGGGTCACGTTCAGGCGCGTGACCTTGCCGCTCATCACGCCAGCGGTCGCGACAGGTAGCGTCTTTGCCTTCGCGACCTCGTTCGACGAGGTGATCGTCATTCTGTTCATCGGCGGGCCAGATCAACGGACTGTGCCGCGGCAAATGTGGAGCGGCATTCGCGACTCGATCGATCCTTCGATACTCGCGGTGGCCACGATGTTGATCGTGTTCGCCGTACTTCTTTTCGCGGGCATCAACTGGCTGCGGAGCCGCTCGGCTGCAGCCAGCCAGGCGCTCGTTTGACCGTCGTGGTCGCTAACGCCGTCTGCATTTTTCCCCAGTCACGCATGGCGGTGTGCAGACGGATATGGCTCCCTCGTTGAAGGTCGCGTCGCGGACGTCAGCTTTGAACAGTCGATGCCAGATGGTCCCAATCGTGCAGGAAGATCTGCTGGAAATACGCCGCAGCTTCTTCATGCCGGATGATCAGTCCCGCGTCGCGATTTCGCAGCGTCCCATCCGCGGACCAGTTCTGGCTACTGACCATGACCACTTCGCCGTCGACAACAATTCCCTTGTTGTGGACGTTGGCCTGGCGTCGTAGCACTGAAGCCGGAATGCCCGCAGCGACGAGCTTTTCGACCCATGCATCGTTCTGATACTGGCTGGTAATGAGGCGGACATCCAGACCCCGGTCCACGAGCGCCTTGACCGCGGCAATCAGCGCATCATGATCCGCATCGTCGGGACGACCGCTTGGGTGAATGTACTGCGTCTGCATGTAGAAGGTGCGTTGCGCGGAGTCGATCAGTGCCTTGACGTGTTCGTGATAGTTGTCGGGCGTAAGCAGGGGCTGAATTTCGATCGTATCGGTCAGTGTTTTTGCGGGGAAGAACTGACGCGGCGTCTTGCCCGCGGCGAGCGCGTCAAGAGGAACCTCCAGCACTGGCTCAACCGAATGCGCGGCAGTGCCGCCAGCCTGTGCACGGGCGCTCGCGATCTGCCCGCTCGCCACATCGTAGTCATGCTGAAGATACGCACGGAACCTGTCGGCGAGCGCCTTGCTCGTGACAATCAAATGCCAGTCGCGATCGCTCGTCGCGGCAACCTTGCGTGCCGCTGCAACATCCGAGAGGTCGATTTCCGGTTGATTGCTGTTGTTCCAGTTACCCGAGGACAACCAGAAAGTGTTGTCCTCACGTACCGCGACCTTGATGTGATAAGCATTCGGGTAGATCCACACCGGCGCTTTCGGATCGGAATTCGTAAGCGCCCATGTGCCCTCGAAGCCGTTGCCCAGTTTCCCGGTGAGATCCTGCTGTGTTTGTTCGTCGCTTTGATCTGCGGTGGGATTTCTGGCCGGGTGATCAAGGGTGAGCGTCATCTTCCTGTCGCCCGCGAGCGCCTGCTCGACCGCCGCCAGGATATGGGCGGAAGTGAAGTCGTACATGCCCACCACGAGGCTCTCGCGCACGCCGGCGAGGAAACCGGACAACTGTTCCCAGCCCGCATCGGGGCTCGCATGCAGGATGAGCGTCACAGGCGCAGTGACGGCATCGAGACTGACACCTGGCGCCGGCGTGTAGTCGATCTCCTCCTTTTGCACACGTGCGGCGGCGAACGCGGCAAGCGGAGCCGGGTGGGCCTGAAGCGGCTCGCCTCGACCGTCAAGGAAGACTTCGCCTTCGAAGTCAGGTTGCCTGAGTTCATGCCGTGCTTCGGCCAGCGCGAGATAGTGCGTGGGGTTCGTTACGCGCAGGGATTCCATCGAATTTGCGACGCGCACATCCACGGGCACGTTGTCCACCACGGAGGGCAGCGTGCCATGCAGCGCCGCGGCCTGTTCAGGCAGAACGGTGACCACCACCACGTGCTGTGGCGTGGGAGGTTGCATGCGCCAGCGCAACCCCGCCCGGATGGATAACACCCCTGGCTTCTGGAAAACGCCCCGATTGTGCTCGAGCGCGGCCTGCGCGGCCGCCGCTGTTCCCGCGGCCGCCTGGTCCCGAGCCGCCGCTTCGGCAGCCGCGCGCGCGGCGCCGGCGAGGGCGGCGGAGAACATCAGGGCGCGGACCGGGGCGGCACTGGCGAACATGGTCCGTCTTGCATCGCGCTGCTCGACGGCAGTGACGCCCGGTCGCAAGCGCGACAGCTTGCGCGGCGGCGTCGTCATGGCGTCGACAAAACTGCGCAGCGCGCGTCCCCCTGTCAACGGGCCGCCGCCGGGCTCGCCTTTGGCGAGATCGACGATTTCCGGCGCACCGAAGTGCCTGACCTGTTGAAGCGTATTGTTTTGCGGGTTGAACCAGGTGAGGTAACCATTGGGTAGCACCTGGCGCGGACGCGCGATGCGGCCGCTAAAACTGTAGCGCGCCCCAGAGGTTCCGGCAGGGTCGAAGTAGTTGGGCGTATAGAAGTCGGATACGAGCACATCATCGACAAGATAGGCACATGCGGGGTCTTCGGACGGATCGCAAATTTCCACGAGGTATTCGACCTTGCCGTCCGCATCCTGCACGTCGTCGTCGATGATCTTCACGGCATTGGCGGCGACGAGGCGATTGCCGCTCGGATCAACCAGCATCTCGAGGGTTTCATGACTGGCCGACAGCGACCAGGTGTCGCCCGACAGTACGACCGCATACGGCTGGTTGTACCCGGTGAGATGGAAACCCGTCGTGCCAGACGGAACGTCGTCGACGATATAGACGGGCCAGATACCCGGGTTGAGATGGTCGGCCGTCTCGAGTGCGACAACGGTGCCGGACACATTCCATAGTGGAGCGAGGTCGCGGTTGACCTGAAGATTCAGCGCCTGGGCCACCCGTACGGTATCCGCGTACTTGACGTTCGCCGATTGCGAAATAAGTCCGATGCGTGCTGGCAGCATGGCGTGTCTCCAGTCTTTCGTTGTTCGGGATCGCTGAATGTGTAGCTGCGGAACGTTGGGGAACAACGGATTCAGCCTGACGCACGCGTGTGGCATTCAAATGACAGAATATGGGCGGTTCGATGAACGTGACAAATAAAGCAAAAGCAGACAAAAAATAAACCAGAAGTTGAACGTCAGATCGAGCGTGCGGTCTGGTGCAGCAGCCCAGCAGTTACTGCCAACACGGGCCAGGTCCCTTTTTGAGCGGCAGACACCAAAGCACCATCGGTGTCGCGATTCATGACATCCGTTGCAGCTTCAGCGGATGGACGACGGATGACGTGCGAGCGCGGTCACCTTCATCGTCATATACGGAAACAAAGGTAGACCTGAGAGGATGGTATGCAGTTCGTCGTGCGAGTCGACGTCGAAGACGCTGTAGTTCGCATACTCACCGACCACGCGATGCAATTGCTGCCACTTGCCTTGCCGTTGAAGTTCTTGCGAGTAGGCCTTCTCCTGAGCCTTGATTTCATCGGCCTGAGAAGCTGGCATGTCGTGCGGCAGGTGCACGTCCATTCTTACGAGATAAAGCATGGTTCTTTTCCGAATAATGTGACACCCCTGCCAGTTCACTGGCAGGAAAAGTCCGAGGTGGTTGGTTCTGCGTTGAGCGCGTGCGCTCAGATGTTTTTGTCGCGACGGTAGAAGGCGAGCTTGTCCTCATCGATATGGAGGCCCAGGCCCGGTCCTTCTGGCAGATGAAGGTCGAAGTCCCTATATTGGGGGCGCGCAGTGACGATGTCATCTTTCAGCAAGAGCGGTCCAAACAACTCTGTACCCCAGGCAAGTTGTGGAAGGGCGGTGAATCCGTGTGCTGATGCAATCGACCCGATGCTGCCTTCAAGCATCGTGCCACCATACAGGGACACGCCGGCTGCGTCCGCAATGGCGGCTGTACGCATCATTCCGTAGATTCCACCGGACTTCGCAATCTTCAGTGCAAACACGTCCGCACATGCACCGCGCACGAGTTCAAGGGCGTCCTCCGGGCCTGTCACTGCTTCGTCAGCCATGATGGGCACGATGAAACGTGATGCAAGTCTGGCGAGGGCGCCGCGCTGTTCTCGCGGAGTGGGTTGCTCGATGAGGTCAATGCCAGCAGCTTCGAGCGCTTCGATGCCGAGCGCTGCATCAACCTCGTTCCAGGCCTGATTCACGTCGACGGTGACTTTGGCGCGGTCGCCAAGCGCAGCTTTGATTTGTGATACGTGTGCTACGTCATCGCGAACACTACGCCGGCCAATCTTCAGCTTGAAAGTATTGTGGCGACGTTCGGCAAGCAGCATTTCTGCTTCATCGATGTCGTGCTGGGTATCGCCACTTGCGAGCGTCCACAGGACCGGAAGCGTCTTGCGGACAGCGCCACCAAGAAGCGTTGAAACCGGAACGCCCAGGCGCTTGCCCTGAGCGTCCAGCAGAGCCGTTTCAAGAGCGCACTTGGCGAACCGGTTTCCCCGAGCAACCTTGTTCAGCTTGAGCATCGCGTCGTTGATGTTGGTCGCGTCTTGCCCAACGATTGCGGGTGCAAGGTAAGTGTCGATGGTCAGCTTGATGCCTTCGGGACTCTCCTCGCCGTACGACAGACCGCCAATCGTAGTGGCTTCACCAATACCCTCGATGCCATCGCTTGAGCGCAGACGGACGACGACCAGGGTTTGTTGCTGCATCGTCGCCATTGCTAGCTGATGCGCGCGAATGGTTGGGAGGTCAACCAGAATCGCTTCGACGGAGGTGATTTGGGCGTTCATACCTGGAATGTTGGAGTTGAGGGGTCGCTGAAGTATTGCGTGCCCAATAACCCCCTGTCCAACACCATCGACGTCTAGTGCCATACCTCTTGGGTATGGCAGATATCACCGCCCGACGTCGTTGCGAGGCGCGTAGGGTATCTTTTCCTCCTCGTACAGCCGATAGATGAGTTCAAGCATTTCCCGAATGTCCCGCGACTCGTCGAGCGCACGCATGCTCATGATGATTGGGGAAACCAGAGTGGGGTCGTCCAGTTCCTTGTAGCTCACATCGTCCCGCTTCAGGCCGTACACACTACTCGGCACAACAGAAATTCCTTCCCCCGCTGCTACGAGGCCTAGCGCAATCTGCAACTCACGTACTTCATATATCCGGCGAGGTTTGAGACCACGGTCTTCGAATGCCGATAGCACCTGGTCTGCGTAACTCGGTCGCGGCGCCTTAGGAAAAACAATCAGGGTCTCGTTGACCAGGTCGCTAAGAGCGAGGACGGGCTTGACGAGTGAGAGTGGATGGCCCTCCGGGAATGCAACAATCATCTTCTCTTCGCGAAGAATCACCCGACGGATGTTTGCGTCCTCATGCCGGATACGGCCGAACCCGACATCAATCTGACCGTCCTTCAGCGCTCTAATCTGGTCCATCGTCGACATCTCGTGGAGGCTGAGTTCGACTGTAGTGTTCTCATCGCGGAAGCGTCGGATGATTTTGGGCAGCATTCCGTACAACGTCGAACCCACGAAGCCGACAGAGAGGCTGCGCTCGATGTTGCCCACGCGCCGCGTCATTGATTCGAGTTCGGACGTCTGGGCCAGCAACTGGACGGCGTGAGCATAGAAGAACTTACCCGTCTCGGTTAGCTTCAATGGGCGCGAGTCACGCTGGAATAGCTGCACCTCAAGAATCTCTTCAAGTTGCTGTATCTGACGACTTAAAGGCGGTTGGGCCATGTTCAGTCGCTGTGCCGCGCGCGTGAAATTGCGTTCCTCGGCGACAGCGACAAAATAGCGAAGATGCCGCAGTTCCATCTCAATACCTCGTAGATATAGACCGATACTAAATCAGTGTTGGACGGGGCCTTCCGACGCCCATTATTCTGCTTTCACACTCTGTTTCAGTGCCCGATTATACCTCCCAAGCATATTTAAATGGGCGCTAAACCAAGGGTTAACCCCACCAGAAAATAGAGATTCAGGAGCAGACATGAGCGTTGAAGTGTTTGATACAAAGGAAGTGCAGGACCTGCTGAAGGCCGCTGCGAATCTCGGAAGCCAGGATGGCAATACTCGCGCAAAGCAGATTGTCAATCGCCTGCTGGGCGACCTGTTCAAGGCCATCGACGACCTCGACATGACGCCCGACGAAATCTGGGCTGGCGTCCACTACTTCAACAAGCTCGGCCAGGACGGCGAAGCTGCGCTGCTTGCTGCTGGTCTCGGTCTGGAGAAATACCTCGACATCCGCATGGATGCGGAGGACAAGGCGGCTGAAATCACCGGCGGCACGCCGCGTACCATCGAAGGTCCGCTGTATGTCGCCGGTGCGCCCGTGCGCGATGGCGTATCGAAAATTGATATCAATCCGGACGAGGATGCCGGCCCGTTGGTCATCCACGGCACGGTAACCGGTCCACATGGCAAGCCCGTTGCAGGGGCGGTGGTCGAATGTTGGCACGCCAACTCGAAAGGGTTCTATTCGCACTTCGACCCGACCAGCGCGCAGAGCGAGTTCAACTTGCGCGGAGCGGTCAGCACCGGTCCCGATGGCAAGTATGAATTCCGTACGCTCATGCCGGTCGGTTATGGCTGCCCGCCGCATGGCGCGACCCAGCAACTGTTGAACGTGCTCGCCCGCCATGGCAATCGCCCAGCGCATGTGCACTTCTTCGTCACCACCGACAAGTACCGCAAGCTGACGACGCAAATCAACATTGAGGGCGATCCGTTGATCTGGGACGACTTTGCCTACGCCACCCGCGAGGATTTGATTCCCCATGTGGTCGAAAAGACGGGCGGCACTGCGCTGGGTATGAAAGCCGATACGTATAAGGAAATCGAGTTCAACATCGAGTTGACTCCGCTGGTTCAGGGCAAGGATAACCAGGTCGTCCATCGCCTGCGTGCGTCTGCTAACGCCTGACCGCTGAACGCGGCTGCTACGTCGTACCACTGCTGCCGCTCAATTCTTCGCAAGAATCTTTCGACACCGATGCGCGTGCTCCATAACCAGGAGCACGCGTAGGGAGAGCACTCATGTCTGCAATTATCGACAAAGCCTCGCAACTGGATGAACTGCTGCACACCGCCGTTCAGGACGACAAGCAAAACGGTGTATTCCGTTGCCGCCGCGACATCTTCACGAACGCCGATTTGTTCGAGCTCGAAATGAAGCATATTTTCGAGAGCAACTGGGTGTACCTGGCGCATGAAAGCCAGATTCCCAACAACAACGACTACTACACCACCTGGATCGGCCGCCAGCCTGTCGTGTTAACGCGTGACAAAAGCGGCGAACTGCATGCGGTCATCAACGCCTGCGCGCACAAGGGCGCGATGCTGTGCCGGAAAAAGCACGGCAACAAAGGCACCTTCACGTGTCCTTTCCACGGTTGGAGCTTCGCCAACACCGGCAAGCTGCTGAAAGTGAAAGATGTGAAGACCACCGAATACCCGGTGCAATTCAATACCAACGGTTCGCATGACCTGAAAAAAGTCGCACGCTTCCAGAGCTATCGCGGCTTCCTGTTCGGCAGCCTCAACGCGGACGCGATTCCACTGGAGGACTACCTCGGCGAGACCAGGGTCATCATCGATCAGATCGTTGACCAGGCCCCGGACGGGCTGGAAGTGTTGCGCGGCAATTCATCGTACGTCTACGACGGTAACTGGAAGATGCAGATGGAGAACGGCTGCGACGGCTACCACGTCAGCACCGTGCACTGGAATTACGCTGCGACGATGGACCGGCGCAAGGTCGAGGGCACCAAGGCCGTGGATGCGAACAGCTGGAGCAAGTCGGTAGCCGGAGTGTACGGGTTCGACCACGGCCACATCCTGCTGTGGACCAGGACGATGAACCCGGAAGTGCGGCCGGTCTATCAATACCGCGACGAAATCAAGGCACGTGTGGGCGACGTGAAGGCGGACTTCATCGTCAACCAGACCCGGAATCTTTGTCTGTATCCGAACGTGTTCCTGATGGACCAGTTCAGCACGCAGATTCGCGTCGTACGTCCAGTCAGCGTGGACAAGACCGAAGTCAGCATCTTCTGTTTCGCTCCGAAGGGCGAGAGCGCAGCCGACCGGGCGACCCGCATCCGTCAGTACGAAGACTTCTTTAACGTCTCGGGTATGGGCACCGCAGACGACCTCGAAGAGTTTCGCGCCTGCCAGGCTGGCTATGCCGGCACCACTGCGTTGTGGAACGACCTTTCACGCGGGGCGCCGTTGTGGGTCGAAGGTCCCGACGCAAACGCGAAAAGTATGGGCCTGAAGCCGCGTATCTCAGGCGAGCGTAGCGAAGACGAAGGCCTGTTTGTGTGTCAACACGAATACTGGGTGCACCTGATGCGCGACGCACTCAAAAAGGAACAAGGGGAGGCCTTGGCATGAGCTTCGATTATCAGAAAATTTGCGCCGTGCTGTTCCGCGAAGCGCGCCTGCTCGACGACCGTCAATGGGACGACTGGCTTGCCTGCTATACCGAAGACGTCACTTACTGGATGCCGGCGTGGGATGACGATGACCAGCTCACCGACGACCACGAGAGTCAGATTTCGCTGATGTATTACCCCGACCGTGGCGGCCTGGAAGACCGTGTGTTCCGCATCAAGACCGAACGCAGTGGTGCTTCGATGCCTGAACCACGTACCAGCCACAACGTCACCAATGTGGAAGTGCTGGCCGAGCGCGACAACGAAGTGGACGTGCGCTACAACTTCAACACGCTCAGCCACCGATACAAAACCACCGACCAGTTTTTCGGCACGATGTTCGTGACTCTGCGAAAGGTCAACGATGAACTGTTGATTTCCTGCAAGCGAATTGTGCTTAAGGACGACTACATCCGCCAGGTGCTCGACGTCTATCACGTTTGATGTCGAGCATCGGCGGAAATTAGAAGTACAGGAGGCAAAATGTCCAGCTACAACATTGCACTGAATTTTGAAGACGGCGTGACCCGCTTCGTCACATGCAAGGTGGGCGAGAAGGTGCTTGATGCCGCCTTTCGCGCGAAGATCAACCTGCCGATGGATTGCTCTGATGGCGTATGCGGTACCTGCAAGTGCCGCGCCGAGAGTGGAAGCTACGATCTTGGCGACGACTACATCGAAGATGCGCTGAGCGAGGACGAGAAGGAAAGTGGTCTCGTGCTGACCTGCCAGATGGTGCCAGAAAGCGACTGTGTGATTGCAGTGCCGGCATCTTCCACTGCATGCAAGACCGAGCAAAGCAAGTTCGCCGCGACCATATCAAAGGTGGAGCCGCACAACGATGCGGCCATCGTGCTCGAACTGGATGTGGATGCGACCGCGCCGGTATTCCTGCCAGGCCAGTATGTCAACATTGATGTTCCAGGCAGCGGCCAGCACCGTTCGTATTCTTTTTCGTCGGCGCCGGGTGAGTCGAAAATCAGCTTTCTGATCAAGAAGATTGCCGGTGGCGTGATGAGCACCTGGCTCGAATCCGCACAGGCAGGCAACAAGGTGGAGCTGACCGGACCGCTCGGCAGCTTCTATCTGCGCGCTGTTGAGCGGCCGTTGCTGTTCCTCGCCGGCGGCACAGGCCTGGCACCGTTCCTGTCGATGCTCGAAGTGCTGGCTCGCGCGAATTCGCAGCAGAAGGTTCATCTGATTTATGGCGTAACGCGAGACCTCGATCTCGTGCAAGTCGATGCAATCGACGCGTACGTGGCGAAGTTGCCGAATTTCACCTACAGCACCGTCGTGGCCGACACGGATTCGTCGCATCCCCGCAAGGGCTGGGTGACGCAGCACATGCCGGCGGAGGCCGTCAATGATGGTGACGTGGACGTATACCTGTGCGGGCCGCCGCCGATGGTCGATGCGGTGTGTAAGCATTTCGACGACAACGGCGTGAAGCCCAACAGCTTCCACTACGAGAAGTTCACTCCCAACGCAGCACCGAGGACGGCATGAGCACGCAACGATTTGCTGGCAAGGTCATGGTGGTCACCGGCGCCGCACAGGGCATTGGTCGCGCGGTGGCGCTTCGCGCGGCCGCCGAAGGCGGCAAGGTGCTGTTCGTCGACCGCGCCGACTTCGTCTCCGAGGTCGCCGCGGAAGCGAGTGGCGCGGACACCGCCGGGTTTGTCGCCGACCTCGAGACGTATGAAGGCGCTGCGTCGGCGATGGCCTTTGCCGTGCGCAGGTTTGGTGGCATCGACATTCTGGTCAATGGTGTCGGCGGCGCGATTCGCATGCGTCCATTCGCTGAGTTCGAACCCGCACAGATTGATGCGGAAATTCGGCGTTCCCTGATGCCTACGCTGTATGCCTGCCATGCTGTTCTGCCGCACCTGCTTGAGCGCCGCGGCGGCACCATCGTCAACGTGTCCTCGAATGCCACGCGCGGTATCCGCCGCGTTCCGTATTCGGCGGCGAAGGGCGGTGTCAACGCGATTACGCAGTCACTGGCGATGGAATACGCGGAGCACAACATCCGTGTGGTCGCCACTGCGCCGGGCGGGACCGACGCGCCTCCGCGACGTGTCCCTCGCAATATCGCTGGCGACAGCGAGCAGGAGAAGGCCTGGATGGGAGATGCGGTGAAGCAGGTCACCGAATCAACCTTTTTCAAGCGCTACGGCAGCATCGACGAACAGGTCGCGCCGATTCTGTTCCTCGCTTCGGACGAGGCAAGCTATATCACCGGCACCATATTGCCAGTTGCCGGTGGTGACACCGGCTGACTCAGGCATGCCTTGAGCCAACTGCGCCGACACGTCGTATCGAGCTCTGTACAGACAGCTACGGCCGCTTTTCCCAACGTGACATGTAGTCAATTTCGGAGCAGGGCCGACGTAACGACTGCGACGTTTCATGATCAACGTGACCGTCTACATCATCGGCATATGTAAATGATGCGGATCGTTAAGCGTCTCCGCGACGCGTTGTAAGGCGTCGCGGCAATCGTCGCGATCTTGCGGCCCGCCGAGGCACACGCGGATGGCGTTGGGCGGATTGCCGTCAGTCGAGAACGCGGCACCTGCCACCACACCGACGCCCTGATTGCGCAGTTGCAATGCCAGCTCGGGTGCGCTCCAGTTGCATTGCGCCGGAACAGGCAGCCACAGGTGAAAGCCGTCGACGTGCGCGTCGTAGCGCAATTCCGCCAGTTCCTGCGCGGCGATCGCCTGGCGCGCATTGGCCTCCACGCGAATCGCGTCGAGCATCTCGCGCGCGGTGCCATCGTTGACCCATTGCGTCGCCAGCATCACCGTGAATGGACTGGGCATCACCGTCGTTGCGCGCAACGCGCCGGCAATGCGTTGTGTTTGCCGCGCAGTCGGCGCGCGCAGGTAGGCGACGCGCAAACCGGCGCCGAGTGTCTTCGAAAAGCCGGTGATGTGATAGGTCAACTCGGGTGCGAGCGCGGCAAGCGCGACAGGCTTGCTCGTCGGCAGCCAGCCGTATGCGTCGTCTTCGATGATGGGCACGCTATAGCGCAACGCGACGTCGGCCAGCGCTTCGCGGCGCTGACCCGACAACGTGAGCGTGCTTGGATTCTGCAGCGTCGGATTGCAATAGAACGCGCCGGGTTTTTCGCTCTTGCATAGCGCTTCGAATGCATGAGGCAGCGGCCCTTCGTCGTCGCGCGGCAGCGGTTGCAGGCGCACGCCGAGTTGCGACGCGATAGCCTTGATGCCTGGATACGCGAGCGTGTCGAGGCAGATCGTCTCGCTGCGGCGCGCGAGTTGCGAAACGAGCGCAACGAGCGCGCTATGAATGCCCGGGCAGACGAGCACGGTATCGTCTGCGCAATGGGGCAGACGCTCCTTCAGCCAGGTGCGGCCCGCCGCGCGATCGTCGGGCGTGCCGCCGAAATCCTGATAGCGCAGCAGGCGGTATGGATCGGCGTGCGCGAAAAGACTCGCAGCCGACTCGCTCAGACGCGCCGCAAGTTCGGGCGGCTCGGGTGGCATGTTCATCGACATCTCGACACTGCTGCCGCCCGCGAGCGGCAACGTCTGCGTCCGGCCGCGCACGAAGGTGCCGCTGCCGGCGCGCGCATCGAGCAGGCCGCGCTTGCGCGCTTCGGCATAGGCGCGCGCGACGGTCGTGTAGTTCAGTTGCAGCGCGGCCGCCAGATCGCGCAGACCCGGCAGACGGTCACGCGGACGCAGACGCCCACTCGCGAGGTCTTCTTCAATCAGATCCGGAATCACCAGATAAGCCGGTTTGCGGCTATCGGTTAATCGCTTGAGCCAGTGATGCGTGAGACTGTCCATGCTAAACATTCCTTAATGCGGTCGATCAAAAGTAGCACGCGGCTCGCAATAAAAATAAATCATTTCTCATCCGGTCTGAAAGTTGATCGCATTGATTGGATGAATGCACGTTTTCGGGGTTTGCCGCACCATGAGCACGCACGACCATATCTTGCGCTGCGCTGAGACGGTGCGCAGCCGGCTTCGCGATTCGGCGCAAAGCCGCGTCAGACAAGGCATTCAAAGATTTTTTTCGGGTCACTCGAACAATTGCCGTTTGAATGATTGGAAGTTGATCGCATGTTTCGGGCCGGATGGTGGCATATCCGTTGCGTTATTGAATTCGCCAGCCGGCCATTTTCCGGTGGCCAGATACGATCAATTACACGACTTATTGGAGAGTGATATGCCTGCCGTCAATAAACCTTTGCATCAGAAAGGCGATTTTCTGGTCGATTACGAAGAGAAGGTTTTCCCCGACGTCAAAGCCGAACCCGGTGAAAAGGCGCTGGTGACGTTTCACACCGTCGCGTTCGAAGGCTCGATCGGTTTCGTCAATCTGTTGCAGGCCACGCGTCTGCAACGCAAGGGCTTCGATACTTCCGTGTTGCTGTACGGGCCGGGCGTCACGCTCGGTCTGCAACGCGGCTTTCCGACGCTCGGCGACGAAGCCTTTCCGGGTCATCTGAACTTCAACAAGCAACTGACGAAGTTCATGGAAGAGGGCGGCAAAGTGTACGCCTGCCGCTTCGCATTGCAGGCGCTGTACGGTCAAGGCGAAGCGTCGCTGATCGAAGGCATCCGTCCAGTCAATCCGCTCGACGTGCTCGATATCCAGCTTCTCCATCGCAAGGAGAACGCGCTGGTCATCCACACGTGGACCGTTTGAGCGCGGGCCGGATGCCGATCATGTCCGACCAGCGAATCATCCGAGCGGCCGCGGTGCAGATTGCACCGGAGTTCGATCGTCCCGGCGGCACGCTCGACAAGGTGTGCACCGCGATCGACGAGGCTGCGGCCAAAGGTGTTCAACTGATCGTCTTCCCCGAGACGTTCGTGCCGTACTACCCGTACTTTTCGTTCGTGCGTCCGCCCGTCTCGTCGGGCGCCGACCACATGCGGCTGTATGAGCGGGCCGTTGTCGTGCCGGGGCCCGTGACGCAGGTGGTCGCCGAACGCGCGCGCCGTCACGCGATGGTGGTGGTGCTCGGCGTGAACGAGCGCGATCACGGCAGCCTGTACAACACGCAGCTCGTGTTCGACGTCGACGGTCGCCTCGTGCTCAAACGCCGCAAGATCACGCCGACTTTTCACGAGCGGATGATCTGGGGGCAAGGGGACGCGGCGGGACTGAAGGTCGCGCATACGGGCATCGCGCGCGTCGGCGCGCTCGCGTGCTGGGAGCACTACAACCCGCTCGCGCGCTATGCGTTGATGACGCAGCACGAAGAGATCCATTGCAGCCAGTTCCCGGGATCGCTCGTCGGGCCGATCTTCGCCGAGCAGATCGAAGTCACGATCCGTCATCACGCGCTCGAATCGGGCTGTTTCGTCGTCAACTCGACAGGCTGGCTGAGCGAAGCGCAGATCGATTCGGTGACGAGCGATCCGAAGCTGCAAAAGGCGCTGCGCGGCGGCTGTCATACCGCGATCGTGTCGCCGGAAGGACAGCATCTCGCCGAGCCGTTGCGCGAAGGCGAAGGGATGGTGATCGCCGATCTCGACATGTCGCTGATCACGAAGCGCAAACGGATGATGGACTCGGTCGGCCATTACGCGCGGCCCGAGTTGCTGAGCCTTGCGATCAACGATCGTCCCGCGACCCCGGTCGCGCCGATGAACACGGCGTTCGAGCGACCCGGCGCCGATGCCGCTTTCGATACCACGGGTGGAGGTCAGGATGAATGCCAGCGCGAATCTGCCGGCCATGAACCGGCAGTCAACTGAAGTGGGAACCGAACGGCACAGGCAGATGATGCAACTGCG
This sequence comes from Paraburkholderia sp. GAS334, assembly GCF_050436625.1. Classification (NCBI taxonomy): domain Bacteria; kingdom Pseudomonadati; phylum Pseudomonadota; class Betaproteobacteria; order Burkholderiales; family Burkholderiaceae; genus Paraburkholderia; species Paraburkholderia sp. GAS334. The sequence goes on along the minus strand of NZ_JBNDMO010000005.1, from coordinate 218,582 downwards.
CACTGAGTTGCAGTCTGCGGGCCTGCGTCTGGTCGATCCGAATGCGGGCGTCGCGAGCCGGCGCGGCGGCGCGGGGCCGTCAGATCACAAGGCGGTCACCGTCGACGGCGTGACGATCATGGTGCCGGTGCATACGAGTTCGGCGTGGAACTCGCCATTCGTCGCCAGTGCGCCGGATGAAGCGGGCGCGAGCGCGCTGCTGCGCGGCACGATACCGATCGCGGACATCAGTTTTCCGAAGGCGCCGCGCTTCACGCGTTTGCAAACGCTGGACGGCGTGCCGTATTCACACATTGCCACGCTGCACGGTACCGATGTGCTCGCGACGACCGTGCTGCAAACGTGCATCCGTTATGAAAGCCGCCGCAAGACCTGCAAGTTTTGCGCGATCGGCCAGTCGCTCGCGGCGGGCCGCACGATTGCGCGCAAGACGCCTGAACAGCTCGCCGAAGTCGCGCGCGCGGCCGTGCTGCTCGACGGCGTCAAGCACATGGTGCTGACGACGGGCACGCCGCCGACGAGCGATCGCGGCGCGCGGATTCTGTGCGAAAGCGCGTTCGCGATCAAGGCCGCTGTCGATCTGCCGATCCAGGCGCAATGCGAGCCGCCCGACGACGACCGCTGGTTCGAACGGATGAAAGCGAGCGGTATCGATACGCTCGGCATGCATCTGGAAGTGGTGACGCCTGCCGTGCGCGAACGCGTGATGCCCGGCAAGGCGAGCGTGCCCGTGTCGCGCTATATGGAGGCGTTCAAGGCCGCCGTCGCGGTGTTCGGCAGAGGGCAGGTGAGTACGTACATTCTCGCGGGACTTGGCGACACCGCCGACGCGATCCTGTCAATCTCGCGTGAACTGATTGCGCTCGGCGTCTACCCGTTCGTCGTGCCGTTCGTGCCGATCAGCGGCACGCCGCTCGAAGATCATCCGGCGCCGACGCCGGAGTTCATGAAATCGGTGCTCGCTCCGCTCGGTGCGATGCTGCGCGACGCGCAGATGCGTTCCGCCGACATCAAGGCGGGCTGCGGCAAATGCGGCGCATGTTCGTCGCTGGCATCGTACGAGGAGTAGCCATGTTCTGCGAAGCCGTCGATGAGCTGGACGCATTGCCGATTGCATTCACGCCGGCGGAATACCGCGTGAAATGGGCGACGCTACCGTGGGAGAGCAACGAAGCCTATGCGCTGCGACGCGCGGTGTTTTGCGTCGAGCAGGGCATCTTCGCCGGCGACGACCGCGATGAAATCGACGCTCACGCGAAGCTGCTGGTCGCATTGAGTTGCATCGCGGGCGTGCCGGAGCAGGTAGTCGGCACCGTACGGATTCACGAGACCGAGCCGCATGTGTGGCTAGGCTCGCGGCTCGCGGTGCATGCGGCGTTCCGCTCGCACGGCAAGCTCGGCTCGACGCTGATCCGGCTCGCCGTGAGCAGCGCGCACGCGCTCGGTTGCGAAACTTTTCTTGCACATGTGCAAAGCCAGAATGTGCCGTTGTTCCGGCGTCTGCACTGGCAATCGGTTGGCGAGGAGATGCTGTTCGGCCGCGCGCATCATCTGATGGAAGCGGACCTCGCGCACTATCCGCCGTGCTTTACGCCGGAGAGCGGGCTCGTCACGTCGTCGCGGGGACGCTCATGAGCATCGCTTCGCTCGTTCAACGGCTAAGGGACAGCCGCGGCTTTCAGCATAAGACCGATATTGCGGGAGTCGTCGCGTCGTTGGCGCAGCGCATGCCGCACGGCGTGCGCGATCTCGCGCAGGAGGTCGCGGTCGGCGACGACTGCGCGGCGATCCGCGATGGCGACGGCTACCTGCTCTTTGCGATCGAAGGGCTGGTGAGCGATTTCGTGAAAGCCATGCCGTGGTTCGCGGGCTACAGCAGCGTGATGGTCAACATCAGCGACGTGTACGCGATGGGCGGCCGGCCGCTTGCCGTCGTCGATGCGTTGTGGAGCGACGGTCTCGGCGCGGCCGAAGAAGTGCTGGCCGGCATCGCGGCGGCGTCGGTTGCGTACGGCGTGCCGGTGGTTGGCGGGCATAGCAATACGCGCAGCGCGCAGCCGCAACTCGCGGTGTCGATTGTGGGCCGTGCGCGCGCGTTGCTGTCGAGCTTCAATGCGCGCGCAGGCGATCGCCTGGTGATGGCCGTCGATCTGCGTGGCCGCTTCGAAGAGCCGTATCCGTTCTGGAACGCATCGGTCGGCGCGCTGGCGCAGCGCTTGCGCGACGATCTCGAACTGCTGCCCACACTCGCGGAATGCGGCCTGTGCGATGCCGCGAAGGACATCAGCATGGCCGGCGTGCTGGGCACATCGTTGATGCTGCTCGAATGTTCGGCGATGGGCGCGCGAATCGATCTGGACGCGATTCCACGACCGCAGGGCGTCGACTTCGAGCGCTGGCTCGGCGCGTTTCCGAGCTTCGGGTTCGTGCTGTCGGTGCGCGCGGAACACGTTGACGAAGTGCTCGCGCGCTTCGATGCACGCGACCTGGCGTGCGCAGTGATCGGCGAAGTCGATACGTCGCGCGAAGTGGTGCTCACTCAGCGCGGCGACGCGGCGCTGCTCTGGAATTTCGGCGATGGGCCGTTCATCGGCGCGCCTTCGGGAGCGCGCACATGAAGGCACGTTCCCTTCGAATCGCGCTCTTCACGCATTCGGTGAACCCGCGCGGCGGCGTCGTGCACACGCTCGAACTCGCGCGTGCATTGCATGACGCAGGGCATCGCGTAACGATCTTCGCGCCGTCGGCCGGCGGGGCCGCGATGTTCCGGGCGTCGCCGTGCCGGATCGTGCTCGCTCGCGTCGCGGCGAACGCGAGCGACACAGTATCGATGGTGCAGGCGCGTATCGACGCGTTAAAGGCCGCATTGCTGGCCAGCGATCCGGCGAGCTTCGACGTTCTTCACGCGCAGGACAGCATCAGCGGAAACGCACTCGCCGAGCTTCGGCATGAAGGCGCGATCCGCGGGTTCGTGCGAACGGTCCACCATCTCGACGACTTTACCGTGCCGCGCCTCGCAGAATGGCAGCGGCGCGGGTATGCGGATGCCGATGCCGTTTATTGCGTCAGCGATGCGTGGACGTGCCGGATGCAGCGCGACTTCGGCGTGAACGCGGTGACCGTGACGAACGGCGTCGATCTAAAGCGCTTCACGGCAACAGGTGACAATTCCGAGGACACGGCGCTCCTCGCAAGATTCGGCATTGTCGGCGCGCCCGTCGTGCTGGCTGTCGGCGGCATCGAGGAACGCAAGAACACACTGCAACTGCTCGAAGCGTTCGCGGCGCTCAGGCAGACGCATGCCGATGCGCAACTCGTCGTGGCGGGTGGCGCGAGTCTTCTGGATCACGACGCCTATGGCAGGCGGTTTTCCGAGCGTGCGGCGGCGCTGGATCTTGCGATTGGCGCGGGCTGTCCGATCGTCGTCACCGGCCCGCTCGACGACGACGTCATGCCCGCGCTCTTGCGCCGCGCCGATGTCGTATCGATGGTTTCGTTGCGCGAGGGTTTCGGGCTGGTCGTGCTGGAAGCGGTGGCGTCGGGCACGCCGGTTGTCGTCTCGCGGATTGCGCCGTTCATCGAGTACCTCGATGAACGCGTCTGCTGCTGGGCGCAGCCTCACGACGCGCACAGCATCGCTAGCGCGCTGCGCCGTTCGCTCGATGCGCGCGGGGGGATCGATTTCTCTCACGCGGTACCTGAGTTGTTGCAGCGCTTCAGTTGGACCGCGAGCGCCCGCCGTCACATCGCGTTATACAGGCGGCAACTGCAACTCACGCCCGCCTGAACCCATCACTTATCGAGGATATGTCATGCCAGTCATGCACTTCAGGGTCCAGTGGCCCGATGGCACCGAGGCCAACTGCTATTCGCCGTCGACGGTAGTCGGAGAGTTCTTTGCCGCGGGCGAGAGCTACGCGTTAAGCGAATTTGTCGAACGCTCGCGCGAGGCTTTGCATATCGGCTCCGAGCGCGTGCGCGAGAAGTACGGCTTCGCCTGTTCCGCCGCAATGGATCAGCTCGCGCAGATCGAGCAGCAGGCCGAGGGCTTTTCGTCGAACCCGCTGGCGGTCGTGAAGGTCGTCGAACTTTTGTGAAACCTGAATGCGACGTGCCCTTTGATGAAGCGATGGCAGTGGGCGCCGGAACATTCATACGGAAGCCAGGAAAAAACCATGTCGAACACAACCGTTAGCCTTCAAGCGGCACATGCGAATCGTCACTACACGGTCATCGTCGCCGGTGGCGGCCAGGCTGGCCTGTCAATCAGCTACTACCTGAAAGAGGCAGGCATCGATCATCTCGTCCTCGAGAAGCATTCAGTCACGCACACCTGGCGTTCGCAACGCTGGGACGCATTCTGTCTCGTCACGCCGAACTGGCAATGCGCACTGCCGGGCTACCCGTATCGTGGCGACGACCCGCATGGCTTCATGAAGAAGGATCAGATCATCGCGTATCTGGATGGCTTCATTGCGATGGTCGACGCGCCGGTGCTCGAACACACCGAGGTCAAACGCGTGAAGCGTGACGCCGATGGACGCTACAACGTGTCGACGTCGAATGGCGAGTTCACCGCGGATCACGTCGTCGTGGCGTCGGGCGGTTATCACACGCCGATCGTGCCGCGCATGGCCGAGCGTCTGCCCGCCGGGATTGTGCAGATACAGTCTTCACAATATCGCAATCCTGAGGTCTTGCCGGATGGCGCGGTGCTCGTCGTCGGCTCGGGGCAGTCCGGTGCGCAGATCGCCGAAGATCTGCATCTGGCCGGGCGCAAGGTGTACCTCGCGGTCGGCGAGGCGCCGCGCTGCGCGCGTTTTTATCGCGGACGCGACGTGGTCGACTGGCTCGCGGACATGCACTACTACGACATGCCCGTCGAGCAGCATCCGTTGCGCGAAGGCGTGCGCGACAACACGAACCATTACGTGACAGGCCGCGACGGCGGACGCGATATCGATCTGCGGCGTTTCGCGCTCGAAGGCATGGAACTGTATGGCCGGCTCGAGGATCTGTGCGACGGCCGCCTGCAGTTCGCGCCGAACCTGATCGAGAACCTGGATAGCGCGGACGATACCTACAACCGTATCAACGCGAGCATCGATGCGTTCATCGACAAGCAGGGCATGGACGCGCCGCGCGAAGCGGCCTATGAGCCGGCATGGCGGCCGGACGGCGAGCGCACGTCGCTCGATCTGGCGGCGAGCGGCATCACGTCGATCATCTGGTGCATCGGCTTCACGCCGGACTTCAACTGGATCGATGCGCCCGTGTTCAATGGACGCGGCTATCCGGCGCACACGCGGGGCATCACGCCGCAAGCGGGGCTGTATTTCATCGGCTTGCCGTGGCTGCATACGTGGGGTTCGGGGCGCTTCTCGGGCGTCGCGCGTGACGCGGCTTATGTCGTCGAGGCGATTCGTGCGTCGGTCGATGCGTCCGTCCCGGCAACCGATAGTCTCGCGGCCTGACCGACCGAAGCCTATGCAGAACACGACTGGACGCTATCGCGCCGGCATGCCGCAACTAAGCTTCACCGGCCTGTCGGAGAACTGGCTGCTGAAGGAATGCGGGCATCGCCATTGGGAGGCGCTGGCCGCGCACACGGGGCGAGCCACGCCGGATTTCAGCGACGACAACGGCGGCCGATCATATGCCGCCTTCACCGCGATCCGCCTGTGGGCGCACGGTTTCGATGCCGTGCGCGAGAACGACGACTTCGAGATTCACACCGCGTTATGCAGGACCGGTCCGGTCCGGCACTTCAGCACTCACCGCATCGTGCGTGGCGGTGCGTCGATCGCGGAGGTGTCGATGTCGTCGACGTTCGTCACGCGCGGAGAAGCGCGCAACAATCGCTCGGTCGCACGCGCAACGCTTGCCGCGCTGGCGGGTGCGGTCAGTCCGGCGCCCGACGAAGCGCTTGCCATGACGCAAACGGGCAAGCGCCTGAGGGCAGGAGACTGGGCATCATGCGAAGGTCTTGCGCCTGCCGTGCACGAGGCCGCCGAGTTTCTTCCATGCCCGAACAACGACTTCAACGGCGCGGACTTTCTCTACTTCGCGAGCTTCCAGTCGTTCGTTGATCGCGCCGAATGGCAACGGCACCGGTTTGCGGAGCCGCCCGTGATCGCGAGCCGGTCGCTGCACTTCTATGGCAATGTCAATGTCGGCGACGCGTTGAGCGTGCAGGTCATTGGCGAGCGCGAAAACGGGCAGGGCATCACGCATTGGAGTGAAGTGCGACGTGGCAGCGACAACCTGAAGATCGCCGATGTCGTCACGGAAAAACACTGGAGACAGCGATGAGATCCGCCGTCAGACGCGAGGCGCCGATGCGAGTGCGGTCCCGACGGCGCGCCGTGCCGCTGAAGACGCTTTATACCGCCTCCGATCTAGCCAACGTCGCGCATCTGAACGGTATGCCTGGCACCGCGCCGTTCGTGCGCGGTCCGTACGCGTCGATGTACACGGCGAAGCCGTGGACGATTCGACAATACGCAGGCTACGCAGAAGCCGCCGATTCGAACTTCGCGTTTCGCACTGCGCTCGAGGAAGGGGCGCAGGGTTTGTCTGTTGCGTTCGATCTGCCGACCCAGCGCGGCTACGATTCTGACGATCCGCGCGCGAGCGCCGATGTCGGGTTGACCGGGGTCGCGATCGATACGGTCGAAGATATGATGCGTCTTTTCGCGGGCATTCCACTCGACCGAACGTCGGTATCGATGACGATGAACGGCGCGGTGCTGCCGGTGCTGGCTGCCTTCATTGTTGCGGCCGACGAGCGCGGCGTGGACGCGGCACAGCTCACCGGCACGATTCAAAACGACATTCTCAAAGAGTTCATCGTGCGCAACACCTGCATCTTCGCGCCTGAACCGTCGTTGCGAATCGCAGCCGATGTGGTCGACTATCTTGCGCAGCATGCTCCCCGCTTCAACGCACTATCGGTGTCCGGCTATCACTTTCAGGAGGCCGGCGCCGATCCCGTGCTCGAACTGGCGCTGACGATGGCCAATGCGCGCACTTACGTCGAAACGCTTGGCGAGCGCGCAATGAGTGCCGACGACGCCTGTGAGCGCATGAGCTTCTTCTTCGGCGTCGGCACGGATTTCTATGTCGAGGTGGCGAAGCTGCGCGCGGCGCGTCTCGTCTGGTCGGAACTGGCAACACAGTGCGGTGCGACTTCCGATAAAGCGCGCGCTCTCCGGATGCATTGCCAGACGTCCGGCTGGTCGCTGACCGCGCAGAAGCCGTCGAACAACATCGTGCGCACCACCGTCGAAGCGCTGGCGGCCGTATTCGGCGGCACGCAGTCGCTGCATACGAACGCTTACGACGAAGCGCTCGCCTTGCCGTCGGCATCGTCGTCGCGCCTCGCTCGCGACACGCAACTCATGCTTCAGCACGAAATGGGACTGTGCGACGTCGTCGATCCGTGGGCCGGTTCGTACATGATGGAAGCGTTGACGGCCGACATCGCAGCGCGCGTCCGTTCGCTGATCGGCGAGATCGACGCGCGCGGCGGCGTCGTGCAATCGATCCGCTCGGGATGGATTCGCGAACGCATTCACGAATCGGCTGTGACGCTGCAGGCGGAAATCGATAGCGGGCAACGAATCGTGGTGGGCGTCAATGCGTTCGTTCATGGCGATGCGGACGAAGCCCACGCATGTTTCGAGCTGGACGGAAAACAGGCGCGTGGCCACCAGGTGCGTCGAATCGCAGAGGTCAAACTGCGGCGCAATGCGGAGCATGTGGCGCGTGCGTTGGGAGCGCTTGAAACGGCCGCGCGCGAGGGCACAGGCAATCTGCTCGCGTTGACGATCTGCTGCATGCGTGCGCGCGCGACAGTCGGTGAATGCACGCGCGCTCTCGAAGCCGTGTGGCCGCGTCCTGGAATCAGTTTGCATGCTAGCGCTGGCATTTATGAAAAAACGCTTTCATCGGATGCAATGTGGAAGGCTGCCTGCGACCAGGTCGACAGGTTGACATCGACGCTGGGACGCAAACCCCGCGTGATGATCACGAAGCTCGGGCAGGACGGCCACGATCGCGGCGCGCAAGCGGTGGCTGCCGCGTTGTTCGATGCGGGCTTCGACGTCGTGTCCAATGAGCTCTTCATCGCGCCCGCGGAAGTTGCGCAGCGCGCGCTGGCAAATGACGTCGACATGATTGGCGTGTCGTCGCTCGCGGGCGCCCATGTCGAGTTGACGTCGCAATTGATGCATGAACTGCGCGTGCGTCGTGCCTCGATACCCGTTGTGCTGGGCGGGAACGTTCAGGCGGAAAGCACGAGTGTGCTGAAAGCGCTGGGCGTCGCCGATTTTTTTCTGCCTGGCACACGTATGCACGAAATTGTGCTGCGCATGGCGCGGCTCGTGGAGGGCGTCGCAGACCGGCAAGCGGGCGAAATGGACGAGCGAACGGTGGCGTGAGCAGCTGACGGAGGCACGCGAAGCGCGAGGCCGGGTTACGGCAATGACTTTTCTCACGCGTTCATCGCCGCCGCGATGGTTGCCGTCATCATCTTCGTGTCGGTGTGTCGAATCGGGCGTTGATTGCACAGCGTTGTCGCCGTTAATATGAAAGGCTCAGGCGCATTCCCGCGCGCCGGAACGACGGACGTTTGATGAGACGATACGAAGTACTCGCCAACACGATGGCGACAGAAATACGCTCGGGCAGCCTTGCCGTCGGTGCGCGTATGCCCTCGCTGCGTCAGGTCATCGTGCAGCATGGTGTCAGCCAGTCCACTGTGTTTCGTGCGTACTATCTGCTTGAAGAGTGGGGCCTCATTCGCGCGCAGGAGCGCTCCGGCTACTACGTTGCGCGGGGCGCGGCGGTGTCGGGCGAACGGGCGCCGCGGCCGGCGCGGACGCTTGCCGACTCTGCGAAGGTCGATATCAGCGAGCTGGTCTTCAACGTTCTTGAAGCTGCCAGACATCCGGGCGTGGTGCCGCTCGGCTCGGCGTTTCCGTCTCCGTTGCTGTTTCCGTTGCCACGGCTTGCAAAGTCGCTTGCACAATCGGTGCGGCTTATCAGTCCGTGGAGCACGGTGGTCGATTTGCCGCCTGGCAATGAGGCGCTGCGTCAGCAGATTGCGCTTCGCTATCTTGGCATGGGCCTTTCGCAGCCGATGGAGGAGATCGTCGTGACCAACGGTGCGCTGGAGGCGTTGAACCTGTGCCTGATGGCAGTGACGCGGCCAGGCGATGTGGTCGCGGTGGAGTCACCTGGTTTCTATGCGGCGCTGCAGGCGATCGAACGGCTCGACTTGCGTGCCGTCGAAATTCCGGTCGATCCGCTGACTGGCCTCGACCTCGACGCGCTCGCGCAAGCTTTGGACAGACATCCGATCCGCGCGTGCTGGTTCATGACGAACTTTCAGAATCCCACTGGCGCAACGTTGTCGCTGGAGAAGAAGAAGGCGTTAGTCGAATTGCTCGCGCAACATGACGTGCCGTTAATTGAGGACGACGTCTACGGCGAACTGCATTTTCAGGCTGACTATCCATTGCCTGCGATTGCATTCGACAAGAAAGGACTTGTGATGCACTGCAGTTCTTTCTCGAAGACGCTCGCGCCCGGTTACAGAATCGGCTGGGCGGCTGCCGGTGGATTTGCGGACAAGGTGCAGCGGCTCAAACTGATGACGACGCTTTCGTCGAGCATTCCCGCGCAAGCGGGCATCGCGGACTATCTGCAGCATGGTGGCTATGGCAAGCACCTGCGCAAGCTTCGCGCTGCGTTGTGCGCGCAGCGCGAAGCGATGGATGCGGCGCTGCGCCGCTGGATGCCGCCCAGCGTTCGCTGGACGTTGCCGGCAGGCGGTTATTTCGTGTGGCTCGAATTCCCCGACGAGATCGACGCGTTGGAACTGCACAGGCTTGCGATCGAACATGGTTTCAGCCTCGCGCCGGGACCCATTTTCTCGGCGACCCGAGCGTTCAGAAACTGTGTGCGGCTCAACTTCGGGCATCCATGGAGCGCGAAAATCGATCGCGCAATGCGTGTCCTCGCCGAACTCGTGCAGCAGGCGATACGGCGCGATAACGCCCGGCACTCGTGAGTCACATTTAACACGTTACCGCCACCTGTTGCACTGAAAACGAGTGGCCCTTCTTTACACGCGATGCGTCAGATCGCGCTGATAAAACGCTGGGAATCGATCAAACTGCTTCCGCGCGTCCGCTGGATCGAGGCCCTCGTTCAACACAGCGCTCGAAAAACCCGTGCGCTCCATCTGGAGCAACTGGTCGACGAGCACGTCACCGGTTGCACGCAAGTCGCCTTTGAAACCGAGCCGGCGACGCAGCAGATACGCCTGGCTATACGCGCGGCCATCGGTGAATTGCGGAAACTCGAGCTCGATGCGGTCAATGCCATCTAACGTGTCTTTCAACGACAACGGGTCTTCGTCGTTAGCGAGTCTGAGCACGCGCAATGCGTACTCCGCCTGGTGCTCGGGCATCGTCAGAAGCCGGATGCGCTCCGTTGTCATGCGAGATCCTCCACTTTGACGCGGACTTCATCGGCCGCCGACCTGAACGGACCCAGTCCGATACGCTGGACGGTTTCGGTGAACCGTTCCGTTTGTCCTTCCACATCGCATCGCGCGTCGCGATAGGTGGCGATAAGCGCCTCCACGACGTCCGGCACTTCCGCCGCCGAAAACGACGGCCCGATCACCTTCCCCGCGCGCGCGGCGCCGCTTGCATTGGAACCGTCGGCGCCGCCGAGCGTGACCTGATACCACTCTTGTCCATCCTTGTCGACGCCGAGAATGCCGATATGACCGCTGTGATGATGGCCGCACGAGTTGATACAGCCGCTGATGTGCAGGTCGATTTCGCCGATATCGTGCAGTTCGTCGAGATCCTGATAGCGCTCCGTGATGGCCTCAGCAATGGGAATCGAACGGGCGTTGGCGAGTGCGCAGAAGTCGCCGCCGGGGCACGCGATCATGTCGGTCAACAGATGCACGTTTGCACTCGCGAGACCCGCGCTGCGGGCTGCCTGCCAGAGATCGAACAGGTCGTCGACATGCACCCACGGCAGCACGACATTCTGCGTATGCGTGACGCGTGCTTCACCGGCAGAAAAGCGCTCGACGAGATCGGCGACGAGATCGAGCTGTTCTGCCGACGCATCGCCCGGCGCCTGGTTCAAGCGCTTGAACGAGAGCGTGACGATACGCATCGATGGATTTTTATGCGACGCGACGTTGCGCTGCAGCCAGCGCGCGAACATGGGATGTTGCGCAGCCATCGCGTTCAGCGCGGCAAAAGAGGCTTGCGGGTCGTGCGCGGTTCTCGCGCGTCGCTGCGGCGGCACGAACGACGCTCGCACGCGATCGAGCTCCGATTGCGGAATCGTGTGAGGCCCGCCATCCTCTTCGACGATCGCGCGGAATTCCGCTTCGACGTCGTCGATGTAGCGTTGTCCCTCGGCCTTGACGAGGATCTTTATGCGCGCCTTGTACTTGTTGTCGCGCCGTCCATAGCGGTTATACACGCGTACCACCGCCTCGATGTAGTTCATGATGTGCTGCCACGGCAGGAACTCGCGCAGCACCGTCGCGGTCATCGGCGTGCGCCCCATGCCGCCGCCCACGGAGACACGAAAGCCCAGATCACCATGCTCGTTCGACAGCAGTCGCAAGCCGACATCATGCCAATCGGTGGCAGCGCGATCGTCGATGGCCCCCGTTATCGCGATCTTGAATTTGCGTGGCAGGAACGCGAACTCGGGATGCAACGTCGTCCATTGCCGCATGATTTCGGCGAAAGGACGGGGGTCGGCGATTTCGTCGGGCGCCACGCCCGCGCGTTCATCACACGAGATGTTGCGAATGCAGTTCCCGCTCGTCTGGATACCGTGCATATCGACGCTTGCCAGCAGATCCATCACGTCGGCTGCTTTCGACAGCGGAATCCAGTTGAACTGTACGTTCGTGCGGGTCGTGAAGTGCGCGTAATGCGTCGGCAGGTTCAACGTGCCCAGCTTGCGCTGGGTCGTTGACGCGAGCTCGTACACATTCGCTTCGGGCGCGTCGTATTCGCGCGCGATGCGCGCCAGCACGCGCAGCTGTGCGGCCGACAGTTCACCGTATGGCACGGCGACGCGCAGCATCGGCGCGTGGCGTTGCACATACCAGCCGTTCTGCAGGCGCAGCGGACGGAATGCGTCCTCGTCCAGCTTGCCGGCCTGCCAGCGCTCGAGCTGATCACGGAACTGCGCAGCGCGGCTGCGCACGAACGCCTTGTCGAATTCGGTGTATTGATACATGGGGAAGTTTCTGCGGACGTGTCGCGGTAGCCGAAGTTAGCTGTCGCGCGCACGCGAGACAAGAAGCAGATGTCGACGAAACGAACGCAGCAGACGGGTTTCCGGTTTACCTCGCCCGACGCGTGTGACCCGTTTCCGCCTGCTGTCGTCAAACCGGAGCCAACTGCTGCTGTCTCGTGCGCCGCAACCGCTTTATGATCAAGTGGAGGGCAATGCTTTGCCGTTGGTCAACCGCGAGGGGTGTGCCGTGACTTTCCTTAGAATGTTGAGAATCGTGCTGTGGAGTTTTTTTGGTGTAGGCAAGGGCGCGTCGCATCAGGCCGACATGGCGGCGATAAAATTGCCGTTTCTGCCCTTGGTGGCGATTGGGCTAGCGGGAGGTTTCGGTGTGCTCTTATTCTGCCTTGCGCGGTTTGCGACGACCGTAGCGCACTGAGCCATCTGAGCAAACCGGATGACGTGTGCTGACTGATGAAGCATCAGTTGAAAAAATTTGCGTTAAACCAATAGGCCAAATTTGTTTCCAACTTTCGCTTTATTAGTCACCACGCACGCAGCGAAACCCCGCATACACGTATTGATATCGCGGCTGGAACCAGTTGCGAAACGTCGGACGTAGCATGCACGCCGCCGTGCGCGCCGATCCGCCTTTGAGCACGTAATGCTGGCCGTCGAAGAAGTTCGCCGAATAGCCCAGATAAAACGGAAATGCCTCGAAGCCTGGCAACGCATCGAACAACGTCGACGTCCATTCCCAGCCGTTGCCGAACTGCCCTTCGACGCCGAACGCGCTGACGTTATCCGGATGCGCATCGACGGCCTGAGGATCCCAGCTACGGAAGTCGAAATTGCCGGACGCCGCGTGCGGCGCGCCGTGCGCTGCGCGTTGCCACTGCGCTTCGGTCGGCAGCGTCTTGCCGGCCCAGCGTGCGTACGCGCTGGCTTCGGCGTGGCTCACATACACGGGCCAGTTTTCGGGCAGCGGAATATCGTCGAACATCGTGCGCAAGCGCCAGCCGCGCGCGCCATCGCCGTTACCTTCGCGCAGCGACCAGCTGGCGGGGTGTCCGATGTGTTCGGCTTCCTTCCACGCCCAGTCCCTGTCGGTCCACAGCGACTTGTCGCGATAACCGCCTGCCTCGACGAACGCGCGATACGCGCCGTTTGTCACCATATGACGGTCGATCTCGAACGCGGGCACATCGACGCGCAGTTCGCCGAATTCGTTATCCCAGCCGAAGGCGCCGGCTTCGCGCGACATACCAAGAACGGTCGAGCCAGCCGGGACGCTGACCATCGAATTGCCTGTGATCTCGCCGCTCCCGAACGTCGTGTTGACGGATTGCTGCGGCACGACCTTCTGCTCGATGGGCAACTGATGCAGCATGTACGCGAGCGTTTCGGCGTGCATCAGCCGATGCTCGATCGCGACGTGCAGCAGTTGCTCTGCTGACGCCGTGCGCATGCCTTCATTCGTGATTTCCAGCGACGTGAGCTTCTGGTCGATCTGCGCGCGCGCCTGCGCGGCATATTCACTGACGACCTCGAGCGATGGCCAGTCGGACGGCACATCAGTCGGAAAGCCGTCGTCGACCGGATCGATGCCGAACGCGAAAAGCTGGTCGAGTTCGGAACTGAGCGCAGGGAGGTCGAACAGGCGTCGATCGAAGAGATTTCGATCGAACGCTTCGAGATGGCCGATGTAGAACACGATCCGGTGACGTTCACGGATCGGACGCTCGTAAAGAAACTCGGGTTTGACGACGGCAAACAACGCGTCGGTGACGCGGCGGGCTTCGATGAGTCGATGGACGAGCGGGTGCTGCAGTGCGGGATCGCGATTCATTGCGCCGGGTCTCCTTGGAGGGCACGGTACGGAAACTGTACGTGCTTGCAGAAGGCATGCCAAACCGCAATGATATCCGCCATTTTGCGGCCGCGCTCTTGCGCGCGGCCCGGAGCGACCGAGGCGGCGGCCGCGTGCGCTGACTAGAGCTGACGCAGTCCGTCAAAATCGACGATGCGGATGAATTTGCCCTGCGTGTCGATCAGGCCGCGCTTTTGAAATCTTGACAGCGTACGGCTGACCGTTTCGAGCGTGATGCCAAGATAGCTGCCCATTTCCTCACGCGTCATGCGCAGATTGAATTCGTTTGACGAATATCCACGCTGCGCATTGCGTTCGGACACATCCACCAGGAAAGCAGCCACGCGCTCGTCGGCACTCTGCGAGCCGAGCACCATCATCTGCTTCGCCTCGCGCACGATCTGATCGCCCATCAGCTTGTGCAGCCGGTCCTGCATCGAACCGATTTCACGGCACAGACGTTTGAGCGCCGGATACGGGACGATACATACCGAGCTGTCCTCAAGCGCGACCGCGCTGCACGCGTGGTGGTCGGTGCTGATGCCGTCGAGGCCAAGCGGCTCGCCTGCGAGTTTCAGCCCGGTTACCTGTTCGCGGCCGAGACGGTGTGCCATCACCGTTTTCAGCGCGCCCGACCGGACGGCGTACAGGTTATCGAACGGGTCGCCGGTTCGATAGAGCGCTTCGCCACGTCGCACCGTGCGCGCATTGCAAATGAGCGCCTCGAGCTTTGGCAGATCTTCGGCGCGCAGGCCTTGCGGCATGCAAAGCTGCCGCATCGCGCATGTCGAACAGCGGGCCGCATCGCGCCCGGCGCGCACGGACGGGACAGCGCGGGCGGACCGATGCGCGGCAGACTGGGAAAGCGCGACGGGAGTGAGCATGTTCGGAAGGCCGGGAAAGTGATGATGTCCTGATTGTCCCACCGGCCTCTGCATGGCCTGAGTGACAAAAGGACGCGTGGGCGTCTTGTCTGAAAATGTCAGGCGGCGCTGGTTTTTTCTGGCGACGGTTGCCCGTCTCCGACTGCGGAAGGCACCAGCAAGACAGGCAGCTTTGCCTGCCGTACGCAGCGTTCCGCGACGCTGCCGAGAATCAGCCGCTGAAAGCCGCGCCGGCCGTGCGTGCCCATCACGAGCAGATCCGCGTTGAACGCGGCGGCGGCCTTGAGCACCAGCACGGAAACATCCTCGAGCGACGAGGCTTCGCCCGTCGCGACGGCGCCTTGTACGCCGGCGTCACGCATGAGCTGCAGTAATTCCGCGTCGAGTTCCTTGCCCTGTGCGATCAGACTGTTGCGCAGGATCGACGGGTCATAGCCGGGCGCGTCGAAATACATGGGCGAGTTCTCGACGGCGTAGAACGCCTGCAACACTGCACCGTTCGACTTCGCGAGATCGAGCGCAGCGTGGAACGCACGGCGCGACGTTTCGCTGCCGTCGACCGCAACCAGGATACGTGAGTACATGAGACCTCCGCAGCAGAGGGGTCGACGCACGATGCGGAACGACCCAGGAGAAAGGGCACTGCGAGAACACTACGAGCGCACTTGATTAAAGCCTGAGATTAAATGATCACCTAAAACCGCAGACATTTCCTTGATGTAAATCAAGTCGTAAGGTCGGGGTACTTGACCGCGAGGAAGCAGCGGAGCCATACCGGGCGAGGCTTTCAGCCGCCACACGGCTTGCCGTCTATCAGAATCAGGCGGGCACGGCGCAAAGTTTGCCTTACAATCATGCTCTATTCAGACAAGCTGCGGCATCGATGATGAACGAGCGGAAATCCTCGGGGTTGCCCGAAAAGATCTACGGCGACATCCTGAACCAGATCCTGGAAGGCGAGTACAAGGAGGGCGAGCGGTTGCCTACCGAGCACGCGCTGGCGGAGCGCTTCGAGACATCGCGCCCGACGGTGCGGGAAGCGCTCGCGCGTCTGCGCGCCGACGGCATCATTGTCACGCGGCACGGCTCGGGAACCACGGTCGCGCGCCGGCCCGATCCGGACGTGCGCCGCTTCGCGCCGCTCGAAACGCTCTCGGACATCCGTCGCTGCTACGAATTTCGCATCGTCACGGAGGCGGGCGCTGCGGCGCTGGCCGCGCAGCAGGCCGAAGCCGACGATGTCGCGGCGATCCAGCATGCATGGGATGAGCTCGAACGCATCATCGAAACACAGGGCATTGGCGCAAAAGACGACTTCGCATTCCATCTGGCAGTCGCGCGGGCGTCGAAGAACCAGTTTTTCATCACCGTGATGTCGTTCATCGAAGAGCAGATCGTGTTCAGCATGAACCTGTCGCGCAATCTGTCGCTCGTGAAAACGCTGGAGCGGCAGCGTCTCGTGCAGCGCGAACATCTTGCCGTGCTGGAGGCGATCCGCAGCAAGGACTCCGCCGCCGCTGGCCAGGCCATGCGCGCTCACCTCGAAAACGCGCTCAACCGGATGTTCGGGTCGTGAGCGGCGAATAAACGCCGCCCTGTGCGCAACTGTCCGCACACCGGCCTGCACACCGGCCCACAACCCGCACGCATCAGGCTGCGGCAGCCATCGGCCCGAATAGCGCGGCCCGCGTCTGCGGGCTGACCGCGATCTCCAGCGCCACCGCATTTTCCACGCCGATCCGCAGCGGCGGCCCGAGCCGTCGCAGCTCGATGCCCGTCTTGCGCAGCAGGCGCTCGATCGGCGTCGTCGTCACCGTGACGTAGCGCGTGATGCCCATCCGGTCGGCGAATGTCACGAGTTCGTGGATCGCGTGCATCGTCAGATCGGCAAAGCCAAACGTTTGCTCTTCGCCGCCGGTCTCGACGACAAAGCGGCTCAGTTCCCAGATATGCCGCCCGACCGGCGCTGCGTCGCCATGCAGCAGTTGCGGGAACGTGTCCTTCAGCATGTTCGGGCCTTCGGTCGTCATCAGGCGCCAGCAGCCGCGCACGGCGCCCGCCTTGTCCTGTATCAGCATGTAATGCGGGCCGAGTGCGTCATAGCCGTCGATCTCCATCCCCGCGATCGTCGGAATGTCCCATCCAAGCCGCCCATGAAACACACGGGCGCGCAGCCGGTACATCTCGTTGATGTGATCGTTGTCAAATTCTTGACGCAGGCCAATCCGGATAGCTGCTTGCATGTCGTTCTCCATTACGCGTTGGTTAGCCAATACGCATGAAAACTTATGCATTTCGGGTCGAAATACCACCTACCTACCTGGATAGGTGTGCCCCGTTCCGGAGTCCGTGGAGAATCGATTTACCGATCCCGGCAGCAGCCAGTCAAACAGGCGGACATCATGGAACTACTAGAAAATTATTGGCAACCGGCTCATCGCGCGGCCAGCGCGGACCGTTCGTCGGAGGCGTCTTCGTCCGTGGACCGCGTGCTGATCATCGCGTTCCGGAAAAAGAAGAAGGAGAGCCAGCGGCGCTTCTGGGCGCGGTTCGGCGTCACGCAATCGCGTGGCAGCCGGTTTGAGTCCGGCGCGGAGATTCCGGCGCCGGTGTCGATCCTGCTCGGTCTTTACTTCACCCGGACGGTCTCCGACAGCGATCTTGGCCGGGCGGAACGTGCGCTGCACGACCGCAAGGTGTTCGACCTCGTCAATCAGGGTCAATAACGCCGAGTTGCGTTGCGATGACCGCGGCCGCGCGCCGCGAGTTCACGCCGAACTTCGTCCGGATGTTCTTCATGTGAAAGTTCACGACGGCTTCCGAGCAGTTCAGGATGTGTGAAATCTCCCACGTGGACTTGCCTCGCGCAGTCCACTTCAAACATTCGCGTTCGCGCGGCGTGAGCTTCGGGATCAACTCCTGCGTATGTGCGTTCACGTGACGCTGGCTCGTATCGATCACCAGATCGCGCAACAGCACAAGATTCGGCAGCGCGACATCCACATGCCGCCAGAAATCGTCAGTCGGCGAGCTGTCGTTGACGAAGCACAGCATGCCCGCTTCCTGCCTTGGCCCGTGAATCGGCAGCGTTACGCCGGCGCGCAGGCCGTACGCGCGGGCTTCCTCGTACATGGATTGTTGCGGCTCGGTCGCAAAGATTTCGGGCGACCACACGAGCGGCGAGGAACGGGTCGCGCAGTGCGAGACGGTCGGGTCGATGTGCATGTGGCCCTGCTCGACATAGGCGCGTCGCCAGGAAGGCGCGTAGGTGCTGCGCACATAGGCGTCCTCCAGACGCATGCCCGGGCGCGGCAGCATCGCCAGCAGAACCTGGTTGAAGCCCCATCCGTCGGCGAGACGCGTGATGGCGTCGAACCAGGTGGTTTCTTCGGTGGCCTCGAGCAGCGGTGACATCTGCTCAATAAAATGTAATGGCACGGGCGACTCCCTCAGATCGCGGCGGGCCAGGCCGCTAATAATAACGGTGCGAACGCGTGGTTTGCGCCTGTCTGTTTCATTAATCTATCACCATTTTTATTCTGCTCCGCAAGCCGTATGAACATTGCGGGTTTCAGAAAGCGGCATTCCGCGTTGATTTTTTGCATTTTGCCGCGCCCCTGCCAGCGGGCGTCTTTGCTGTGTGGCGACTGGACGCTATATCAGCAGGGACATAGCGGGAAAATGCGGCGTTTTGAATCGGATTTAATTGAACCGTGTCGATATGAGTCGATTAATTTCCTCGTTGACGCGAGGCCGACGGAAATCTTTTTGGCGCACCCACGCGCAAACGGCGGATTCGCGTGACGAGCGCTTCGTGTTGTCATACGAGACAGATAACGATAAATCGACATATCGCGCCGCAGACAGCTGGAAAGCGTCATAAAACCGGTTGAGAATCAGGCTTCCATGCTGCGTCGCGGCGTGGATCGACCTCTCCGGTACGGATCAGGTAGTCGCCCGACTTGTTTGACAACTTGGGCGCACGGTGCTACCCTGGCATGCGCGCTCCGACCCGATCCGTGCTGCTGAGGTGCCATGAACGTCTCCCCGATTTCCGACAACGAGTTTGCCGCCACCGTGATGGCGGTGCCGCCGCTTGCCCGCCGCGCCGACTATTCGCTCGATGCTGTCGAGAACCAGAAGCTGATCCGGCACATCGAGTCGGGCGGTGTGCGCACGCTGCTGTATGGCGGCAACGCGAATCTCTATCACGTCGCGGTCAGCGAATATCGTGAACTGCTCGATCTGCTCGCGGAAAGCGCCGGCCACGCGACGCGCGTGATCCCCGCGATCGGCCCCGACTACGGCAAGATGCTCGATCAGGCGCGCATCCTCGCGCAGACGAACTACCGCACCGCGATGGTTCTGCCGCTCGGCGGCTTCACAACTTCGGAAGGCGTCGAGGAAGGCCTCACGCGCATCGTCGATGTGGCGGGCATGCCGCTCACGCTCTATATCAAGAGCGAGGACTACGTCGACGTCGATACGCTCGCGCGTCTCATCGATCGCGGCACGCTGATCGCCGTGAAATACGCCATCGTCCGCGACAATCCCGGCGATGACGCCTACCTTCGGCGTCTGCTCGAAAGCGTGAGCCCGTCGAAGGTGATCTCGGGCATGGGCGAGCGGCCGGCGCTCGTGCATGTGCGCGACTTCGGCCTCGCCGCGTGGACCACCGGTTCGGGCTGCATCGCGCCGCATTCGGTGATGGCGCTCCTGCGAGCCGCGAAAGAAAACCGCACGGCCGAGGCGCAGCGCATCTACGACGCCTTCATGCCGCTCGAAACGCTGCGCGATGACATCTCGCTGATCCGCGTCCTGCACGACGCGGTGACCTTCTCGAAGATCGCCGACATGGGCGCGATCCTGCCACTGCTCAGTTCGACGCCGGTCGAACATCATGCGAAGATCAACGCTGCGGCTGAGGCGCTGCTCGCATTCGAGCATCAATACGCGGAACCGTCAGCGAAGGCCTGACGCCGCTTCCCACTATCTGATTTGCGCTGCGTGGCGAGGGAAGGCTGTCGCCCGCAACGTTCGACTGGAGTTGCAAGATGCAGATCACAGGAGACATGCTCATCGGCGCGTCCGCGGTGCGGGGCGCCGAGGGCACACTGCGCGCGTTCGACCCGGCCCGCAACGCGGAAATCGAACCCGTCTTTGGCGCGGGCAGCGCCGCCGATGTCGACCGGGCGTGCAAACTCGCTGCGCTCGCGTTCGATCCGTACCGCAGCGCGCCGCTCGAAACCCGCGCGCGCTTTCTCGAAGCGATCGCCGACAACATCGTCGCAATCGGCGACGAACTGATTGAACGCGCGCATATCGAATCGGCTTTGCCGAAGGCGCGCATCGAAGGCGAGCGCGGCCGCACCGTCGGTCAGCTAAAGCTCTTCGCTTCGCTCGCGCGCGAAGGCCGCTGGCTCACCGCGACGCTCGATTCGGCGTTGCCTGATCGCAAGCCGCTGGCGCGTCCCGATCTGCGTCTGCAGAAGATTCCCGTCGGACCCGTCGCCGTCTTTGGCGCGAGCAATTTTCCGCTCGCGTTTTCGGTGGCTGGCGGCGACACGGCGTCGGCGCTGGCGGCGGGCTGCCCGGTTGTCGTGAAAGCGCATCCGGCGCACCTCGGCACGTCGGAACTCGTCGGCCGCGCGATCCAGAAAGCGGTCGCCGACACGGGCTTGCCGGAAGGCGTGTTTTCGCTTCTCGTCGGCGCTGGCAATGCAGTTGGTGAAGCGCTGGTCGCGCATCCGGCGATCAAGTCGGTCGGCTTCACGGGGTCGCGTCGCGGCGGTCTTGCGCTGGTCGATATTGCATCGAAGCGTCGCGAGCCGATTCCGGTATTTGCCGAGATGAGCAGCATCAATCCGTTCTTCCTGCTGCCCGGCGCACTGGCTAAGCGTGGTCAGGCAATCGCTTCCGCCCTCGTCGATTCGGTGACGCTCGGCGTCGGCCAGTTCTGTACGAATCCCGGTCTCGTGATCGTGCTCGATAGCCCGCACACGCAGGCGTTCATCGACGCCACCGCGCAGGCGCTCGCAAAAAAGGAAGCGCAGACGATGCTGTCGCCGGGCATCGCTTCGGCGTACAAGGCTGCCGTCGAGCAACGTGCCGAAACGGATGGCGTGCGCAGCGTCGCGCAGGGCACGCCTTCGCGCGCATCGTGTCCGGCGCTGCCCGCGCTCTTCACGACGAGCGCCGCGCAGTTTCTTGCTGCGGCGGAACTTGAAGACGAAATCTTCGGGCCGACTTCACTGATCGTCACGTGTGGCGACATCGACGAAATGATCAAGGTGACCGGGTATATCGAAGGCCAGCTCACGGCCACATTGCAACTCGAGCCGGACGACTACGATCTCGCGCGCAAGCTGCTGCCGACACTCGAGCGCAAGGCCGGCCGAATTCTCGCGAACGGCTTTCCGACGGGCGTCGAAGTGTCCTACGCGATGGTGCACGGCGGGCCGTTCCCGGCTACGTCGGATTCGCGCGCGACGTCGGTCGGCGCAACGGCGATCGAGCGATTCCTGCGGCCAGTGTGTTATCAGGATTTGCCGGCGGCGCTGTTGCCTGAAGCATTGCACGACGACAATCCGCTGAAGCTGTGGCGTCTGCGTGACGGCAAGCTCGGGCAGAGCTGATCGTCGGTTGATTGTTTGACGAACGTTGTCGCGCGTCGCGATGTGCTCCGCTCCCGTCACCAGTAACGGGAGCGCGGCGGCAACCGGCAGAGCACGCGCGGCGCGATCCGCCAGCGGCACGCTTCCATCCACCGCGCATCGCACACAAGAAGCGCATAAGAAGCGCATAAGGAGACTCATGACAGACAACAACCGTCGCTATCCCGATCCCGCCATCCGCGTTCTCGATCATCGTTTCAACGCGCTGCGCATCGCTTCGGCATCGGTCGAATGCCTGTATCAAGGCGCGCGCTGGTCTGAAGGGCCAGTATGGTTCGGTGACGGGCGCTATCTTCTGTGGAGCGATATCCCGAACAACCGCATCCTGCGCTGGGACGAAGAGACCGGCGCGGTCACGCCGTTTCGTCAGCCGTCGAACAACGCAAACGGCCATACACGCGATCGCGAAGGACGCCTTGTCAGTTGCGAGCACCTGACGCGCCGCGTCACGCGCACCGAATACGACGGCACGATCACCGTGCTCGCCGACGGCTATCTCGGCAAACGCCTGAACTCGCCTAACGACGTCATCGTGAAGTCGGACGGCTCGATCTGGTTCACTGACCCAAGCTTCGGCATCGATGGTTTTTACGAAGGCGAAAAGGCGGAGCCGGAATTGCCGCAGTGCGTGTATCGCATCGACGGGCAGAGCGGCGAAGTTACCCTCGTTGCCGACGATATCGAAGGTCCGAATGGCCTGGCATTTTCGCCCGATGAATCGCGACTGTATGTGGTTGCATCGCGCGAGTCGCCGCGCACGATACGCGTGTTCGACGTCGCCCCCGATGGCCGCACGGTGGATAACAACCGCGTACTGATCGATGCCGGCAAAGGCACGCCAGACGGCTTTCGCGTCGATATCCACGGCAACCTGTGGTGCGGCTGGGGCATGGGCACGGACGAACTCGACGGCGTCCGCGTGTTCACGCCGCATGGCGAGGCGATCGGACATATCGCGCTGCCGGAGCGGTGCGCGAACGTGTGCTTCGGCGGACGCCATCGCAACCGGCTCTTCATGGCGGCGAGCCACGGCCTGTACTCACTGTACGTGAATACCCAGGGGGTAAAAGGCGGCTAGGCACGCGACTGCAAGTGGATAGAGTTGCCTGACATGTACCGGGCTAAACCCGTAGAGCGGCGCGCTTTCTGGGAAATCAATATGCCGTTAAGCCATTGTCTATAAAGGGATTGACGGAAATCACGGCTCGCGGGAAAGCATAGCCGGCACCCTACAATTTGCTTGACGTCAGATGTGCGCGTTGGCAATGTTCCATAACGCGAGACACGTACCGCCGGCAGCGCACCTGAACTGGCGGACTTCCATACCAACGAAGCGAGGAGATGCAATGACTATTTCCGGCATGTTGTCAGTGAGGATTGCGGCTGTCTGTCTGGCGGTCGGCGCGGCATTCGCGCCTGCTGCGCGCGCGGCGGATCCGGTGACCCTGAACATCGTCGACGTCGCGGGCGATCTTCAACTGACGCAGAAGGGCTTCGAGGCTTTCAAGGCGAAGTACCCGAACCTCGTTTCGAACATCACTTACACCAACGCACCTGCGCCGCAACTGCCGGGCAAGATCAAGGCGATGCAGGCCGCGGGCCGTTCCGACATCGATCTCGTGCTGACGGGCACCGATGCGCTTGCCGCCGGCATCGAACAGAACCTGTGGCAGAAGCTGCTGCCGGACAGCGCGGCCGCTTTCCCGGGCGTGCTCGATAACTACGCGCCGGGTCCGCGCAGGATGCAGGACCTCGCGCAAGGCTTCGGACTCGAAGTGGCGTACATGCCGGCGGGCCCGCTGCTCGAATACAACCCGGGGAAGGTCAGCGATCCGCCGAAGACGCCCGAGCAGTTGCTGCAATGGTGCAAGGCGCATCCGGACAAGCTGATCTACGCGCGTCCGGCTAACTCCGGCCCGGGCCGCACGTTCCTGATGGGCCTGCCGTACATTCTTGGCGACAAGGATCCGCACGATCCGATCAACGGCTGGGACAAGACGTGGGCTTTCCTCAAGCAGTTGAACGACTGCATTCCGTATTACCCGGGCGGCACATCGGCCGTGATGAAGGAGCTTGGCGAAGGCACGCGCGACATGACCGTCAGCGTGACGGGCTGGGACATCAACCCGCGTGCGCTCGGTATCGTGCCGGCCGAATTCCGCGTGCAGGCGTTCGACAACATGACGTGGGTCAACGACGCCCACTTCATGGTGATTCCGAAAGGCGTGCCGAAGGAAAAGCTCGATGTGCTCTACAAGCTGATCAATTTCATGCTGGAGCCGGCGCAGCAGGCACTGACCTATGACGACGGCTACTTCTATCCAGGCCCGGCGATCAAGGGCGTGACGATCGAACAGGCGCCCGCGCAAAGTCAGGACGTGTTGAAGAAGTTCGGCCGGCCCGAGTATGCGAAGTTGCTGGCGGATCGTCCGCACGTTTTGCCGTTGAACGCGGCCGCGATGGTTGCTGCGTTCCAGAAGTGGGACCGCGAAGTCGGCGCACAGAAGACGAAGTAAGGGTGTTTCCAGGTCGCGTTAAGGGTATCGCTTTTCCGCGCTGCCCTTCACGCGGCAGCCATGGCAAAGGCACGTTTATACGATCGGCGCGGTGGAGCTGGAGCATCTCGCGGTGCCGTCGCCAGTATCAGGAAACCGTCATGAAGCATCACTTTGAGCAGTTGCGTCTCGATTCGGTCAGCCGCAGTTTCGCGAATGCCGAAGGCCATGCGATTGCGGCCCTGCAGGGTCTCGATCTGAACATTCAGCGCGGCGAATTCATCGCGCTGCTTGGGCCTTCGGGTTGCGGCAAATCCACTGCCCTGAATTGCATCGCGGGCCTTCAGCCGTTAACGGGCGGCGGCATCTGGCTCGACGACACACGCATCGACGTGTTGCCGCCGGAAAAGCGCGGCTTTGGCATGGTGTTCCAGAGCTACGCGCTGTTTCCGCACATGTCGGTGCTGGAGAACGTCGGCTTCGGTCTGAAGATGCGCGGCGTTCCGAAAAGCGAAGCCGCGCGTCGCGCGCGCGAAGCGCTGCAACTCGTGCAGCTTGTTGGTCACGAACGCAAGCTGCCGGGGCAGTTGTCGGGCGGTCAGCAGCAGCGCGTCGCGATTGCGCGCGCGATCGTGATCGAGCCCCCGCTCATTTTGATGGACGAGCCGCTGTCCAATCTCGACACCAAACTGCGCATCGAAATGCGCGCCGAAATCCGCCGTATCCACAACCAGCTTGAACGCGCGACGATCTACGTGACGCACGATCAGGATGAAGCCCTCTCGATGGCGGACCGTATCGTCGTGATGAAGGAAGGCGTGGTGCAGCAGGTCGCATCGCCGAAGGAAGTCTATGGCCGGCCGAAGAATCTGCACGTCGCGCGTTTCATGGGTTATCGCAACGTGGCTGAATTCACGCTCGAGGGTACGCAGGGCGAAGGTGTCGCGATGACGGCGAACGGTGTGCGGCTTGTCGGCACGCCGATGGAAGGATTCAACAGCAAACGCGTGAGCGTGGCCCTGCGTCCCGAAGACCTGGAGCGCGCAGCGCCAGGCGCGGAAAACGCATTCGACGCCGACGTGACGACCGTCGAATACGGCGGCCGCGATTCGCTGATTCGCGTGAAGACGGCGTTCGGCGAGCTTTGGGCGCGTCTAGCGGGCGAGTTCACCGAAGGCGAGCGCATCAGTCTGCGCGTGCCGCCGTCGCGCACGCTGGTGTATGACGGAGAAGCGTCATGAGCACGGCGCTGCTGTTGCCGCCGCGCGCGCCGCGCGACACCAGGGCGTGGCTCGTCGCGCCTGCGCTGATCTTCATTCTTGCGCTCTTCATCTATCCGTTTGCCTACGGCCTCGTGCTGTCGTTCCAGCCGATGAACGGTGGCGGCGTGTGGGGCAACTACAGGACGTTCTTCTCGGACACGTCGATGTGGCCGACGATCATCGTCACGTTGAAGCTCGCCGTGCCCGCGACGCTGATCAACGTCGGTGTGTCGATTCCCGTGGCGTTCGCGTTGCGCCGCAATTCTCCGTACCAGAAGTTCGTCACGACACTGCTTGTGATTCCGGTCACGCTCGGCACCGTGCTGATCGCCGACGGCATGCTGACGTACTTCGGTCCGAACGGCTGGTTCCCGCAGGCGTTGCAGGGCCTGCATCTCTATTCCAGCGAAGTGCGGCTCACGCATAACTACTGGGGCGTGCTGATCTCGCTGATTGTGTCGGGCTTTCCGTTTGCGTTTCTGCTGACGCTCTCCTACGTGACCGGCATCGATCCGACGCTCGCCAGTGCCGCCGCGACGCTTGGCGCAGGTTCGTGGCAGCAGTTCCGCCAGATCTATCTGCCGCTGCTGGTGCCCGGTCTGACGATGGCCGCGTGTCTGTCGTTCGTGCAGGCGTTTTCCGTGTTTCCGTCGGCGGTGCTGCTGGGCGCACCGGCGGGGCCGACACGCGTGATGTCGATCGCGGCCGCTGAAGCCGCGTTCGAAAGTTACGACTATTCGCTCGCATCGGCCATTGCGATGGTGATGGGCTTTGTGCAGCTGGTAGTCGTTGCAGCGATGCTCGGCGCGCGTCGGTTCTTCTATAGCGGACCGGTGACGGGAGGGAAGGGCTGATGGCAACCGATCACCACGCCACGCGTCCGTGGTCACCTTCGGCGACGCAGTCTGACGGTAATCGCAAGGGTGGTAACGATGGCGCGCAACCGTCGCGCGCGGAGAAGCAGCGCACGAGTCTGTCGGATCGTCTATGGAAAGCGTTCGTGTGGGGGGTGATGGCTTTCTTCCTGCTGAACGTCGTGCTGCTGATCGCGACAGTCGCGGTCAACTCGATCGCGACGCGCTGGTTTGGCACGCTGTTGCCGCAAGGTTTCACGCTGCACTGGTACGCGCAGGCGTGGCGCGACTTCCAGCTGGCGAACGTATTGTGGGTGACCGTTGAAGTCGTGGGTGCGGTCGTGCTGCTGTCGGTCGCGCTCGGCGTGCCGGCGGCCTATGCGCTCGCCCGCGTGCAGTTTCCCGGCAAGCGCTTCGCCATGCTCGTCTTCCTGCTGCCGCTGATGGTGCCGCCCGTCACGTACGGTATTCCGATGGCGACCGTGATGTACAAGGTCGGCCTGGCCGGCACGCTGTCTGGCGTGATCCTCGCGAATCTGGTGCCGGCGCTGCCGTTCGTGATTCTCGTGATGACACCGTTTATCGAACAGATCGATCCGAACCTGGAATCGGCGGCGCGCATTTTCGGCGCGAACACGTTCCGGTATTTTCGCTACGTGCTGCTGCCGCTGCTCGTGCCGGGTATGCTGGCGGCCGGGCTGCTGGTGCTGGTGCGTACGATCGGCATGTTCGAGCTGACATTTTTCACCGCCGGACCGGCCACGCAGACGCTCGTCGTCGCGTTGTATTACGCTGTGTTTTCAACCGGTGTACGCGCGCCGCAGTCGATCGACGCGATGGCGATGATCTATATGGCCATTACGCTGATCTGGGTGCTGATCGCGTTGCAGTTCGTGAGCCCGACGCAGATCGTGTCGCGCGTGAAACAACAGAAAGCGTGACGCGTGCGCATGCACGCGCAACGTTGTATGTAACCAGGACGTGGCTGGAGATAGTGTGACCAAACGGAAGACGCCCGAAGAACTGCGCAGCCATCGCTGGTATGGCGTGAACGATCTGCGTTCGTTCGGCCATCGTTCGCGTACGGCGCAGATGGGCTTCAGTCGCGAGGAATATGCCGGCAAGCCGGTGATCGCCATCCTCAACACGTGGAGCGAGATGAATCCGTGCCACACGCACTTCAAGCAGCGTGTGGAGGAAGTGAAACGCGGCATCTGGCAGGCCGGCGGCTTCCCGATCGAGCTGCCTGTGCAGACATTGTCCGAGCCGTTCCAGAAGCCGACGACGATGCTCTATCGCAACTTCCTCGCGATGGAAGCCGAAGAGACGTTGCGCTCCTATCCTGCCGACGGCGTCGTGCTGATGGGCGGCTGCGACAAGACCACGCCCGCGCTGCTGATGGGCGCGATCTCGATGGATCTGCCGGCTATCTTCCTGCCCGCAGGCCCGATGCTGCGCGGTAACTGGAACGGCGCAACGCTCGGCTCCGGCTCCGACACCTGGAAATACTGGGCCGACCTGCGCGCGGGCAAGATCACCGAAGAAGACTGGCAGGGTGTGGAAGGTGGCATCGCGCGCTCGCCGGGCCACTGCATGACCATGGGCACGGCTTCGACAATGACGAGCGCTGCCGAGGCGCTCGGCTTCACGCTGCCCGGCTTTGCGTCGATTCCCGCGCCCGATTCCCGCCACGCGCAGATGTCGGCGAAAACGGGCATGCGCATCGTCGAAATGGTCTGGGAAGACCTGAAGCCATCGGACATCATCACGGCCGGTTCGATCGATAACGCCGTGACGACCTGTCTTGCGCTGTCCGGTTCGACGAACGCGATCGTCCATATGATTGCGCTCGCGCGCCGCGCGGGCGTCGAACTCACGCTCGACCGTTACGACGACATCGCGCGCCGCACGCCGGTGCTTGCGAACATCCGTCCGACGGGCTCGTATCTGATGGAAGACTTCTTCTATGCAGGCGGCCTGCCGGCGATGCTCTCAGAACTCGGCGACCTGATCGACCGGTCGCAGAAAACGGTAAACGGCCAGACGATCGGCGAGAACATCGCGGACGCGAAAATTTTCAACGACGACGTGATCCGTCGCCGTCACGCGCCGCTGTTGCCGGACAACGGTCTTGCGGTTCTGCGCGGCAACATCGCGCCCGATGGTGCAGTGATCAAACCGGGCGCGGCCGATCCGAAACTGCATGTGCATACGGGCCGCGCGGTCGTCTTCAGCGACTACAACGATATGGCGGCGCGCATCGACGACGATGCACTCGACATCGACGAGAACAGCGTCATCGTCCTGCAGCACGCCGGGCCGGTCGGCGCGCCGGGCATGCCGGAGTGGGGCCAGCTGCCGATTCCGAAGAAGCTGTTGCAAAAGGGCGTGCGCGACATGGTGCGCATTTCCGACGCGCGGATGAGCGGTACGAGCTACGGCGCGTGCGTGTTGCACGTCGCGCCGGAATCGTTCATCGGCGGGCCGTTTGCGCTGGTGCGGGACGGCGATCTGATCGAACTCGACGTGCCGCAGCGCAAGCTGAACGTGCTCGTATCAGACGAGGAACTCGCGCGCCGCAAGGCCGCGTGGGTGCAGCCCGCGCCGCGCTTTGAACGCGGCTACGGCGCGATGCACCAGGTCCACGTCCTGCAGGCCGACAAGGGCTGCGATTTCGACTTCCTGCAACGCGGCGGCGCGAAGAGCAAAGACGAGCCTGAGATTCACTGATCAGTACCCGACGCGATAAACCTGCCCGGTCTGCGCGCCCTCAACGCTACGCAGGTAAGCCAGCGCCGCGCGCTTCGCGCTCACCGGCTCGAAGCCGCGGAAAAACGGCGCATACGCGTCCATCGACTCTTCCAGCACCGTCGGGCTCACGACGTTGATGCGGATCCCGCGCGGCAGTTCGATGGCCGCGCCGCGCACGAAACCTTCCAGCGCCAGATTCACCGAGGTCGCGCTCGCGCCGAGGCGGATCGGCTCGTCAGCGAGAATGCCGCTCGTCAGCGTGAACGAGCCGCCGTCGTTGACGTATTGATGCGCGCCGAGTACGACATTGATCTGACCCATCAGCTTGTCGCGCAGGCCGACCCAGAATTGCTCGACCGTCATGTCGGCGAGCGGGCCGAAGTGCACCTTGCCGATCGTGGTGACCACAGCGTCCACCTTGCCGACTTCGCGGAACAGACGCTCGACGCTTGCCGGATTCGTGCTGTCGACGCGATATGCGCCACGCGTCGCGCCGACCTCGATGACCTCATGCGGCGCCTTGAGTTCGCTGGCGACGGCCTGCCCAAGCGTTCCCGTTGCGCCGATCACGATAACCTTGTTCATGTTGATACTCCACAAATGGGGAATGGGAAAATCAGGAAATGGCTAACCCCGATTGTCGAGGCATCGGGGCACGCGATAAAGATGCGCGCGGGCACAGGTGTCGAAACCCGCAGTTCGCAATCGTGCAACGTGTGGCCTGACAAAACCCGAATCAAACGCAATTCAAAAAAGAAAGCCCGCGTGCCGCAAGCGATACACGGGCAAATCAAACACAGGACAGACGAAAAAGGCCTACTTGCCGCGTTGAATTTCGATCACGCGCGCGGGCCTCAGATGGTTCAGCACATAGTGAATGCGGCCGCGATACTGTCGGGCGCCGACGGTGCGTGGGTCGTCGAACTGATAGTCGAGGTCATACGGTTTCTCGGGCACGACCATGCCTTTATCGATCAGCGTGTAACCCGGCTCCAGAGCCAGCAGAAGATGGTTGCCGCCCACGCGGCTATCGAAGCCGGCGATCTCGCCGAGCATATCGGGCACGCTGTTTTCAAGCGATGCATTGCTGCAGGTCATTTCGTCCGGACTGATCCGGCCTTGTCCGGCAATTCGTGCCGCTTCGTGGTTCTTGCCGTCGGTATCGACGGTGCTGTCATGCGTGCGGTCGTTATGCATCTCCGCGCTGACCGGGCCTTTGGCGACCGGCTTCGCGGCGTCCCCCTGCGGTTTTTTGACGTCGATGCTGTCCATAGCGGTACCTCCATTCAGGAACTTCGGGCGAAACACCTACCCGTACTGCCAGCAAGACCCGTTCCGGCAACCGCTCATTCAACGCCCGCCTGGGTGCCGTTTAGCTTGCTCGCATGTCCAGCAAATTTTTGCTTTTTTTCCGTGGAACACGCATTTTCTACAGAGTATGATCTTAGTCCGAACGAGATGTCGCGTATCAAATCACGGCCGCTGTGAACGGCCGCTGGCGGCCCGGCCGCAACACAATACCGCGCGTCACTCACATCATCTACGAGGCAGTCAGGGCGGGTGACTCATGCACTTCGATGCTGCATTCACACATCGCGGCTACTTGCTGAACTGTGCGCCGGCGCGAGCCGGCGATGGCATGTACCAGCCGTATGTGGTGATCTCGCGTTCCAGCGACGGTGAGCTCGTCGCCAACCGGTTTTTCCCCGTCGATCTCCGCTTCGCTGACGAAGCCTCTGCGATCGCACACGCGCGTGACTGGGCAGTGCGCTGGATCGATGCGAGCAGCGTGACAATCTGACTGCGGCGCCGGCCGCGCTCCGTCGCAGCGTGCGTCACGCGGACGGACACAAAACGCGGTAATCTTGGGGACACTTCACCTTGAACCGCACGCCGGCGCCGTCCTCATCATGTCAAATGTGTCTTCTCATAACTGGGGTCTCGAACAGATCGTCGCCGAACTGCGGGCGTCGCGCGAAGAACTGCATCGAACGCGCCACCCTCGCGGTATTCGCGAACTGCCGTCGCGCGATGGCGTGATCAATATCGTCGCGGGTCTGCGCGCGGCGCTGTTTCCGACGCATTACGGCGCGCCCGACCTGACGGATGAGAGCGTCGACTATTACGTCGGCCACACGCTCGAAAGCACGTTGCGACTGCTCGCCGAACAGATCCGCCGCGCGCTGCGTTTTCTGCCGGAATACGCGGAGACGCCCGACGCCGAACTCAGCGTGCACGCATTCGACGTCGCGCGTGAATTCGGCAAGCAGTTGCCCGGCATCCGCGCGATGCTCGTGAGCGACATCCAGGCCGCGTTCACCGGCGACCCCGCCGCGCAGCACATCACCGAAATCCTGCTCTGCTACCCGGGCGTATGGGCGATGACGCACCACCGTCTCGCGCATGCGCTGCACCGGCTCGGCGTACCCCTGCTCGCGCGATTTATCAACGAGATCGCGCACTCGGCCACCGGCATCGATATTCACCCGGGTGCGACGATCGGGCCCAGCTTCTTCATCGACCACGGCACGGGCGTGGTGATCGGCGAGACCGCGATCATCGGCGAACGCGTGCGTCTGTATCAGGCGGTAACGCTCGGCGCGAAGAGTTTTGCGGCGGACGTCGACGGCTCGCTGGTGAAGGGCAACGCGCGCCATCCGATCGTCGAGGACGATGTCGTGATCTACGCAGGCGCGACGATTCTTGGCCGCGTGACGATCGGCCGTGGCTCGGTGATCGGCGGCAATGTGTGGCTCACGCACAGCGTGCCGGCGGGCAGCAGTGTGTCGCAGGGCAAGATCCGCGAAGGCGATCGCAGCGACGAGGGCAAACGCTGATGTCGCCACGGCCGCCCGCGACGCTCACCGGCTGAGATCAGCATGCAGCGCGGCCGCGTCCAGATGGTTCGCTGTGCCATTGACGGCGTCGAAGCGACGGTCGCGGAAACCGCGCATGCCTTTCCGCGTCATTCACATGATGGCTTCGGTATTGGCGTGATCGTGCGCGGCGGGCAGCGTTCGGCGAGCGGTCGCGGTCCGGTCGAAGCGCGCGCCAATGATGTGATCACCTGCAATCCCGGCGAAATCCACGACGGCAGTCCGCTCGACGCGCGCGGCCGCGCCTGGCGCATGCTGTACCTCGCGCCATCGCTGATGTTCGAAGCCGCGGGCGAGCTGACGCTCACCCCCTCGCGCTCCGTAGAATTGACGCAGCCCGTCGCACATGATCCCCTGTTGAAGCAGCTGTTCGAGCGCGTGTTTACGGCCGCCGTCGACGATGCCGCGCATGTCGACGACATGGCGCGCGAAGAGGTGCTGCTCGCATTGCTCGCCCATGTCGGCGCGAAGCACACGACACTGGCAGCGCCCCGTCTGACGGCCGCGCCCATCGCGCGGGCGAAGGCGCGCATCGACGATGATCCATCGTCGGCATTGACGCTCGCCGATCTGGCGGGCGAGGCGGGTATGAGCCGCTTCCAGTTGCTGCGCAGTTTCGCGCATGAACTCGGCTTGCCGCCGCATGCATACCGGATGCAGCGGCGTGTGGCGCTCGCGCGCCGGCTCATCGCGACAGGCGCGGCGCTCGCCGACGCGGCCGCTGACGCTGGATTTGCCGACCAGAGCCACATGACCCGCGCGTTCGTGCGCCTGCTCGGCATCACGCCCGCGGGCTACGCGGCGGCGACGCGCCGTCCCTGAGCCCGAGCGGCCGTCGCTGGAACGCCGGCCGCCGGAACCGGCCGCCGCAACGCCTGCCGCCCGAACGCTGCAATTTCGTTCAAGACCCGCTTTCCCACTCGCTCTACGCTGCGTCCACATTCCCAACGGACAAGGACGCGGCATGAATTCCCGCTCGATCGGCTATCTCTTTTGCGCGCTGGCGATGATCGGCGTCGGCAGTACGGTGGTGGTCAGCAAGACGATCGCGGCCGGCCTGCCGCCTTTCTCCGCGACAGCATTGCGGTTCGCGATTGCGTTTCCCGTTCTT
Source organism: Paraburkholderia sp. GAS334 (assembly GCF_050436625.1). Taxonomy (NCBI): domain Bacteria; kingdom Pseudomonadati; phylum Pseudomonadota; class Betaproteobacteria; order Burkholderiales; family Burkholderiaceae; genus Paraburkholderia; species Paraburkholderia sp. GAS334. The sequence continues at coordinate 185,514 of NZ_JBNDMO010000005.1, read as the reverse complement.
GTGCTGATCATGCGCATGCGCGGCGCGACATTCCCGCGCCTGAACCGGCGCGATACGTTGCTCGTGATTGCGCAGGCAGGCGCGGGCAGCGTCGGTTATACGGTGCTGCTAATCAGTGGCATGAGGCTCGCATCGGCCGCGGATGCGGGCGTCATCGCGGGCACGCTGCCCGCAGTCACGGCGGCCGTCGCGATGATCGCGTTCGGGGAGCGGCCGCGACCCGCGTTGCTCGGCGCGATTCTGCTGGCGACAGCCGGCGTGCTGTCCTGTACCGTGCGCCTCGATGACATCGCGGGGGCGAGGACCGTTCGCGCGCTGGCCGGCGACGCACTCGTGTTCGCCGCGGTCGTCTGCGAAGTGTTGTTCATCCTGCTCAACCGCAAGCTCAAGACGCCCGTGCCCGCGCTGCCACTGTCGGCGTTGATGAGCGGTATCGGATTTGCAGTTGCGGTTGTGCCGGCGCTGTTTGAAAAACCGTGGCTCGGACACGTCGACGTAGCGGCGATCTCAGGCGTGATCTACTACGCGCTGGTGCCGACCGTGGCAGGCTTCGTGCTCTGGTACGCAGGCGCGGCCCGCATCAGCGGCGCTGAAGCCAGCCTGACGACCGCGCTCGTGCCTGTATCCGCGGTCGCGCTCGCGGCGTGGCTGCTGCGCGAGCCGGTGAGCCTCGCGCAACTGGGCGGCGTGACCTGCGTGCTGGGCGCGGTGCTGCTGGCGAGCATGGACGGCTTCGTGCGCGCGCGCAGACGCGTGAGCGTGTGAGCTTGCGAGCGTTTCAGCATTCCAGTACTCGCAGGCACGAACGGAAAAAGTGCGTGAGGTTCAGGTATTCGCCACACTAAGCGTCGAAGGATTCCCCACGATCGACAGAAACTCGCGACGGGTCGATGGATCGGTACGAAATGTGCCGAGCATCCGTGAGGTGACCATCTCGACGCCTGCCTTGTGCACGCCACGCGTCGACATGCATTGATGCGACGCTTCGAGAATCACCCCGACGCCCTTCGGCTGCAGCACTTCGTTCAGCGTGTCGGCGATCTGCACGGTCATCTTTTCCTGGATCTGCAGACGCTTCGCAAACGCATCGACGAGCCGCGCAAGCTTCGAGATACCTACCACGCGATGTTCCGGCAGATACGCCACGTGCGCGCGGCCGATGATCGGCACCATGTGGTGCTCGCAGTAGCTTTCGAAGCGGATGTCTTTCAGCACGATCATTTCGTCGTAGCCGTCGACTTCGGAAAACGTGCGGACCAGCAGTTCCTTCGGATCAACCATGTAGCCCGCGAAAAACTCTTCATACGAGCGCACCACGCGCGCGGGCGTATCGCGCAGCCCTTCGCGCATGGGATCGTCCCCAGCCCAACGCAATAGCACGCGAACCGCCGCTTCAGCTTCTTCGCGCGTCGGGCGAGTGGCCGGTTCTTCGGATTTTGTTGTTCGGGTCATCCACCGCTCCTGTCAGGTCATGTCTGTCGGTCATTGTTCCATGTTTTGCGAAATGCTGTCACTTAGGCCATTCGTCCATCGCATCGTTGAACAACTCCGATACAACGCCGCGCAGCCAGCCCGCGCGCGGGTCGTTGTGAAACTTGCGATGCCAGTGTTGCCGGAGGTCGAAACGCGGTAACTGCATCGGCGGTTCGACGATCGTGATCGACGCATGTTCCGACACGTACGCGAAGCCGATCGCGTGCGGCACAGTCGCGATCAGATCGGTGCGCGCGAGGATGAACGGCAGGCTCATGAAATGCGGCGTCTCGAGGACTGCGCGCCGGCGGATGCGCTTCTTCTCCAGAAACTGTTCGAGCACTTCCTGGCTGCGGCCCTCGGCACGCACCACCGCATGCCCGCATGCAATGAACTGCTCGAGCGTCAGCGGCGCCTTCGCAAGCGGATGACCGGTGCGCATCAGGCAGATGAAGCGATGCGTGAAAAGCCGCTGCTGAAAGAAGTTGTTGCCCGACAGATCCGGGAAAAACCCGACCGCCAGATCGATGTCGCCTGATTCAAGCCCGCGTTCCACCTGCGCCGGCGGCAGCGTGACCGAGCGCAGATTCGCGTGCGGCGCGCGCTCCGTGAACATCTGCAGGAGTCTCGGCAGGAACACGATCTCGCCGACGTCCGAAAGCGCGATCGAAAACGTATGCGTCGACGTCGCGGGATCGAACTCCTGCGAATCGAGCAGGCCGGTCTCGATGCGTCCGAGCGCCTCGCGCGCGGCCGGGATCAGCGCGAGCGCACGCGGCGTCGGTTCCATCCCGCGCGATGTCCGTACGAAGAGCGGATCGCCGAAGTATTCGCGCAGCCGCCCGAGCGCCGTGCTGACGCGCGGCTGGCTCACGCCAAGGCGTTCGGCGGCGCGGCTCACGTTGCGCGTGTCCTCCATCGCAACGAGGTAAGGAATCAGGTTCAGGTCGAGTTCAGGCATGACGGCGGCGGGGCAGTATCGCGATGACGTATACACCGTAACCGCAAAATCGCATTGCCGCATATTGGGGAAAGCGCCCACCAGCGGTTCAGTTCGACGCGTCACCTTGCCTTTTGCCGCGCAAGGTAGATCATGGAAGTCCGGTCCTTGACAAGCGGGTCGGACGCCGACCATAATGCACCCGAACGTTCGCTAAACGAATCGTTGTTCGCGTATAGAACAAATTCGCAAAAACAGCAGTCGCGGGCAGACCAGCATATAGCGGGCATGTCGCGCGCATCCGGAACCCGGCAGCGCGCAGTCATCACGACGCGGAGACGGTGCCATGCAGCTTCCTTGAGCGGCGCGGCGCAAGGCGTCCAACAGGGAACCGGCATGATCAACAAGATTTTCGAATCACTTCAGTCAGCGGTGGCCGACGTCAACGACGGCGCAACGGTCATGATCGGCGGCTTCGGCACGGCGGGCATGCCGTCCGAACTGATCGATGCGCTCATCGAGCAGGGCGCGCGCGAACTCACGATCGTCAACAACAACGCCGGCAACGGCGACATCGGCCTTGCCGCGTTGCTGAAGGCGAAACGCGTGCGCAAGATCATCTGCTCGTTCCCGCGCCAGACCGATTCGTATGTTTTCGACGCGCTCTATCGCGCAGGCGAGATCGAACTCGAACTCGTGCCGCAGGGCAACCTCGCGGAACGTATCCGCGCGGCGGGCGCGGGCATCGGCGGTTTCTTTACGCCCACCGGCTATGGCACGAAGCTCGCTGAAGGCAAGGAAACGCGGGTGATCGACGGCAGGCACTATGTGCTCGAAGCGCCGTTGCATGCCGATTTTGCCCTGATCAAGGCGCTCAAAGGCGACCGCTGGGGCAATCTGGTCTATCGGAAGACCGCGCGCAACTTTGGTCCGATCATGGCGAGTGCTGCGAAAGTCGCGATTGCGCAGGTATCGGAAGTGGTGCCGCTCGGCGCGCTCGATCCTGAAGTCATCGTGACGCCTGGCATCTTCGTGCAACGCGTGATCGCGCTGCCGCAAGCTGCCCAACACACCGCAGCGGCCTGAGAGGAGACACAACATGAAACGACTGACCCGCGATGAAATGGCGAAGCGCGTCGCCCAGGACATCCCCGAAGGCGCGTATGTGAATCTCGGCATTGGCGTGCCGACGCTGGTGGCGAATCACCTCGATGCGAACAAGGAAATCTTCCTGCACAGCGAGAACGGTCTGCTCGGCATGGGCCCGGCACCGGCCAAAGGCGAGGAAGACGACGAACTGATCAACGCCGGCAAGCAGCACGTCACGTTGCTGACCGGCGGCGCCTATTTCCATCATGCGGATTCGTTCGCAATGATGCGCGGCGGCCACCTCGACTTCTGCGTGCTCGGCGCGTTCCAGGTGTCGGCCAAAGGCGACCTCGCGAACTGGCACACCGGCGCACCCGACGCGATCCCCGCAGTGGGTGGCGCGATGGATCTGGCGATCGGCGCGAAGCGGGTGTACGTCATGATGGAACACCTGACGAAGCAAGGCGAAAGCAAAATCGCCGCTGAATGCACGTATCCGGTGACGGGTGTGAACTGCGTCGACCGCATCTATACTGATCTCGCCATGATCGATGTGACGCCTGAAGGGCTCGCCGTGCGCGAGATCTTCTCGGATATCGGCTTCGACGAATTGCAGAAGCTGACGGGCATTCCGCTCATCAACGCCACGCAGGCATCCGCAGGCGCAGCGTAAACACGGCGTGACGGTGACGCGGTGCCCGGCGACAATGACGCCTGGCGCCGCGCTTGCCAGGTTGCCGGCACACGCGGCTATCGTCTCTCTCCTCGATGGTTGACGCCACCATGCTCGAATCCAGCGCCCGTCTGACGGGCCTCATCTGCGGTACGCAGCCGATGAACGACCTCTGGTCGCCGCGTGCCACATTGCAGCGGATGCTCGACGTCGAGGCGGCGCTGGCGCGTGCGTCGGCGGCACACAACGTGATTCCTCAAGCGGCCGTACCCGCGATCGAAGCGGCGTGCAAGGCGGATCAACTCGACGCCGACACGCTCGCACGCGACGCTGCACTCGGCGGCAATCTCGCGATCCCTCTCGTTAAACAGCTGACTGCACGCGTGAAAGCGGCGGATACGGAAGCGTCGAAATACGTCCATTGGGGCGCGACGAGCCAGGACATCATCGATACGGCGACGGTTCTGCAACTGCGCGATACGTTCGATCTGCTCGATTCAAGCCTGCGCGCGACGTGCGACGCCATCGCCGCGCTCGCGCTCAGGCATCGCGCGACGCCGATGATCGGCCGCACGTGGCTGCAACAGGCGCTGCCGATCACACTGGGTCTGAAGTTCGCGCAATGGCTCGATGCATTGCTGCGTCATCAGGAGCGGCTCGACGTGTTGCGTTCGCGTGTGCTTGTACTGCAATTCGGTGGCGCGGCCGGCACGCTCGCGAGTCTTCGCGATGCCGCGCCTGCCGTGACGCAGGCGCTCGCGAAAGACCTCGATCTGGCCGTGCCGACGCTGCCGTGGCATACGCAACGCGATCGCATCGCAGAAACGGCGTCCGTGTTCGGCATGTTGATCGGCACGCTAGGCAAAATCGCGCGCGATATTTCGCTGCAGATGCAGACCGAACTCGGCGAACTCGGCGAGCCGGCGGCCGCAGGTAAAGGTGGCTCATCGACGATGCCGCACAAGCGCAATCCCGTCGGTTGCGCGGCGGTGCTGACGGCCGCGGCACGCGCACCGGGTCTCGTTGCGACTGTGCTCTCCGGCATGGTTCAGGAGCATGAACGCGCGCTGGGCGGCTGGCAGGCCGAGTGGGACGCGTTGCCTGATCTCGCGCGTCTCGCGGGTGGCGCACTTGCGAATATCGAACAGATCACCGCCGGCCTCGATGTGAATGTCGAGCGACTTGCAGCCAATCTCGACGTCACGCATGGGCTGATTCTCGGCGAAGCGGTGATGCTCGCGCTTGGTGACAGGATCGGCCGGCTCGACGCGCATCATCTCGTTGAGCATGCATCGAAAGCGGCCGTGCAGACGGGCCGCTCACTGTTCGATGTGCTTTCCGCCGATTCGAACGTCACGCACCATCTTCCGGTCGCGCAGCTGCAACGGCTGCTCGATCCCGCACAGTATGTCGGCCAGGCCCACGCATATGTGGACGCTACGCTGGCTCTTTACACCGCGCGCGCAGATCGCGCCAACCATTATCAGGAGTAACGGCAATGCCCTACGCCGCAGTGAACGGCACTGAGCTTCATTATCGTGTGGATGGCGAGCAGAACCGCAACGCCCCGTGGATCGTGTTCTCCAACTCGCTTGGCAGCGACCTCTCGATGTGGACGCCGCAGGTTTCAGCATTCTCGAAGCACTTCCGCGTGCTGCGCTACGACACGCGCGGTCATGGGCATTCCGGCGTACCGAAGGGGCCGTATACGATCGAGCAGTTGACGGGCGACGTGCTCGGCTTGATGGATGCGCTCAAGATCGAGCGCGCGAATTACTGCGGCGTGTCAATGGGCGGCCTGACCGGCGTCGGCCTCGCCGCGCGTCACGCGGATCGTCTGGATCGCGTCGTGTTGTGCAACACGGCGGCGCGCATCGGCTCACCGGAAGTGTGGGTACCGCGTGCGGCGCGAGCACGTAGCGAAGGCATGCTCGCGCTCGCTGATGCGGTGCTGCCGCGCTGGTTCACTGCAGGATTCTTCGAGCGCGAGCCGCTCGTGATCGCGCAGATCCGCGATGTGTTCGTGCATACGGACAACGAAGGCTATGCGTCGAACTGCGATGCGATCGACGCCACCGATCTGCGTCCGGAAGCGCCGGGCATCAAGCTGCCGACGCTGGTGATCTCCGGCACGCACGATCTCGCCGCGACGCCCGCTCAGGGCCGCGAACTGGCTGAATCGATCACGGGTGCGCGTTATGTCGAACTCGACGCCGCGCATATTTCCAACATCGAGCAGGCCGACGTCTTCACGAAGACCGTGCTCGACTTTCTGGCGGAGTAAGCATGACCGATGACGAACGCTACGAAGCCGGCCTGAACGTGCGGCGCGGGGTGCTGGGTGACGCGCACGTCGAGCGGTCGCTGGCGAATCGCACCGAGCTGACCACGGAATTTCAGAACTTTATTTCGCGCTATGCGTGGGGTGAAATCTGGACGCGCGAAGGCCTGCCGCGTCACACGCGCAGTCTCCTGACGATCGCGATGATGGTCGCGCTCAACCGCAGCGAAGAGCTGGCCTTGCATCTGCGCGCCGCGAAAAATAACGGCGTGACGCGCGACGAGATCAAGGAAGTCCTCATGCAGACCGCGATTTACTGCGGCGTGCCGGCCGCGAATTCGGCGTTTCATCTCGCGGATAAACTGTTCCGTGAAGACGACGCCGCGGCTGCCGCAAAGCCTTAAAGGTTTGCGCTGATTAAATTCGCTGTTAACGTGTCGGGTTCAACCGAACTTTCCCGATGCGCCTGAGTGGCGCTGAATCGCAGGCCGCCTGGGGCAACGATGCTTTCGAATCTGCTGGTACAGCTTGTCAACGGACTGGCCGATGCGTCAGCGCTTTTTCTCGTCGCGGCGGGACTGTCTCTGATCTTCGGCGTGACGCGCATCGTCAACTTCGCGCACGGTTCGTTCTACATGATCGGCATTTACGTGGCGTACGGCATCGCGAGCCGCTTTGGCGCGACCACGGGTGGCTTCTGGCTGTCGGTACTTGCGGCCGCACTGGTTGTCGCCGCGCTTGGCGCGCTGGTCGAGATGGTTGTGCTTCGGCGCATCTATCGCGCGCCTGAACTGTTTCATCTACTTGCCACGTTTGCGCTCGTGCTGATTTTCCGCGATGCCGCGTTGTGGCTTTGGGGGCCGCAGGATCTGTTCGGTCCGCGCGCGCCGCATCTGGCAGGCGCGGTCGATCTGCTCGGCCATCCGCTGCCGACCTACGATATCGCGTTGATCGTGATGGGTCCGCTGGTGTTGCTGGTGCTCTGGTACGGCCTGACGCGCACGCGGTGGGGCACGCTCGTGCGTGCCGCGACGCAGGATCGCGAGATGCTCGGCGCGCTGGGCATCAATCAGGCGTGGCTCTTTACCGGTGTGTTCTTTATCGGCGCGTTTCTGGCGGGCCTGGGCGGCGCGTTGCAGATGCCGCGCATGTCGGCGAATCTGTCGCTGGATCTGGAGACGATCGGCAATGCGTTTGTGGTGGTGGTGGTCGGCGGTATGGGCTCCATTCCGGGCGCGTTCGTCGCGGCTTTGCTGATCGCGGAGATCAAGGCCCTGTGCATCGGGATCGGTCATGTGTCGATCGGCGGTATCGATCTTTCGCTTAGCAAGTTCACGCTGGTAGCCGAATTCGTCGTGATGGCGATCGTTCTCGTGGTGCGCCCGTGGGGTTTGCTGGGTCGCGCTACCACGGCCGTGCGCGGCATGGCCGCCGCTGAGGCGCCATTGCGTCCCGCGGGCAAGCGCCTGCGTGTGCTGGCCATCGCTGCGCTTGTCGTGCTTGCGCTTGCACCGCTTGCCGCCAATGCCTTTCCCTACATGCCGGTGTTGCTCGTCGAAATCCTGATCGCTGTGCTGTTCGCGACAAGCCTGCATTTCATCATGGGACCGGGCGGGATGCACTCGTTCGGGCACGCGGCGTATTTCGGGCTCGGTGCTTACGGCGCAGCGCTTTTTCTCAAGGTCCTGAATCTGCCGATGGAAGCCGCGTTGCTGTTTGGACCGCTGCTTGCAGTGGGTGGCGCGCTCGTATTCGGCTGGTTCTGCGTGCGACTCTCCGGTGTCTATCTCGCGATGTTGACGTTGGCGTTCGCACAGATTGTCTGGTCCGTGGTCTTCCAGTGGGACGACGTCACAGGTGGCAGCAACGGCATTCTTGGACTGTGGCCATCGAACTGGCTGTCATCGCCGGTTGCGTATTACTACCTGACGCTCATATGCACGGCCATGGGTGTGTGGCTGCTGCGCAGAATGCTGTTTTCTCCGCTCGGTTATGCGATGCGCGCGTCGCGCGATTCCGTGCTGCGCGCCGAAGCGATCGGCATCGACGTCAAGCGTGTGCAATGGGCCGCGTTCGTGATCGCGTCGCTGTTCTGTGGGCTCGCCGGGTCGCTGTATGCGTTCTCCAAGGGCACGATCTCTCCGGAGGTGATCAGCGTAAGCCGTTCCGTCGATGGCCTTGTCATGGTGCTGCTAGGCGGTCTGCAGACGCTGACGGGACCGGTCATCGGCGCTGCGGCGTTCACGTGGCTGGAGGACACGGTCGCGCGTCAGACGGATTACTGGCAGGCGCTGCTCGGCCTCGCGATCCTGCTGCTCGTGATCGCGTTCCCTCAAGGCATCGTCGGCTTTGTTCGCGACCGCTTTGGCGACGATGACGAAAGCACGAAGAACGGTGTCGCGACCGCTAAAGCGCCGGGCGCTGCGGTAAAGGAGGGCCAGTGAGCCTTCTGCGCGTATCCGGACTCTCGAAGTCGTTTGGCGGCGTTGCGGCCGTCGATGGAGTCTCGTTCGATCTCGAAGCGGGGCAACTGCTTGCGTTGCTCGGACCGAACGGTGCCGGCAAATCGACCTGCTTCAACATGGTGAACGGGCAACTGCGACCCTCGTCAGGGTCGATCGTGTTCGATGGCCACGAACTCGTCGGCAAGCGTCCGCGCGATATCTGGCGGCTAGGTGTCGGACGCACGTTCCAGATCGCCGCGACCTTCAACTCAATGACAGTGCTCGAAAACGTGCAGATGGCGCTCGTCTCGCGCGAACGTAAGCTGTTCGGCCTGTGGAAAGCGGCGTCGTCGTGGTTCGCGGATGAAGCGATGAATCTGCTCGAACAGGTCGGCATGGCCGCCGACGCGCATCGCGCGTGCGGTGTGCTTGCTTATGGCGACGTCAAGCGCGTCGAACTGGCGATCGCTTTAGCAAATCGCCCCAAGCTGTTACTGATGGATGAGCCGACCGCGGGCATGGCGCCTAAAGAGCGCAACGACCTGATGGCGCTGACTCAACGCCTTGTCACCGAACACCAGATCGGCGTGCTGTTCACGGAGCACAGCATGGACGTCGTTTTCGCTTACGCAGACAAAATGATCGTGCTTGCGCGCGGCAAGCTGATCGCGGAAGGCAGTGCCGAGGCGATCCGTAACGATGCGCGCGTGCAGGAAGTGTATTTCGGCACGGGCAAGACGTTCCAGCCCCGCGCGCCGCTTGCCGATGCCGGTTCAGAGGGAGCGCCGCAATGAGCGAGCCGATGCTGAAAGTGTCTGGCCTCAACGCGTTCTATGGTCGCGCGCACATTCTGTTCGACGTCGGCCTTGAAGTCGGACACGGCGAAGTGGTTGCGCTGATGGGCCGCAATGGCGCGGGCAAATCGACCACGATGAAAGCGGTGATGGGTCTGCTGCCGCGCAAACAGGGTTCCGTCATGTTTCGCGGCGCCGACATCACGACGCTGCCGCCCTATCGCATCGCGCGGATGGGGATGGGTTTCGTACCGGAAGATCGACGCGTGTTTGCCGATCTCACGGTGATGGAAAACCTCGACACGGGCCGCCAGCCGCCGCGCGAGGGTGCGCCGCAATGGACGCCCGACAAGCTCTTTCGTCTTTTCCCCAATCTCGGTGAAATGCCGAAACGTCCCGGTGGACAGATGAGCGGCGGCGAGCAGCAGATGCTGACCGTGTCGCGCACGTTGATGGGCAATCCGCATCTCGTGCTGCTCGATGAACCATCTGAAGGCGTTGCGCCCGTCATCGTCGAACAGATGGCGAACATGATTATCGAGTTGAAGCGCGAAGGGCTGTCGATTCTTTTGTCGGAACAGAACCTGCATTTCGCGGAGCTGGTCAGCGATCGCGCGTACGTGCTTGAGAAAGGACAGATCTGTTTTAGCGGCACGATCGCCGAACTTGCAAAGAATGAAACCGTCAGGCGCGCTTATCTGAGCGTTTGACCAATGTTGAACGCGGGCTCCGATTCGGCGTCGTGGACGCCGACGTCGAGACGCCGGACAACCTGATTCGCGTGGGTCTCGCGCATCGTCCAACATGCACGGCCGCAACCCGGTACGATGCCGGCTTGTCGCGAAAACTTCAACGATGTGCAATCACAGAACCCGTCTCGCGCCTGCGTCAGCAGCTCGCGGGCGGCCGGCCCTGCCGGACGACCCGGTTTCCGGTAACACCGAACTCGCAGCATCCCGCAATTCCTCGATAACGGAGAAAAGCAATGACCACGCGCGCAGGATGGATCACACGCATGACGGTTTCGCTGACGCTCTCGCTTGCCGCGCTCGGCGCGAACGCGCAGCAGACGATCAAGATCGGCGAAATCAACAGCTACAAGGCACAACCCGCTTTCCTCGGGCCCTACAAGAACGGCTGGAATCTCGCGCTCGACCAGATCAACGCTTCAGGCGGCGTGCTCGGCAAGCAGATCGAAGTCGTCTCGCGCGACGACAACGGCAATCCTGGCGACACCATCCGCGTCGCGCAGGAGTTGATCGCGCGTGAGCAGGTGCAGCTGCTGTTCGGCGGTTTCCTGTCGAACACGGGCCTCGCGCTGACCGACTTCGCAAAGCAGCGCAAGATTTTCTTCCTCGCCGCCGAGCCGCTGACCGACAAGATCGTCTGGGCCGACGGCAACAAATATACGTACCGTCTGCGTCCTTCGACGTATATGCAGGTCGCGATGCTGGTACCGGAAGCCGTGAAGCTCAAGAAGAAGCGCTGGGCGCTGGTGTATCCGAACTATGAGTATGGGCAATCGGCCGTTGCGACCTTCAAGAAGCTGCTGAAAGCCGCGCAACCCGACGTCGAATTCGTCACCGAACAGGCGACGCCGCTCGGCAATCTCGATGCGGGCGCGGTCACGCAGGCGCTTGCGGATTCGAAGCCGGACGCGATTTTCAACGTGCTGTTCAGCGCCGACCTCGGCAAGTTCGTGCGTGAAGGTAATACGCGCGGCCTCTTCAAGGATCGTAGTGTCGTGTCGCTGTTGACCGGTGAGCCGGATTATCTCGATCCGCTCGGCGCCGAAGCGCCGACTGGCTGGATCGTCACCGGTTACCCGTGGTATTCGATCGATACGCCGGCCAACAGGAAGTTTGTCGATGCGTACCAGGCGAAATATCACGACTATCCGCGGCTCGGCTCGGTGGTGGGTTATTCGGCGTTGATGTCGATTGCGGACGGCATCAAGAAAGCCGGCTCGACCGATCCCGACAAGCTCGCCGCAGCGTTCAAGGGTCTTGGCGTCGATACGCCGTTCGGACCGATCACCTATCGCGCGCAGGACAACCAGTCGACGATGGGCGCGTACGTCGGCGTAACGGGCTTGAAGGATGGCAAGGGCGTGATGACGTCGTATCGGTACATCGACGGCGCAAGCGTGCAGCCATCCGACGCGGATGTGAAGAAACTGCGCGCAGCAGAATAAACGCGAAGCTGGCGCAGCGCAGGTATCACGCGGAGGTGGTGAACGCCTCCGCGCGTCGCGCGCTATTCCTCGTGGTCGTGTTCGGCGACGAAGTGGCGTAGATAGGCGAGCACGGCCGCTTCGGCGGCGCGGTGATCGGCGCCGTTTTTGGAGCCGGCGTTCTCCTCGTCGCCAAATAGCGCCGATGGCGCGTCATGGACATCCACTTCCTGGCCCTCGCGATACAGACGGATCTCATGGGCCGTTTCGATATATTCGGCGATCCAGTGGACACCTTCGATATGCGTGCCCGCACGTATAACAGGTGGTTTCATGTCTGCGTCTCCCGATCGAGCTGGCGTAAAGCGCCGCTCTTGCTCTAACAATAGGCGCTCGGAACGTTTGGCGCATCCTTTGTTGAATTGCTGCCCGACCGTGAGTTTCCTGCAAGGCCGTGCAAATTTGCGTCAGTCTCGCTGGCGAACGCCACGCAAAACACGATTTTCGAGCGCGTTTTCTTCACTTTTCTACGGGCACACGCGTTGCTGTGTAGTGGGGGCAATCATTACCTGGGAGAACTGTCATGCCCGAAAGGAAAACTGTCGCACGCGCGCAAGCGGATAAACGCGCGGGCAAATCGGCCAGCACGCAGGCCGGGGAATTCGTAAAGGAAGAGGTCGATCACGTGCGCGAAGGCAAGCACGGTGTCAGATCGGCAAAGCAGGCCGTTGCGATTGGCCTGTCGAAAGCACGCCGCGCTGGCGTCGCGCTGAGGTCGCCGAAGAAGGGCACCACCAGCGAGGCCACGCGCAAAAAGGCGGCACAGGACAGTGCAGCAGGCAAACGCAAGCCGACCACAGCGAAATCCGCGAGTACGGAATCGAAGACAACCCGCTCGCGCGCGACGACTACTGCGCTGAAGCGGGAAAGTAGCGCCGGTGCATCGCCAAAGGCGCTGTCAAAGCAGGCGAAGACGGCGGCAAGCCATCGTCCGGCGGCGAGCCGTTCAGCTGCCGCGAAGAAGGCCGCGAAGACGAAGGGCGCAAGTGCCCGTTCAGCAGCCGCAAAAAAAGCGGCCCATACCAGGGCCGCCCGTGCACATCACTAGACGCGTATCGCGCCGCTGAGCGCGTTATTGCACAGTTGCCAGCACCTCGCGAACGGTGCTGAAAATGCGGTCGATCTGCGCTTCCTCGACGATGAGCGGCGGCGAGAACGCAAGGATATCGCCCGTAAAGCGGACCAGCACGCCCGCTTCGAAGCATTTGACGAAGGCTTCATAGGCGCGCGCGCCCGGTGCCCCGTCGCGCGATTCGAGTTCGACGCCCGCGACGAGCCCTAGATTGCGGATGTCTTTCACGTGCTTCGCATCGCGCAGCGCATGCACGGCGCTTTCGAACTTCGGCGCCATCGAATTTGCGCGTGCGAACAGGTCTTCGCGACGATACAGGTCGAGCGTCGCGATCGCGGCTGCAGCGGCGGCAGGGTGCGCCGAATACGTATAGCCGTGGGCGAGTTCGATCGCGCCGGGTGCGCCGCTGTTCACGATCGTGTCGTGGATCGTGCGGCTTGCCGCGACCGCGCCCATCGGAATGGCCGCGTTGTTGATCGCCTTGGCCATCGTCAGCAGGTCGGGCGTCACGCCGAAATACTCGCTCGCAGTTGCCTTGCCGAGGCGGCCGAAACCGGTAATCACTTCGTCGAAAATCAGCAGGATGCCGTGCTTCGTACAAATGTCGCGCAGCTTCTGCAGATAGCCTTGCGGCGGAATCAGCACGCCAGTCGAGCCCGCAACCGGCTCGACGATGACTGCGGCGATCGTCGATGCGTCATGCAGCGTGACGAGCCGTTCGAGTTCTTCGGCGAGATGCGCGCCCCATGCCGGCTGTCCCTTCGAAAACGCGTTGTGTTCGAGGTTATGCGTGTGCGGCAGATGATCGACGGCGGGCAGCAATGCACCCGAAAACGTCTTACGGTTCGGCGAAATGCCACCGACCGAAATGCCGCCGAAGCCCACGCCGTGATAGCCGCGCTCGCGGCCGATCAACCGCGTGCGCTGGCCTTCGCCGCGCGCGCGGTGATACGCAAGCGCGATTTTCAGCGCGGTATCGACGGATTCAGAACCCGAGTTCGTGAAGAAAATGCGATCGAGGCCTTCCGGCATGAGTCCGGCGACTTTCGACGCTGCTTCGAATGCGAGCGGATGGCCCATCTGGAACGTCGGTGCGAAGTCGAGCGTCGACAGCTGCTTCGTGATCGCCGCGACGATTTCATCGCGGCTGTGACCGGCATTCACGCACCAGAGACCGGCGCAGCCGTCCAGCACCTCGCGACCGTCCGTCGTGCGGTAATACATGCCCTTGGCCGATTCCAGCAGGCGCGGCGCAGCCTTGAACTGGCGGTTGGCGGTAAAAGGCATCCAGAAAGACGACAGGTCGTCGATGACGGGGCGCGAAGTCATGGGTTTTTCTCCTCGAAGTGGTAGCGAAACTGTACCGCTCGCGGTCTAATGTCGGCATAGACAGTTGGCTCATCTGCACTGGTAACTGTGCTGGTGAATTTGCGCTGACTGTAGTGGTCCAATCGGGCTCATCGTCGTCATCTGTCGCCCTTCTTCGCCATGATCGAACTTCAACTGGAACGCGACCGTCGCAGTACATCGACACTGGTCGAGCAGGTCGTGCAAGGCTTTGCATCGGCTATCGAATCGCAGTCGCTGCGCGCGGGCGCGTTGCTGCCCTCGGTACGACAACTGGCAGAGACGCATCGACTGAGCACCTTCACCGTGACGGAAGCCTATAACCGCCTTGTTTCGATGGGGTTGGTGGTCGCGCGGCGCGGCTCGGGATACCGGGTTGCGACGCTCGATGCGCCGGCGGCGCGCGCGAGCGCGTCCGACTGGCAGCCGCCCAGCCTCACCGCCACGTGGCTGCTCTCGGATGTGTACGCTGACCACTCCGTGCCGATCAAGGCCGGATGTGGCTGGTTGCCGAACGAGTGGATCAATGGTTCGGGATTGCAGCACGCACTGCGCGCAATGAGCCGTGTGCCGCCCGGACGTCTCGCCGATTACGGTCATCCGTACGGATTCGCGCCGCTGCGCGAACGGGTTGCTGAACAGCTCGACCGGCGCGGTCTGCCAGTCGATCTGTCGAATGTGCTGCTCACGCAGGGCGCGACCCAGGCGCTCGATCTGATCGTGCGCACGCTGCTGCGTCCTGGCGACACCGTGCTGGTCGAAGACCCCGGTTACTGCAATCTGCTGCAGATTCTCAAGCTGGCAGGGCTCAACGTGCACGGCGTGCCGCGTACACCCGTGGGTCTCGATGCCGACGCACTCGAAATTCTCGTCACCGCGCATCGGCCTAAAGCCATGTTCGTCAACACGACGCTCCAGAACCCGACCGGCACGACGCTCGGCATGGCGTCGGCGTTCCGGTTGTTGCAGATTGCCGAGCGGCAGCGCATGTGGGTGATCGAAGACGATGTCAGCCGCGAACTCGCGCCTGCTGGCGCGCCGCTTCTGGCGGCGATGGAAGGACTGCATCGCGTGCTGTACGTCAGCGGCTTTTCGAAGACGGTGACGCCGGGGCTGCGCTGCGGATATGTCGTCGCGGAGCGCGACGTGCTGCGCGAACTGGCGCGCACGAAAATGGCGGTGGGTTTGACGTCGTCGGAATCGATCGAGCGGATCGTCGACAAGGTACTGCTCGAAGGCCGTCATGCGCGTCATGTCGAGACCGTCAATGAGCGCCTGAAGGCCGCGCACATGCAGGTCGAGGAGCGCATCGACGCGGCCGGGCTTGAAGTCTTTCACCGGCCACGCGCGGGCCTTTTTCTGTGGGCGAAACTGCCGGTCGAACCGGAGCGCGCGGCCGAAATCGCGACGGCCGCTTTGCGTGACGGTATCTGGCTCGCCCCGGGTTCATATTTCCGGCCTGACGATGCGCCGAGCGCGTGGTTTCGCTTCAACGCTCCCTACTCGACCGACGACGCGTTGTGGCGCTTTATCGACGGCATCCGCTAGTGGAACGCGTGGACGCCGCCGGAGCCGCTATCGCAATGCTCAACCGAGCAGATGCAGCACGACTGGATACATCGACAGCACGAGCAGTGTCGCCATCACGATGTTGAATGCGCGCAGCCGCCGCGGATTCGACAGAAAGCGCCGCAGGCTGGTGCCGAACGCGGCCCACAGACAGATGCAGGGCAACCCGATCACATAGAACAGCACGGCCATCATCAGCGCATTGAAGCCGAAGTCGGCGCTCAGATGAATCGTCGTCGCGGCGGTCAGCACCATCATCCACGCCTTCGGATTGATCCACTGGAACGCGATGGCTTCGTGAAAACGCATCGGCCGGCGCTCGCCCTTGCGCACCTGAACCTCACCCGACGTGCCGATTTTCCACGCGAGATACAGCAGATACACGACGCTGGCAGTTTCCAGCACGGTGTAGAGCATCGGAAAACGGCGGAACGCCTCACCGAGCCCGAATCCCACTGAGAGCATCAACAGCGCGACGCCTGCGCTGATCCCGAGCAGATGCGGCACCGTGCGGCGAAAGCCGAAGTTGACGCCCGACGCCAGCAGCATCGTGTTGTTCGGGCCGGGTGTGATGGTCGTGACAAGCGCGAACAGGATGCCGGCGGGCAGGGCACTGAGTGTGAGCAGGGAGTCGAGAGGCATGGCGGGGCTCCGGGTTCGGTGACTGTTGATGCAGTCTATCGGACGGAGCCGGTACAGTACCGGTACAGATTTAGAGATGATGTCCGGTACGGCTTCCTCAAGCTTCAAGGATCGTGCATCTGCCCATAGGACGACCGTCGGACGACAGTAATAGTGAGATTTGCGCCACTATGAGTGAGACTGGCGACACGATTAATGAGTCCGCGCCGCCACGCAATTCCATCGCGGATTGCGACGTCGTCCAAGCTCGGGATCGCTTTGAATATTTTTCGTCTCTATCGGTGCGGCGTCCTGGAACGGCCGAGGCACGCGGGCTGCTCCATGCGCAGGTTAGGCGTGGCTGATGTCCTGCACAGTGCCGATCCTGCGTCACGAGCCGATTCCATCCGTCTTCGCAACAAGCGTCATTTCCTTCGGCAGTCTTATCAACCAGGACACGATCATCGGCAGACGATTAAAAAGACGCGTGCATGCAGAAGACTCTTGCGTTTTGAATTCGCTGAACATGCGACCGTCTTTGATAAGACGAAGACGCGCAGTCTGGCGCCCGCGCATAAGCAGACGGAAGAGAATTTCGGCTAGCGTCTGCCCCCAAAGCCGGCGGACGTCGTGGCGTAATGGCGTGCGCCGCGACTACGGTCCTCTTGTTTCATCCGGCCTGCGTTTCGAATTCGAAGGAGGCGATGATGAGCCATCCGCAAACAGACGAAGGCCTGTCCAATAGCCAGGCCACCGGGACACGAGAGTGCTGGATGTTTCGGCGGAAACTGGCAAAAAGGATCTTCGATGCCGAAAAGATGATCTCATACGCTATGGATACCGGTATCGACGTCAACGCTGACGATCTGGCAACAGTGCGACGTGCCCGCCATGCGTTGTGGCATTTCAGCGGCTCAGAGGCGCTCGAGACTGCCCTTTACAATGTCGCCACCCGCTTGGCGAAGCTCGTCCATTACCCAAACGCTCAAGTTGCCGCGGATCTGCGCCGCGCTGACGAATTGGTGTCGCACGCAGCATTTTCGGGAAACGACGTGGCATCAAGCGACATCCAGGCCTTGTCCGAGGCGCGGACGGCGCAGACGAATCGAGCGTGGGATCCTGCCATCGAATCTGGCTTCTACTCTGCACTGGATCGGCTCGCGCATCGGGTTGTACCAGTTGTCGCGGAGACCGCCGGCGCGGAGGCCCGACGCGGTGCGCGGCGAGCAATCAGGATCTATACCTCATCCGCAGTCGTTCTTACAGTCGCGGTCGTTTCTCTCTCGTGTCTTCTCTTTACGGTTAACCAGATTTCCGACGACGTAGAGCGAACTATTCGACAAAATGATGCGGGTGCGATGTCCTTGCACAACCAGCTCGTAAGTCACGGGGATGACATCTTACGCGCCAAACAAAAAAACGATCGGGAACTTCGTCCACTGCTGGGATCTTCTTACAGTCAACGCTATCAGTCGCAAAGCGAAACCCCAGAAGTGATTGACGCCAGAGAGAAGGCAGCTAACGAGCTCCAGGCGCTAAGCAACTCCCAGCCAGCACTACAGATCAAAGAGAGCCTGCAAAAGTTCGCAACCAACAACAGACAACTGTTCAATGACGTACATCGCATACGGCTTATTGGAAGACTCCTCAATGTGTCCGTAACCAATCGCTATACAGACCGTGACCCCGACTGCTCCGAGGCTTCGCCCAAACCCGCAATGGCGGCCGGAATCGCAGCATCTGCTCCTGCTGTCACGGATTGGATCTGCGATCAAGCCAGGATCCGTGACAGCCTGGAGATCAAAGTCCCTATGCTACAAGCCACATCCGAAAAGACAGACGCAAGCGGTAACGCCGTTCGTCCAGAAGGTGTGATCGCGGATGGATTCGTCAAGATAGCTGCTTATCAGGACATCCGCGCAATGGCGCTGTATGGACGAGAGATCATCCTTTCATTTGTCGGTGCGTTAACGGGTTTTGTGCTGCCGGTGGTGTACGCGTGGTTGGGTGCATGCGCCGCGATTCTCCGGAAGATAAAGATTGAATGCGAGACAAGTCGGTTCCATCCAGAATATTCAAAGGTGGCCAATCGCTCTCACGTGACCTGTGCCATTATCGTCGGTATAGCGATAGGCCTGTTCAGTGATCTTGTCCACGGCGGCCAGAATATCTCCCCGCTAGGCGTCGCCTTCGTAGCGGGTTATGCTTCCGACAAGTTTTTCTACTTTGTAGACCGACTCGTCGACGTCATCTTCCCCGCGCGATCAGTCAGTACCAGCAGTATTCAGGCAAACGATCGAAATTCCGCAAAAACGGGAATTTCGTCTGGAGCCCGAATTACCGACCCTTCTACCGCTGAACTGGTGAACGGGGCAAGACCCACTTAGTCTGCGGCCGTTTTCCCGCAAGCTTTCACGCCTACTAGATGGCCGACTCCCTATAGACAACGCACCTATGTGTATAGGTCTCGTCTGTCGTGTCCTCGGCCATTTCCGACGTTGAGCCGGTCTGGATTCTACGTCGGCAATCTGGCGGATTGCTGACGGTGGCGGCATTGCCGCCGTTCGGTCGGCTTCCTGATATTCCCGCCTCTATCGCCATGAATGTCATGGCTTCACTACATGCGGATGCGTACTTTCGACCGAAATAGCAGGACTCCCCCGCGGTATGACATTGGACAAGCGAAGGTACTGAAACTAGCTAGACACGCGACGCCAGAAGTCTGATGCCGGCAATCCCGAATACTACGGCCAGGCATCCTTCCAGGGCACGACGGGTCCGCACGTACAACCTGCGAGCCGAGTCCGTGGAAAACAATACTGCATAACCGCCGAACACCAGACATCCGATGGCCGCACAACCTGCAATTACAGCGCTATGGGCTGATCCCGTGCTGTTCGACGATAGAGCAACAATTGAAACCCACACGAGGATGGCTTTTGGATTGGTGAGATGGAGCATCACTCCGCGGGAGTAGATGCTCGTCAATGTCGGGGTTCGTTCCACCTCCACTACCGACGCAGCTGAAGTCGCAAGCGCATTGCGTCCGGATTTGAAGGCTAGCCACAAGAGATACAGACCACCAAAAATCTTGACTGCAATGATGAATTGCGAATAGGCGATCAGGGCAGCCGACACGCCTAGCGCTGCCACCGTCGCCCAAAATATTGACCCCGAGACGACACCGAGTGCGAACATCAACGCCGCTTTCCGGCCGTGACTGGCCGCTATGGACATAATTGCAAGGTTGCTCGGCCCTGGACTCGCGGTGCCAACGAAATACGCTGCATAGGCAAGCAGCAGGTTTGTCGAGAAATAGGCGTTTCCAGTCATGTTTTGGTTCCTGAAATGGAAAGTCGCCTGATTATCGGGCTTTGCCGAAACGAGCGGGAGTGGCAATATTGCCATCTTTCGAGGAATATCAGACATGCGCCAGTGTTCGTCGAACGAGGCGGGCGGATGGCGCCGCATGGCCGAACCAAACGGCAGATCAATGCGAACAGCATCGCGTGGACCCGACTAGCACGATTACATCGAGGAGCGCTCCGACGCATGCGCGTCGGAGCGCTTCGCACTTTAGGCGCGCAAGGGCCTTAATCCCGTGCGCACTTCGTTCGCGAAGATCATCGGTTCTTCCCATGCCGCGAAGTGCCCGCCCGTTTCGGGCTTGTTGAAGTAAATCAGGTTGTGATAGGCCTTTTCGGTCCAGCTCTTCGGCGCCTGGTAATTTTCTCCCGGAAACGCGCTCACAGCGGCAGGCACGTTGACGTCGGCCGCGAGGAAGAAATTCGCGTGCGACTCCCAATAGAAGCGCGCCGCCGAGATGCCGGTGTTGGTCAGCCAGTAAAGCGTGATGTCGTCGAGTATGTCGTCTCGCGTCAGCGCGCCTGCTGAATGACCGTTGACGGGATGACCGAGCACGGCTGCGCTCAACGCCGCCGCGGGCTGACCGTAGCCGTCGCCGTGGTCGAGTAGCCAGGAAGCCAGCGCGACGGGCGAGTCGGCGAGTCCGTACAGCGTCTGCGGGCGCGTGCCCATTTCGAAAGCGTAGCCGCGCTTCTTTTTGAAGTTGGCACTCAACTGCTCATACGCGTGCTTTTCCTCGTCCGATAAGCCGGCAGGCATCGCGTCGCCCGCGGCCAGCGACTTCAGAATCTCCGCCGGAACGGAGGCAGGAAAGTTCACATGAATGCCGATCAGTTCGGGCGGTGCCTGTTTGGCCATGATGTTCGTGACAATCCCGCCGAGATCGCCGCCCTGCGAAGCAAAGCGCTCATAGCCGAGGCGTTTCATCAATGTGACCCACGCGCGCGCAGTGCGCTCCGGTCCCCAGCCCGTTGTGGTAGGTCGCGCCGAAAAGCCGTAACCGGGCAATGATGGAATCACGAGATGAAAGGCATCCGAAGCCGGCGCGCCGTACGCAGTCGGATTGACGAGCGGGTCGATGATCTTGAACTGTTCGATGACCGAGCCGGGCCAGCCGTGGGTCACGATCAACGGCATCGCGTTTTCGTGCTTCGACCGCACGTGGATGAAATGGATATCGAGTCCGTCAATCTCAGTGATGAACTGCGGATACGAATTCAGCCGCGCTTCGCATTTGCGCCAGTCATAGCCGGTTGCCCAATATTGCGCGAGTCCCTGAATGGTGGCGAGCTGAATGCCCTGTGATTCGTCGGGCACCGTCTCGCGATCCGGCCAGCGCGTGGCCTTGATGCGGCGCCGCATGTCGACGAGCTGCGAGTCGGGGACGTGAACGCGGAACGGCCGGATCGCCGTCTTGTCGCCGTTCGCGGGTTCGGTGATCTTGCCGATTGCCGGGCTCGTTTCCGCGAAGGCGAGCCGGCTCAGCGAGCCTGCCGCGAGAGCCGCGGCGGCCGCACCGACAAAGTGCCGGCGCGATGGGGATTGGGGCGTGTCGTTTGACATAGGATCGGTCTCCTGCCTTGGATCAGCGTGTTGCGTTGCGCGTGAAGTCTGCGATGTGCAGTCTCACGAAGTCGTACATGCTCATGGGTTTGCGGCCCGTGAGTTCGAACAGGTCGTTCGTCATGCGGTCGTATCGTCCCTGAACGTGCAGATCGGCCATCACGGCCAGATGTTCGACGACATGAGCGGAAATGCCGAGTTCGCGCAACTTGTCGGACCACGGCGCGACAGGCACATTCCGGTAACGGATGGGCCGGCCGAGGGCCTCCGAAAAGACGCGCGCGGCCTGCTCGAGATCGGTTGATTCGAGGCCCGTCAGGTTATAGATCTTGCCGATATGCGGCGCCGGGTCTTCGAGAATCACCGATACGGCATTTGCAACGTCAACGGCTGAAATGGGCGACGTCTTGCTATTGCCGAGCGGCAGTGCGAGTTCGTCGTTATCGCGCACGCCGGCTGCGCCAAGCGTCAGGAAGAAGCTCTCGAGAAACGCCGTGGGCCGTACCGTGACGACGGGCAGCCCCGACCACTGCAAAACCTGCTCGGCAAGCCAGTGCAGCTTATGCTGGGGGCTGTCGGTCGTCTCCGTGATGCTCATTTCCGTGACTGTCATCTGCGACATGTTCACGATGGCTTCGACGCCATGATGACGCGCCACGGCAGCAAAATTGACGGTTGCTTCGAGATAGGCTGCAGAGACGGACATGCCGAAATAGACGCGCGAACAGCCTTCGATTGCGCGATGCATCGAGGCGAGCCCGGTCAGATCGCCGACCACGACGTCGGCGCCAAGGCGGCGCAACTCGTTTGCGCGATCGTCTTCCTTGCGGACCAGCGCCCGCACTTTATAGCCCTTCGCGAGCAATGACGTTGTCACGTTGCGGCCAATTCCACCAATCGCGCCTCCGGCACCCGTCACGAGAATGGGCACATCATGGGCAGGTTTCGTTGTCATATCACATACCTTTCAAGGAGAGACTTCATTTTATTTATGTATGCATATACACAGTTATGTACGAAAATGTGCGCGTGCATACGTCGATCAACGCGACGATCGGGTCATCATTCGCGTGCGCCTTGCAGAAAGCCGAGCATTGTCTTCGTAACCCGCTCGGGCTGCTCCTCCTGGATAAAGTGCCCACTGTTTTCTACGTCGACGGCGCTCATATTGACCGCCTTTTCTCCGACGACCATTTTCATCCACTTGTATGCGGGACCGCCCATCACGAGAACGGGCATTTGCAGCTGGCCATAATCCTTGTTGTCGCTGATGTCCTGAGGGAAGGCCTGATACCACGCGTTGCCTGCGCGGATCGCGGCGGCGCTGTCATAGGCGTGCTCGTACACGGCGCGGTCGCGCGCGTCGACTGCTTTCTCATTCACAAGAAAGTAGTGGAAGAGCCAGTCCTGTTCAAGCCGGACGCGGCCTGCCAGCAGCTTCTCCGGCAAACCTCTGACCTGATTGAACGCGAACCACCACAGGTTCGGGCGCGCCGAACCCAGCCTGTCACCATATGCGCCTTGGGCGGGTAGAAGCGGAAAAGTCTGCAGGCTATCGTCGGGATGCGGAAATTCCATCATCACCAGCTTGTCGGTGGCTTCCGGATAGTTCTCCGCGTAGGCGAACGCCACAGCCGAGCCGATGTCGTGTCCCGCGATCGCAACCTTGTCGTATCCAAGCGATTGCGTCAGTTCATGGATATCGGCGGCCATCGTTTTCTTGTCATAGCCGTCAACGGGCTTCGACGACGCGCCCATGCCGCGCAGATCCACCACGATCACGGTGTAGTGCTCGGCGAGCGCCGGCATGATCTTGTGGAAGGTCCACCACGTTTCGGGCCAACCGGGCAGCAACACGAGCGGCTCGCCCTTGCCGCCGACCACATAATGCAGCCGTACGCCGTTCACGGTTGCATAGCCATTTCTGAATCCGGGCAGCGACTTCACCAGCGTACCGTCCGAGATGTCGGTCTTTGCGGTCGCAGGCTTGCGCGCATGCGTTGCGACGGGTGCATCCGTTGCGGACGTCTGCGTATAGCCGGGCGAGGCGGCCGCCATCAGCGCCGCAACGACGATGCTCGCGCAGCCGGTCCTGATCATTGCTTTCAAAGCAAATCCTCCTTCGATAGAGGGGCAATTCGAAGTTCGCAGGTCATGCAGCCTGGGTGCGCAGATCGTCGGAACCCTGGTCGTTGACGATCATCGGGTGCGAAGTGCGTTCGTGAACATGCGCGGTCGGCGTACGGTCGATCATCAGACTCAGCAATTCGGGGCGGTTGTAGTGGCCGGCCGAGTCCATCAGCATCTTGCGGCGGTCGATTTGCGTGAAGTCGAGATCGACGATCACTTCGCCTTCACCCGAGCGAAGCGGCTCGGCCATCAGCATGCCGTCAGGAGCGACGATCGTGGTGAAGCAGCCGCCCGAGATCGGACCGATTCCGCAACCGGTATCTTTCATGATTTGCGCCTGCTGGTCCGCGTCCAGCCACGCCGTTGCATTGACGACGAACGCGCCGGATTCGAGCGCATGCTGGCGGATGTTGATTTCCATGCGCTGGGTAAAGCCCTCGCCAAAGGCGGAACCCGGGTACATCGCCGAATGGATCTGCTCGCCGTCGGCGATCATCGCGTAGCGGGCGAGCGGGTTGTTGTGCTCGAAGCATGCGAGCTGGCCGATGCGGCCGACTGCGCTGTCGACTGCACGCAAGCCCGAGCCATCTCCCTGGCCCCAGATCATGCGTTCGAAATGCGTCGGCGTGATCTTGCGGCGGCGCTGGATCAGCGTACCGTCAGCATCGAAGAGCAATTGTGTGTTGTACAGCGTGCCGCCATCGCGCTCATTGACGCCAATGGACACGACCATGCCGGCCTTTCGCGCGGCTTCGCCGATCGCGTCGGTAGCAGCGGACGGCACAGTCACAGCCTGTTCGAGCAGGCGCAGATGTTCGGTGCCCGACAGAAGCTCGATGCCCGTCTGGACGGCCGCAAAGTAAGGGTAATAAGGCACGACCGTTTCGGGGAAGGTGGCGAACTGCACGCCTTTCTGGCCGAGTTCGTGGATCTTCTGCACGACCTTGGCGACGGTTGCTTCACGGCTATAGAGCACCGGGCTGAACTGGACGGCGGCGGCTTTGACGACTTTCATGACAAATTCCTTGATGAGGGGGGAGGGGTAACAGGCGTTGGTCAATCTTGCATATGCAACATCGACCGAAAAACTTCAGACCATGCGCAGCGGCAATTTGCGCGCGATATTCATGAGCTCGTGGGCGCAGCCTTCGCCGAGGAGGCGCGTCGCGCGGCTCTGTGCAGCCGACCACGCGCTCGCGGCGTTTTTGAGCAGCGCCTTGCCTTCGTGCGTGAGCGAGAGAGGGCGGCTTCGACCATCGCTTTCCGGGACGCCCTCGGCAACCCAGCCCTGCGCGATCAGCGGCTGCAGATTCCTTGTCAGCGTCGAGCGCTCGTGATGATTCCGTCGGCCCAGATCTGAGCGGCTAATAGGCCCGAACTCCGCGATCAGCACGAGCAATGAGAACTGCGGCGCCACGATGCCGAACGGACGCAACGCGTCGTCATAGACGGAAGTCAAGACGCGGGAGATCTGCCGGGCGCGCGTCAGCAGACAATCGCGCGCGATCTGGCTGCTCAGCGGTTCATCCGCGGTGCGGTCCAGTTCAACGGTTCCGTTCGACTCGTGTTGCATATGCACTACCTCGGTAAGCCCAGTTTTTGCGGTGCGGTGTTTTGCTCGCGATGGGCGTATTTGAGCGGATGAACGTATCCCGCTCGTGTCCGAAAGTCGGTTGTGTGTAAGCGTGCGTATCCCTATCTGTTGTAGATACGTTGAGATACAAAAAGGGCAGTGCGGGGAAAGAGGGAGGGATATGACGAGGGCTGCAGCGTGATGATCTCGCGAGACCTCAGCCGCCGTCGCGGCCTGACCCGGCTTCTATATTCTCCGCCGTGGCACGCGAGAACCGCATTTGATATTCACTCGGCGACAACCCGGTCTTGCGCTTGAACAATTGCCGAAATGTGCTGATATCGCCATAACCGACCCGCTGACTCACCGCCTCAAGCCCAATTGGCCGCGTTTCCAGCAACCTTTTCGCGACCTCGATGCGCAGATTCTGCAGATACGTCAAGGGTGCGAGCCCGACGGCTTCCTTGAAACGGCGATTGAGCGTGCGTTCGCTGACCGCAAGCGACGCCGCCAGATCGCTCAACCGGAATCCCTGCTGCAACGTAGCCTCCATCTGCTGCTGGGCGCGCGCAACGAGCGTGTCGGTATGCCCATGTTCGTCGAGAAGCGTTGTAAAGGAAGCCTGCGAAGTCCGGTTCATGTCGATCAACAGCGCCTTCGCGGTCATCGTGGCGAGTTCTTCGCCGGCGAATGTTTCGACGAGCCGCACCGCGAGATTCAGATACGACGTCACGGAACCGCCCGAGATGATGCCGTCTTGCGCGATCAGCAGTTCCTGTGCGCGAACTTCGACACGCGGATAGCGGCGCGCGAAGTCCGCGGCTCTCGCCCAGTGCGTCGTTGCGGCGCGGCCATCCAGCAGGCCCGCCTCGGCGAGCAGGTAGTTGGCCGTGCAATAAGCCGCCAGCACGGCACCTGCCTTGCGTTGACGCCGCAGTGCGGAAGACAGCGCGTTCAACTGCTCGCGGCGCCCGATGAACTCGTCGATGTTCGAGAAAAACGGTGCCGTCAGCAGAACGGCGTCCGCCCGTTTGCGCGGGTCGATCTTGCCGTCGACGTGAATGGTCTGGCCCGACGCAGCCGTGACGGGTTGCCCGTCGAGAGATTCCACGCGCCATGCAAACACGGGCGCGGATGTCGTGCCCGGTGCAGCCTTGCGCGCACGGAACTGATTGGCCGCGCTGAAGACGTCAACAGGACCCGCGACGCCGGACGCGAGGATTCCGTCATAGACCCAGATGCGGACGATGGCCATTGCGTGTCTGAAATTCCCTGAATAATGGCGATGCTGCCACTTCCGGCCGCACGAGTAAACCCCCGATCATGGCCACATCCAATAACCTGAAAGCAGGAGCAGCACCATGCCAATGATCGATGCACTGTGGCCCGAAGACGCCTTGACGCCCGAGGCCGAAGCGCGCCTCGTCAAGGAACTGACCGACATCCTCATCAAGGCGGAAGGGTACGATCCCGCCAATCCGATCGCACAGCGTGTCACCGTGTTCCATCTTCATCGGCCTGCTGCGATCTACATCGGCGGCGAACGCACGAACACGATACGCTACCGGATCATTCCGTCTGCACCCGAAGGGCAATACACCGACGAATCGCGTCGCTCGCTCGTCAGAAACGTCACGGAAGCGGTGGCGCGCGCGGAGAACCGGCCGTTCGATGACGTCGCGCCGCGCGTCTGGGTCTTTCCGACCGAGATTCCGGATGGCGCCTGGGGGACGCGCGGCGCGATCTGGATGCTGCCCGATATTCATGCGCTGCTGGCGGGCGAGTCTGAGCGCGGCGCGGGTGTTGGACGCCTCGCGCGACGCCGCCTCGAAAAGGCGCGCATCACGCTCGAAGCAGCGCTCGATGCCGCTAGCGCAGTCATGACGAGCAAACCGTAACTGGAGCGCCCAGCATGAAATTCAACGACACAGCCCCCGTGCTGGCGCCCGCAGGCGTTCCGCCGCTCTGGCTGGCGAGGCTCGCCGAAAGCGCGACGCTCGAAGCCACCGTCCTGAAGCGTCCGATCGAGGGACGAGCCGATATTCTTTCCGTGATCAAACACGCGGTCTCGCTCTACGAATTCCAGCATCACAGCTACAAGGGCGAGATCGGCAACGGTTTGTACATGGAATCCTATCGGTCGCAGATCCAGGGCGTGCCGATCGAAACGGTGGTCGTCGCGCATCTGAACGAACAGGGCGAGACGGATTCCGTGGTCATCAATCATCGCCCGCTCAACGCAGCGCTGCTGTTTTCGAAACGGATGTGGGAACGCGTCGATGAGCGCTTCCGCGATTGCTATCTGACGGGACCAGAAGCCGAAGCGCTGAATACGGCATCTGGTGTGGCCTCGCGCCAGCCTCCTTGTATTGAAGAGTTGCCGTAACGAACGATCTATCGATCGAAGCAGTGGGGATTTTGCAATGACTGATGCACTTGATGGCGTACGCGAACACTATCGCGCGACCGGCCTGACCGAGCGGCTGAAGCTCGCACTCACGGTCCTTGGGCCAGAGGATAAGCCGCTCACACCACAGCAACTGGGCGCCCTCGACCACTTTCACACGCGTGGGCTTGCTGCCACCGCCGATCTTGCCCAACTGGCCGGAATCTCCGCTGACATGTCGGTGCTGGACGTTGGATGAAACGCCTTCTTCTTAATTTGACAGCAGCCTCTGTGCTGGTCGCTTCTGCTGGAGTCTCCATGGCGCAAACCGCTCCGATGCCAACCACGCCAACCACGAAGATATTTGCAATTGGCACCTTTCCACCGGGCACGGACATGCAACTTGTCCAACACATTCTTCCGACCGAAGTTCGCGAGACGGCGCAGCTCTACCTCGAGGGCAAGATTGACCAGTGGTATTCACTGCAAGACCGGGCTGGGGTGGCGTTCATCCTGAACGTTACGGACGTCAGTCAAGCGCATGACATGCTTGAGGCACTTCCCTTGGGGAAAGCGCACTTAATGACATTTTCGCTCCTCCCAATAGGCTCACTGAAGCCGTTGAGCAAGCTTTTGAATCCGCCTTCCCCGCAGTAGAAAGCGCTAGCCTAAGGAGGCGGATATGGTTGAGCCGATCGACAGCCTGGAGATTGCGGTCGACGACAGCAATAGTCTTTCCAGCTTGAATAGATCACACTGTGATATAAAATGAAGGCAGATCTCCTCGTCACTGGTAATTGAGCAGGAGCAATCGGCAAGAAACTGCAAGGATGATTCTCCCGGGTTGCGCGCGCCCATGGGAATGCTGTGCTCCGTTGAGCAAAGCCGGTCATCCCGGAGTTCTGGATGTCGTCACTGTAGACGATCACCGGTTGCCCCGGATCGCGTCGCGTCACAGCGTGAAAGACGTGTTGCGTGAAATGAGGGCATCACCCGGCTGGCTGGTTGGGGATGTCCGACGATTTTCCGTCTGCCGCATTGAGACGCGCGTCAATCGCGTTGCCCCCAACGGCTTTCCGGTGCGATGGTGCGATACACATCGAAGCAGGGAGCCATCATGCTGATCACATTTCAATCGCCCGCGACGCCTGATGTCGTGATGCTGAGGGATCTCGCCCAGTATCTGCTGGGGCTCGTCGGCAAGCACCTCGATACGCGTGGCGTCATCCTGCACGACGAACTGCCCCGTGCCATCAGCCGCCTGGAGGCGGCTATCTCGAACGACGAGAAGGCGGAGGTTGCACTCGAATCACTGCAATATTCCCGCGAGCGCCGTCAGGAATCAGGCGGTGGACTTTCGCAGCGAGCATGGCCGTTTCTCGACATGATGCGTGAAGCCCGCAAACAGAATGCCGACATCATCTGGGGGCTGTAGACGTCGTGGTGCACCGCAGGCCGACGCCCGTTGGACATCGGTTTGATACCAGGAGGCCATGATTGTCGAAGTGGCCAGATGGCTGCTGTCCGGGCAGCAGACGGACGCAGGCGCCGATCGCCAGACGGGCGCCGCGGTAGCGCCAATGTCCGTCAGTGTCCGTTGTGCACGCGGTTCCGCCAGTGCCGGCGGGATACCGGCCGTGGCTCCCGTTCACGGAGATGGGGCCGGCGATCGAGTGCCACGATGAAAAGAACCAGCATCGCAAGTATTGCGGCCACAACAACGAACTGCACAAGAAGATCCATCATAGCCGCCTCCGTTTCGATTACAGCCGCTACTTCCTGATGGCGTGCTTTCGATCAGGATGACGTAGCTGATTGACATGCAG
Source organism: Paraburkholderia sp. GAS334 (assembly GCF_050436625.1). Classification (NCBI taxonomy): domain Bacteria; kingdom Pseudomonadati; phylum Pseudomonadota; class Betaproteobacteria; order Burkholderiales; family Burkholderiaceae; genus Paraburkholderia; species Paraburkholderia sp. GAS334. Next base: position 156,134 of record NZ_JBNDMO010000005.1, on the reverse strand, counting down.
ATTCCAGCTTTTTCCTGTTTCCCTCAGGAATGTCTTCCGCGGTGCTTGATAGACGATTGGTGGTTGACACGTCCACCAGGGACAAGCGCGGACAGTCCGAATCCGATCGCGGCAAAGACGAATAATGCGAGAAAGAACAGCACCCAGTAAAAGTCGATATTCATAGCAATCTCCTTTCGCCTTCGACCCCGTCCGCTTACGCGACGCAGACGCCCATAAGGGTGGTGTCGATATAGCGCTTCGCCATTGCGGCGGCGATTCTCAGGGCATCTCCGGAGCTCTGGTAACCCCGTAGCTTCGGATCGCACAGTAGCTTCTTCCTGGATGCGCCGGTGCGGTCGTCCCACTGGATCACGGCCACCGGTTGGTAGATGGCGCCCAGTTCCAGGCCTTCGCCGGCCACCGGATCAATTTGTGCGCATGCCCAGATCTGGAAGCCCCTGTAGTTTTCGTACGACTGCTCGTTCATTGCGCTATCCCCTTTCGAACTCGCGCATGGCCGTCACCTGGCCACCTCGAACAGGACGCCGCAAGACACGCGGTCGAGCAGCAGTGCGTGGTTTTCTCCCTCCCACCATCGCGCAAAAAATCCGTGCGGATGATGTCCAATGACGATGAGGTCGACCTTCAAAGAATCCGCGAGGCGGGAAATGTGGTCGACCGCGTTTCCTGTCGAATAGTGTCCCGTCGCAGTCACCCCCCATGCCCGCAGTCGTTCGATACCCTCGCGTAGCGTCTCCCTTGCCGCCTGCTCATCGATCTCGAATTTCATCGACGACAGAACGTCGAACCCGCTTGACCAGTATGTGCAGTCGAAGATCGAGAGCAGATGGGTCTCCGCGTGCAACTGCTGCGCAAGCGCTGCACCGCAGCGAAGAGCAAGCTGCCCCTCCGGTGTGGCGTCGTAGCAGAGCAGGATCCGGTTGAACGGGGCCATCATCGATTCCTTTACAGGCTTTCGCGATGTCGTCTATCGAGTGAGCGAATCGGTTCCGCCGCGAAATTGTTCAGGTGAACATGGGCACAGCCTCGATCAGCGCGAAGCCCAATAACGCACCGACTGCTGCACCCAGCAGCTTGGGGTGCCAGCGCTGCAACTGCAGCGCGCTGAGCAGGTCGCCAACCAGGATGATGCCCAGCAGCGCGAATGTGATCAGCAGATAGCCGATCTCAAAGTCGCTATTGATGACCATCACGCCTCCTTTGCGTCACCCGACATGACGTCCCGGAAATCCCTGAAGTCCTTTGCAGCGGCAACGCAACTGCCCTCGCCGGTTCAGGTGTCCGGGCTGCAGTCGTGTCTTCGATCCAAACCAGATCCCGGTGTCTGGACTTTGATTCAATTATATATCACAACATGATATATGTGATCGGCCGGCTAAAGCCTCGGACCGGGCCGGCCGGGAGGCGAACGACTGTTTCCATGAGTGACGCCTCACCGCGCCGGGGTCAGCGTGTCAGCGCCTTGCGCAACCGATCGCATTTCAGGCCGCACGTGCATTTGCGGCGGAGAGACAAATCGCCGTTCGACCCATGTCAAATCCGGCTGGTTGAAACATCACGCGGCTTGCCCCGGGCGGTTACGCGCCCACTGGCCCAGCACCGCACAGGCGATCAGCAACGAGCCTGTAACGAAGAACACCGAATGCAGCCCGATGTGCACGCCGATGAATCCACCAATCAGCGGCCCGACAACCTGACCGGCGAACTGCGCCGACTGCAGATAGCCGAGCATCTTTCCCGACTCGTGGTCAGCGGCGGAATGCCGTACCAGTTTCGCGATCGACGGCAGCAAGCCGGCGAGCGTCATGCCCATCAATCCACGCAAGGCCGCCAGTTGCCACCAGTGTGTGACGAACGCCTGCGGCACCATCACCAGGCCGGTCAGCACCAGGCAGCCGATAATCACGTTCCAGCTGCCAATGCGATCGGCGAGCGCGCCGAGGCGTGCTGCGGTCAGCATGCTGCCAAACGCGGAACATGCCATCACGATGCCGGCGGTGCGCGCAAGGTGGTCTGCCGGCACGTTGAGGTGCCCGATATACACGGTGATGATCGGCTCGATCGACATGTTGGCAAGGAGCACCATCATCGCGGTCAGAAGCAGGGTGATCGTAACCGCGCGGTTCGCGGCCTTTGATGCGACCGCGTTGGCCGCGGGGCGATTTTTTACATCGGACGCGGGGCGAAAATCTTCGCGCACCAGCAGGACCGTGAGGATGGCGGCCACAGCAATCATGGCGCCGCCCGCGAAAAACGTGCTTCGAATGCTGATCAGCGAGGGCAGGAACCCGCCCACCAGCGGACCGGCCAGGTTGCCGGCGAGCGCCCCGGTTGAAAGGATGCCGAGGGCCCAGCCGGCACGTTCGCGAGGCGCCTGGGTGCCGATCATCACGATCGACGCCGATGCATATCCTCCGATCAATCCGGCGGCCAGCCGCAGCGCCACGAGTTCGTAGACGTTGTGCGCCATGCCGATCAACGACATCACGATGGCCATGCCGACCGCTGCCCGTACGAGCATCGGTTTGCGGCCGTACCGGTCGGCGAGACGACCCCAGAGCGGTGCCGTGAGGGCAGTGCCAAGGAAGGTCGCACCGAAGGCGACACCTGACCACTGCACTACCGCCGCCGGCGAGGTGACGCCGAGTTGCTGTACATAGAGTGGAAGAAACGGCAGCAACATGCTCAGGCTGACGAGCGTGGTGAACGAGCCGATCACGCAAATGACGAGGTTGCGGCGCCAGTAGAGCGTGTTGCGGCCGGCATAGCTGGCCGGGTCCGCGAAGTTCGCCGTCTGGGCAAGCACATTGGCTGGCTGGCTCATACGGCCTCCTCGACGTTGAAGTCCGCCTTGATGGCATCGAGCCGCTTCTGAAGGGACATGATTGACTCCTCTGGCACCGCTTCTGATGGGAGGAGTCTAGATGCGAACGCGGCGCGAGAGAATCGCCGCAGTGCGGTAGACATTCTTCCGTGCAGCGGTTCAATCGGGATCGGTGATGCCCTTTAGTTCGCTGAAGAGCGCGCGCAGACGCGGAACCGCGAAGTCAACGAACGAGCGGACTTTCGGCACGGTCAGGCGGCCATGCGGCGTGAGCAGATGAACCGGAAGCGGCGCGTGTTCGTGGCCGGTGAGCACGATCCGCAACGAGCCGTCCCGCACCTGATCGGCGACGTGATAGGAAAAGAGCCGCGTCACGCCGTGTCCCTCGACGGCGGAAGCCAGCGCGCCCTCTACGCTGTTGACGATCAAACGTGGCGTGAATTGCACTGTTTGAGGCACGGCGGAATTGTTCGATGAAGGAAAGCTCCACGAATCGACCCCGAAATGCGTCATCGAGATGATCTGGTGGTTCGCGAGATCGGCGGGTTCGTCGATGCGTGAATGTCCGGCGAGATAGCGCGGAGACGCAACGACGACACGGCGAACTTCGCCGAGCGGAAGTGCGACGAGCGTCGAATCGGCGAGATGCGCAATGCGCAGCGCGACGTCGATTCCTTCGTCGATCAGGTTCGCCGGGCGGTCGAGCAGATGTAATCGGGCCGTGACGTCCGGATACTTATCCACGAACTCATCGAGAAGCGGGCGCAGAAAATCCTGCCCCGCTGCAACGGGTGCGGTTAGCGTCAGCGTGCCGCGTGGCGCCGAGCGCTCCCCGGCAATCAGCAGATCAGCCTCTTCCAGGTCGGTCAGGATTCGACGGCACGACGCGGCGTAGCGCTCGCCCGCCTCGCTCAGCCTGATCGTGCGTGTCGTGCGATGTAGTAGCGCCATGCCGACGTGCGCTTCGAGAAACGCGATGGCCCGACTGACCGCGGCGGGCGAGCGGCCGAGCCGCCGGCCGGCCGCGGCAAGGCTGCCTTCGTCAAGCGTGGCTACGAATACCTTCATCGCGTCGATTCGATCCATCGTTGACGTAACGTCAGGACAAAGTGGATTGACCATCGTATCAGTCTTGCGGGTCGGGTACGCCACGGCCGACTGCCATCGACATTGCGCGCACGTGGCACGCAAGCCGTTAGACAACTGAAAGTCTCGCTTCATCACAGGTTCGCAGACGGGATCCATATTGATCGGCCGGCGCAGGTCGGTCCCCCAATGCCCAACAACGAGGTGAGACATGGATAAAGCCAGGAAGTGGTCCGGGTTCAGCGCAGCATTCGGTGCCGGTGTGATGGCACTGGCTGGTGTGCACCCGGCGGCACAGGCTCATGAAATGGAAGACGCGAAACGCGTGCTTCTCATCAGTATCGATGGTTTGCATGAGCAGGATGTCGCCCGCTGCATTGGCGCGAACGCGTGCCCGAATCTGGCCGTGCTGGCGAAATCAGGCGTGACATACACGGATGCGCATACGCCAGGGCTGTCGGATTCCTTTCCCGGTCTTGCCGCACTCGTGACAGGCGGCTCGCCGAAGAGCGCAGGTCTCTTCTATGACGTGTCGTATGACCGTACGCTCTATGCCCCGTCGGATACGCACTGCACGGGCAAGCAGGGATGGAACGTCGTGTTCGATGAGACAACCGGAATCGACGGACAGAACGGAGGTCCGCTGATCCATCTCGACGGCGGTGGCGCGTTCAATCCGCAGGCCATTCCGCGTGCATTGAAAGATGGCGTCTGCACGCCCGTCTACCCGCATAACTACATCAAGACGAATACCGTTTTTGAAGTCGTCAAGGAACACATTCACGGTGCGCGTACCGCCTGGGCGGACAAGCATGCGTGGGGTTATGACTGGGTCAATGGACCATCCGGGCGCGGTGTCGACGACCTGGCGCGTACCGAGATCAACTCGATCGACCCTGCGACCAATAAGAACTACACCGACGTTTATACGCACACGGAGCAGTTCGATAACTTCCACGTGCAGGCGATCATCAACCAGATCGATGGTAAAGATTCGACGGGAAAGGCTGCTTCGGTGCCGACGGTGTTCGGTACGAACTTCCAGACCTTGAGCGTGGCTCAAAAGGCAACCGTGGAAACAGGCGGGGGGTACCTCGACGCGAGTTTCACGCCGGGTCCTCAAGTCTCAAAGGCGATTGCCTATGCGGATGACGCACTGGGCCGCATCGTGTCCGAACTGAAAGAGAAAAACCTTTATACCTCGACGGTCATTATCGTCACGGCCAAGCATGGTCAGTCGCCCACCGATCATACGAAGCTGGTGAAGAACGGCGATACGCTGACGAAACTGCTGGAAGCCAGCAACTATCTCGACCCCAAGGGCAACTTTGGCCAGAACGCCACGACGTCGGGCAATCTGAACGACGGTACGGGTCTCGTGGATACGGGCATGGTGCAATCTGACGACGTCGGTCTCATCTGGCTGCGCAACCGCGGTCAGCTCGATGCGGTTGTGAAGACGCTCAACGCGAACCGCGGCTGCAACGCGCCAGGCATCTGTGCGGACGGTCTCGAAGCGTACATCCTGTACGGTCCGCGCCTTACTGCCCTGTTTGGCGATCCTGCACGCGGCCGGACCCCGGACATCATCGTGCAGCCGAACCCCGGTGTGATCTACACGTCCAGCATGTCGAAGGACGAGGAGCATGGCGGAAATGCGCCTGACGACAATCACCTGGGTCTCGTGGTGTCGTTCCCGGGACTCCGGCACGGTCGAACCGTGTCCAGGCCCGTGCTCACCACACAGGTCGCGCCGACGATTCTCCGCGTTCTCGATCTTGACCCGGAACTGCTTCACTCAGTCCAGGTAGAAGGGACGCGGGTCCTGCCGGGTCTTGGAATCGAGCGCGAATAGCGTCTGCTTGATGCGATCCGCCGGCCGGGAGCGCCCGGCGTGGCGATGGCGGGCGGCTCCGGCGCGTTAGCTGAACGCGCTGGCCGTCTGATGTCCGGAAGTTTTGCAATGAAAGCGGCGCGGTTTGCTCAGGAAAGGGCGAACCGCGCCGCTGTCATTGCGTGAGCCGATTGAGCATAACTTTGAAGTGTTGAGGCATTAAACAACTCACGTTGTCTGCCTAAACTGACTTCCATGCCATATGACATGGCTAGCAGACGAAACCCAACACTCATGGAGCCAATCATGTCACGTCTTTCCGCTATCAACCCTAACGAAGCCACCGGCGCTACCGCCGACCTGTTCGCCGCGATCAGGAAGGCCGCCGGCAAGGTGCCGAACGCTTACGCCACCATCGGCACGCACAGCCCCGAAGGACTCGGTGCGATGCTCGCCGTCGACGGCGTTATCTCGCACGGCAGCCTCGAAAAGGCCGACGTTGAAACCATCAAGCTTGCCGTCAGCGAAATCGCAGGCTGTGACTACTGTATTGCCGCCCATACGCTAATGGGCAAGTTTGCGGGTCTTTCACAGGACGCAATGAAGCAGGTCCGCGCAGGCGATGCAACCGGTGACGCAAAGCGCGACGCGCTGGTGCGCTTTGTTCGCACGCTGGTCGATACGCGTGGCACCGTGCCCGCCGCTGAGCTCGACGCGGTGCGTGATGCCGGCTACAGCGAACGCCAGGTGATCGAAATCTGTCTGGCAGTGGCGTCGATTACGTTCACGAACCTCGTGAACCGTGTGAACGACACGACGCTCGACTTCCCGGCCGTTGCGTAACACGCCGCGTTAAAGCGGCCGCAGCACTTAAGGCCGCACTGCCAGCTTCACCGGCATCGAACTGGGCACCATCGTAAAGGCAGAGATTTCTTCGATGGTGTCCGGGTCGACCGCCAGTTCGACGGTGAAATTCGACATCAGCATCGACAGCACAAGCCGCATTTCGACGCTCGCCAGATGTCGCCCTGGGCACACTCGCGGCCCCGCACCAAACTGCAGATAGGCACGCATGTCATGCGCACCTTGGGACGGATCGCGCTGGTGCAACCAGCGGTCCGGATCATATTTCAGCGGCTCTGCAAAATTGCGTGCATCGAGCATCGCGGGACGGTTCAGGAAAAAAAGCTTCGAACCGGTCGGCAGCACCACGTCCTGCAGACACACATCTTCCAGCGGTTCGAACGAGTTCACCGCGGCAACCGGCTTCAAACGGCTCGCTTCGGTACATACCGCTTCGAACAGATCCAGCGACTTCAATGCGCCATAGTCCGGACATACGGGCGATGTGCCCAGCACGCCGCGCGCTTCATCGGCCATACGCTGTTGCAATGGCTTGTCGTTGGCGAGATAGAGCAGGGTCCATGCGATCGAATTGGCCGTGGTGTCTTCGCCCGCTAGCAGGAGGGTCAGCACGTTGGCGGCAACCTGGTCGTCGGTGATGCCCGAATCTGGTTTGTCGCGCATCATCAGCATCGCTTCAAGCAGATGACGCGGCGTTTCCGCGGGATCGTCGCGCATATGCTCGCGTGCGCGCTCCATCATCTGACGCACATAGCGATGCACTTCGACCAGCGCACGGTCGACACGCCGGTCGCGCGGCAGCTTCACGTAATGCCAGTAGGGGAAGGGAGCGTTGATGCGGGTCATCAGCATCGGGAAGATCAGCGCGAGGTGCTCCTGAATCACGCCACGGTCTTTCTCGATCGTATGCGGGTCCTCGCCGAACGCGAGTGCGCTCGTCACGTCCACCGTATAACGCTTCAGGTCCTCCGTCATCTCGACGACGCTGCCCTGCTCAGCAGCCCGTGCCCAACGCACGCGCAGGCGTTCGGTGATCGCGCTGAGCGTCGGATAGAACGCCTTGATATGCGGAATCGAAAGCGCCTGCATCACGAGCCGCCGCTGCGGCTCCCACGCCGCCCCTTCGGCGGAAAAGAGGCCGTTGCAGCCGATTTCCTCCAGCGTCGATTCGAGCGTCGCATACCGGCGATAGCGGTGCGGACGCTCGCGCATGATGGTCTGGCAAAGCTCGGTATCGGTCCAGACGGTGACGGGCATCCCGGCGATCTGGAATCTGAACGGCGTACCCAGTTCTTCCGCCCAGCGCTCCAGGATCAGATGAAGTTTCGCCGGTGCAAGCTGATGCAGGTTGCCGATCAGCGGCAAGCCCTTTGGGCAAGGCAGATCGGCGACACGCCGCATGCGGGTCGCATTACTCGTCGCTGCATCCATATTCAGGCCCTCTCATGGCGCCGCCCGGGTGTCTGGCGCGTCGCTCCAGTTACAGAGGATAGTGCATTGGGCCTTGAATGCCGACCGTCTCCGCCATGCAGTGTGCGCTGCCGTCCAGGAATCGTTCGCTGGCGCAACGCGGGCAGAAAGCGCATGATCCGGGGACGTGTCCCCGTTACCCGGCAGGCATCGGGATTCAGGGCGGCGCGCCATGTCATGTCAAAGGTCGGCCGGTATGTGCGGGCAGGTCAGGTTGAATGTCCGCGTCTGGCTGTGTGTTCACGAATCCCGGGAGGATCCAGCATGGAAAAATTTGACGCCGCCAATCCGTTTGGCGAATTCACCAAAATGCTCGAGCAGTTCAAACTGCCTGGCTTCGACGTGCCCGCCATCATGGAAGCGCGGCGCAAGGACGTCGAGGCGCTCGTCACGGCCAACCAGACGGCCTTTCAGGGCATGCAGTCGCTCGCGCAGAAGCAGGGCGAAATGCTGCGCACGACGCTGAGCGAACTCCAGGCGCTGGCCACAGCAGGCGGCGGCGCGTCGCCTCAGGCGGCCGAACTTGTTCAGCAGACGCTGCATAAGGCACTCGCGAACATGCAGCAACTGGCGCAGGCTGCGTATCAGTCGCAGGCGGAGTCGTATGCTGTGATCCAGAAGCGCGTGGAGGAAAACGTCGAAGAGCTGAGGACGTTGATGCAGCAGAAGAAGTAGCCTCGCGCGTCCGCCTCGAAACAGGCGACAGGGAAGGGCCGCGACAGTCTGACTGTCGCGGCCCTTTTCTTATGGGTTGATGGGCTTATGACTTCCCCGGCGCCGCAGCGGTACGGGGCGTCCCCGAGAGGACTGCCTTCTTCGGGGGCGCCGTGTCCTTTACCGCCGACGCCACGATCACCCGATGCACGAAGCGCAGCTTGTCGATGACGGCCGTCGCCAGTGTGAACGGATAGCCATCGGCCACGCCGACGCTCCGGTTCAGGCTGTTCAGCACGTTGGTCAACGGAAACCAGCGCCTGATCAGGTTATCGAAGCTCGCATCCTCAACGGGCGTCGCGTCGGTGAGCGTCGGCTCGTCAGGGTCGTCGGGCAGCAGCGCAAGACCGTACGACGCGGCCGTATCCAGCGCATCGACAATCAGCAGGTAGTGCGCCCACGTCTCGGACCAGTCCTCCCACGGGTGCATGGTTGCATACGCACTGATATATGCGTTGCTCCAGTCGGCAGGCGGCCCGCTTTGATAGTAGGCATCGAGCGCCTCGCCGTAATCGGCCCGCTCGTCGCCGAACAGCTTGCGAAACGGCTTGACCCACTTGCCTCCGTCGATCAGCCGGTCGAAGAAATAATGACCGCTCTCATGCCGGAAATGCCCGAGCAGCGTGCGATACGGCTCGCCCATGGCACTGCGCACGCGCTCGCGGTGCGCGTCGTCGGCCTCGGCGATGTTCAGCGTGATCAGGCCGTTGTCGTGGCCAGTCATGACCCGCTCGCCATCGCCCCCATCTTCGAGGAATTCGAACGCCAGCCCATGGTCAGAGTCGCTTTGCCGTGATTCGACCTCGAGCCCGAGCGATGCCAGCGTGTAAAGCAGCCGCCGCTTCGCGTTCTCAAGGCGAAACCAGTACAGGCGATTGTCCGGCTCGCTGAGGTTGGGAATGGTCTGCGTCAACTGGCAGGCGGCGCACAACGTGTCCTCGGAACCGGCCGGAATCATCCAGTTGCAGACTTTCTCAACCTCGTAGTTGTGACATTGCCGGTACAACGCGCCCCCGGCACGCGGATGCAGGCTGCGCCACTGGCCATCGCCCGCTTCCTCGAAGGCGCTGATTTCGCTCAGCTCCGGCACGTAGCCGAGCAACGCGTTGCAGCGCTCGCACAGCACGTTCTCGAAGAAGACGAACTGTGAGCATCGGTTGCAATGGAAGGTTTTCATGGATGTCGCTGAAGAGGTGGGACGCGGGAAGGCGCGACGGAAAGCGTCATCGACGCAATCTCCGTGCCGCGCCTGTCGCCGAACATTTCTTTCTCACGCATTATGTGCATGATGGGGCATGAGCGCTGCGCCGCTTTGGTGCGCGGACCGGAAATGCGCCGGTCGCGTCGTATGAATCCGTTCGGTCAGGTCGTCCCGCCTTGTCGGGCGGGGCCAAGAGGTCTCACAACAAACGGCATGAAGCTTGCTTTTTGCGGCTGCCATCCCTTGCGCAGGAGTCCGGTGTGTCTATACGTGTCGCGTTGACCCATGTCACACATTATCGTTACGACCGTCCGGTCGCACTTTCGCCGCAGGTGGTGCGGCTGCGGCCGGCGCCCCACTGTCGAACGCCCATTCTGTCGTATTCGATGCGGGTCGACCCGGAAGAGCATTTCACCAACTGGCAGCAGGACGCGTTCGCCAACTATCAGGCGCGGCTCGTCTTTCCCGAGAAGACACGCGAGTTCAGGATAACCGTCGATCTTGTCGCGGAGATGGCGGTCTACAACCCGTTCGATTTCTTCCTCGAACCGTCCGCGGAAAAATTTCCCTTCGAATACGATCCGGGCCTCGCGCTCGAACTCGCTCCGTACCGCGCGAAACGCGAGCCGACGCCGCGTTTCGCGGAATTCGTCGCGAGCATCGACCGGACGCCGCGCAAGACCGCCGATTTCCTCGTCGACCTCAATCAGCGTCTGCAAAGCGATATCCGCTACCTGATCCGGATGGAGCCAGGCGTGCAGACGCCGGAAGAGACGCTTGTGAACGCGTCGGGCTCGTGCCGCGACTCAGGCTGGCTGATGGTGGAAACGCTTCGCCAGCTGGGCCTGGCGGCGCGGTTTGTGTCCGGCTATCTGCTTCAGCTCGCGCCCGATACGAAATCGCTCGACGGCCCCAGCGGCACCGAAGTCGACTTCACCGACCTGCACGCGTGGTGCGAGGTCTATCTGCCGGGCGCGGGCTGGATCGGGCTCGATCCGACGTCCGGGCTGCTCGCGGGCGAAGGGCATATTCCCGTTGCGTGCACGCCGGAGCCGGGTAGCGCCGCGCCGATTTCGGGCGCGGTCGACGAATCCGAAGTCGAGTTCGAGCACACGATGACGATTCAGCGCGTGCTGGAAACGCCGCGTGTGACGAAGCCTTACACGGAAGAAGTGTGGACCGACGTGCTGCAGATGGGCGCGCAGGTCGACCAGCAACTCGCCGATATGGACGTGCGTCTGACGATGGGCGGCGAGCCGACTTTCGTTGCCGTGCGCGATCGCGATGCGGCCGAATGGAACACCGACGCGCTCGGGCCGACCAAACGCGGCTACGCGGTCGCGCTGATGGACAAGCTGCGCACGCGTTACGGCGCGAATGGCTTCCTGCATATCGGGCAGGGCAAGTGGTATCCGGGCGAGCAGTTGCCGCGCTGGGCGATGTCGCTTTACTGGCGCGCCGACGGCGAGCCGTGCTGGCAGGATCCGTCGCTGTTCGCGGACGAACGCGACCCGGGCCGCTATACGGCGGAAGACGCGCAGCGCTTTATCCATCATCTGGCCGGCAAGCTGTCGCTCGAAGCGAAGACGATCCAGCCCGGCTACGAGGACACCTGGTATTACCTGTGGCGCGAGCGTCGCCTGCCGGTAAACGTCGACCCGTTCGAATCGGAACTGGACGACGAACTCGAACGTGTGCGTCTACGTCGCGTGTTCGATGCGGGGCTTTCCAGCGTGACCGGCTACGTGCTGCCGCTGGCGCGCGCGAGCCACACGCCGCTGAACGGGCCGAAGTGGGCGAGCGGGCCGTGGTTCTTCCGCGACCAGCGGATGTATCTGATCCCCGGCGATTCGCCGATGGGCTACCGGCTGCCACTGGAATCGCTGCCGTGGGTGTCGTCGAATGATTACCCGTGGCAGCACACGCACGATCCGTTTGCGCCGCCTGCGCCGTTGCGGTCGGCTACGCAGTTGCGGATGCAATACGAAGCGGGTTTCACAGGCAAACCGGTCGCGCCGGCGACAGCCGCTGCGTTCGGCGCGGACAACGGCGCGTCGCACGAAGGCGGTCCCGCAGGCGAGGGCGAGGGCGACGCCGCCGCGTGGGCGCGCGCCGCGGAGCGCATGCCCGAGCGTGGCGAATCCGCGAGCTGGATGACGCGCACGGCGCTGTGTGTCGAAGCACGCGATCCGGCGCGCGCGGCGGGCCCGAAAGTGGAGGCGGAGAAATTCGGCAGCGGACGCAAGCTGCTGCACGTCTTCATGCCGCCGCTTACCGTGCTCGACGACTACCTCGACCTGCTCGCCGCGATCGAAGCCACTGCGGCCGAATTGCAGATGAAGGTCATTATCGAAGGCTATCCGCCGCCGCGTGACCCGCGTCTGAAGATGCTGCAGGTGACGCCCGATCCGGGCGTGATCGAAGTGAATATCCATCCGGCGTCGAACTGGGACCAGCTCGTCGATCACACCGAATACCTGTATCAGTCGGCGCACGAAACGTATCTGTCGACCGAGAAATTCATGCTGGATGGCCGCCATACCGGCACCGGCGGCGGCAATCACTTCGTGCTGGGTGGCGCGACGCCCGCCGACAGTCCGTTCCTGCGCCGCCCGGACCTGCTGTCGAGCCTGATCGCGTACTGGCACAACCATCCTTCGCTTTCGTACCTGTTTTCCGGGCTGTTTATCGGACCGACGAGTCAGGCGCCGCGCGTCGACGAAGCGCGCAATGATCAGGTATATGAACTTGAACTGGCGTTTCTCGAACTGCAACGTCAGATCGACCGGCTCGGTGGACGCGATGGCTGGCAGTTGCCCTCGTGGCTCGTCGACCGTGCATTGCGCAATATCCTGATTGATGTGACCGGCAACACGCACCGCGCCGAGTTCTGCATCGACAAGCTGTATTCGCCCGATGGCCCGACCGGCCGCCTTGGCCTGCTGGAACTGCGCGGCTTCGAAATGCCGCCGCACGCGCGCATGAGCCTCGTGCAGCAACTGCTGCTGCGGGCGCTCGTCGCGCGCTTCTGGGACAAACCGTACACGACGCGTCTCACGCGCTGGGGCACGGAACTGCACGACCGTTTCCTGCTCGGCAGTTTCGTGCAGATGGATTTCGACGATGTGCTTTCCGACCTCAACGCGGCCGGTTACGCGTTCGACCCGTCGTGGTTCGCGCCGCACTTCGAGTTCCGCTTCCCGCTGGTCGGGGAAATCACGACGAGCGGCATTTCTCTGACGATTCGCAGCGCGCTCGAGCCGTGGCATGTGATGGGCGAAGAAGGTTCGCCCGGCGGCACCGTGCGCTATGTCGATTCGTCAGTGGAACGGATCGAGGTGCGTGCGCTCGGGCTGAACGAAAACCGTCATGTGATCACGGTGAATGGCGTGCCTCTGCCGATGCAACCGACAGGACGCGTCAGTGAACATGTGGCGGGTGTGCGCTTTCGTGCGTGGTCGCAACCTTCGGCATTGCATCCGACGATTGGCGTCGATGCACCGCTCACTTTCGACATCGTCGATACGTGGACAGGGCGCTCCATCGGCGGTTGCCAGTATCATGTCGCTCATCCGGGTGGACGCAACTACCAGACGTTCCCGGTGAACGCGTACGAAGCCGAGAGCCGGCGACGCGCGCGCTTCTTCACGATCGGCCATACACCGGGGCCGCTTTCCGTCGAAGCGCCGCAGCGCAGCCTTGAATTTCCCTTCACGCTGGATCTACGCTACTGGTGAACTGAAAAACAACACGCGACACGATCTTGGCTTTTCAATCGACTTTTCCCTTCGAGCCGAACGCGGGCCTCGCCGACGCGCTCGCGGTCCTGCGCGCGCTGCCCGTTCGCGAGGGACATTGGGACGAGATGCGCGACGCGTCGGGGACGCTGCGTGAGCCGTGGCGCCGGTTTTTCGAGCTGCTCGGCGAGGAGGGCGTTGCGGACCTCGATCAGGACGCAGCTTCCATCGCCCAGCAGATCCGTGACAACGACATCAGCTACAACGTCTACGCGGACAATGGCGAGTCGCGTCCGTGGTCGCTGGACCTGCTGCCATTCCTGATCGATGAAGCGGAATGGGCGGAGATCGAGCGCGGCGTCACGCAGCGTGCGCACCTGCTGAACGCGATCGTCGCGGATGTCTACGGTCCGCAGACGCTGCTGCAGCGCGGCCTGTTGCCGCCCGCGCTCGTATTCGGTCATCCGGGCTATCTGCGTGCGGTGAAGGATTACGTGCCACCGGGCGGCCAGTATCTGCAGTTCGTCGCGATCGACCTGGCACGTGCGCCGAACGGCGGGTGGACCGTGATGGCGCATCGCACGGAAGCACCGTCCGGCCTCGGCTACGCGCTCGAAAACCGGATGATCGTGTCGGGCCTCTTCACGGATCCGTTCCGTACGATGCGTGTGAGCCGCCTCGCTTCGTCGTTCTCGCAACTGGTCGGCACGCTCGCACAGCTGGCCCGTGCCACGATGCGCGCCGGTCACGACGAGGCGCCGCATATCGCGCTGCTCACGCCGGGGCCGTATAGCGAAACGTACTTCGAACATACGTTTCTTGCGCGCTATCTCGGCGTGACGCTGGTCGAGGGCAAGGACCTCACGGTGCGCGACGACATGCTGTTCCTGAAGACGCTCGCAGGACTGGAACGCGTGCACGTCGTGCTGCGCCGGCTCGATGACGCGTTCTGCGATCCGGTTGAGCTGCGTGCCGATTCGACGATTGGCGTGCCCGGTCTGCTTCAGGTGATGCGGGCCGGCAACGTGGTGGTATCGAATGTGCCCGGCGCGGGTTTCGCCGAATCGCCGGCGCTGCATGGATTCATGGCGGGCATCGCGGATGCGCTGCTCGACGAAGAACTCGTATTGCCCGATGTGCCCACGTGGTGGTGCGGCGAAGACGCCGCGCGAGCGGATGTCTTCGCGCAGCAGGATGCAGCGTTTCTCGTGCCGACGTGGCCCGAATCGCAGCGCGACGGGCCGCCTGGCATGGCGCTGGGCGCGCAGCGGCTCGACGTGTGGCGCGAACGCATTGAAACGATGCCGGACGCGTTTACGGTCCAGCAACCGCTGCCCTATTCCTGCACGCCGCGCTATGAAGACGGCACGATTGGCAACCGGCCTTCGGTGCTGCGTGTGTTCGCGATCGCCGATTACAACGGCGTGTGGCATGTGATGCCGGGCGGCTTCACGCGTCTTGCCGCTGAACGTCAAAGCACGGTGTCGATGCAGTTCGGCGGCAGCAGCGTCGATACATGGGTGCTGTCGAGCCAGCCGTTCTCGACGTTTTCGCTGTTGCCTTCCCCGATCAAACCGGGCGATCTTTCGCGCAAGCATCGCACGGTGTCGAGCCGCGCCGCGGAGAACCTGTTCTGGTCCGGACGTTACGGCGAACGCGCGGAAAACAACGTGCGCCTGTTGCGCCTGATCCTCGGCTCGCTGGAAAGCAACGACACCGACACGATGTTTTCGACGCTCGTCGAACTCGCGCTGCAGAGCGGCCTCGTGCCGGCGGTCGACCTGCTCGCACAGCGTTCGCCGCAGGCGTTCGAGCGCACGCTGGTGGCGAACCTGAATGAGCACACGGGCGCGGCCAGCGTCGGCCAGAATCTCGCGTCGCAGGCGCGCGCGAGCGGCGAGATTCGCGGCCGTCTCTCGAGCGACCACTGGCGCACGATCGTCGCCGCGCGCAATGATTTCCGCGACGCGTTGACGACGCTGACGCCTTCTTCGTTTTCGCCGGCGTCCTTGTCCCTTTTTGCGGCCGGGCAGGCTGGACGTCATGACCGCTACGATCGCGTCACGCTGATCAACGCGCTTGAACATCTTTCGACGCAACTGTCTGCGATCAGCGGTGCGCAGGGCGACCGTATGACGCGCGATGAAGCATGGCGTCTGCTATTCGTCGGACGACATATCGAGCGCGTGTCGGCGATGACGGCGTATCTGCGCGTCGTCGCCGAGGGGCAGCAACTCGCGACGCCCGCGGGCTTCGATCTGCTGCTGCAACTTTTCGACAGCACGCTGACGTATCGCTCGCTTTATCCGGGCCGGCTGGAGGTGCCTGCGCTGCTCGACCTGCTGGTGGTCGAGCCGACCAATCCGCGTGGGCTGTATGGCGTCTATGAGCGTCTGTCCCGCAAGCTCGATGAGATATCGGTCGCCGCTGGCAGTTCGCGGCACACGACGTTCTCCGGCCTCATGCGGCCCACCGAAAGTCTGCCGACGCTCGAACAGCTCTGCGCCACCGATGAGGACGGCGTCCATACGGAACTCGTCGATTTGTGCAATGAACTGAACGCGCTGGTCGCGCTCGCGGCGAATGAAATCAGCGCGCGCTATTTCAGTCACGCAAATACGCTGGCCTTGCGGGTGTCGTCATGACGGCCGCGCATGCCGTGCTGTCGGTCTCGCATCGCACGACCTATCGCTATTCGACGTTCGTCGAAACGGCCCAGCATCTGGCCACGATCCGGCCGCTCGCGTGCGAGTGGCAGCGCGTCGTGAACCACACCGAACGCATCGAGCCGACGCCGTCCTATGTGCATAGCCGCATCGACGCGTTTGGTAACGACGTGCTGTATTTCGCGCTCGATACGCCGCACGAGCGCCTGCAACTCGTCAGTGAAACGACGGTGCAGTTGACGCCGCGCTGGACGTCGCTCGATCCTGAGTCGACCCCGGAGTGGGATGCGGTGGCGGATGGGCTGCGCTTTAGCGTCGGCGGACAGTTCAGGCCGGAAACGGAGTTCTGTTTCGCGTCACCGAATATCGTGCTGCGTCCCGCGTTACGCGAGTACGCGCTATCGAGCTTTCCGCCGGGCATGCCGATCGCCGCGGGCGCGGTCGATCTGATGCATCGCATTCACGCGGACTTCGAATACAAACCCTCGGCGACGATGTTCGATACGCCCGCCGAACGGGCGTTCGAATTGAAGCGAGGCGTCTGTCAGGACTTCGCGCAGGTGATGATCGGCTGCCTGCGTTCGCTCGGCCTGCCGGCGCGTTACGTCAGTGGCTATCTGCGCAACGATCCGCCGCCCGGACAGGCACGGCTGATCGGCGCGGATGCGTCCCATGCGTGGGTGTCGGTCTATTGTCCGGGCAGCGGCTGGATCGATCTCGACCCGACCAACGATGTGCTCGCCGACATGGATCACGTCACGCTTGCCACCGGCCGCGATTACAGCGATGTGTCGCTGCTGCGCGGGATGATCCTCGGCGGCGGCGCGCATCGCGTCGAGGTCGGTGTGAGCGTGCTGGCGCTTTGATCCTGCAGGCGCAGGAAATCAACCAGCCTCGTGGCCGTTCAGCAAAAATACTTGACAGTGTGCGTATGCACATATACATTGACTCTCATGAACCGACCTCTTTCCTACGATGAATGCAACTGCTTCGCGCTGCGTCAGGCGGCGAGGCATGTCACGCAGATATACGAGCGGCATTTGTCGCCCGTGGGTTTGACGGCGGCGCATTTCACGATTCTCGCCAAGCTCGCGCGCACGCCGAACCTGACCATGATGGATCTGGCGGACGCGATGGTCATGGATCGCACCACGCTCGTGCGCGCCATGAAGCCGCTGCAACGCGATGGGCTTGTTGTCACCGAGTCGGCCGAGCATGACGGTCGTACCTTTGTGTTCAGCCTCACCGAAAAGGGCGAAAAGACCTTCGATCAGGCCGCCATTGCCTGGCGTGCCGCGCAGGACGAGTTCGAAAGCAAATTCGGCCGGGGCCGTGCGAAAGCGCTGCGCTCGGAACTGTTCGACATCACGGAATAACGCGCCGCGAGCGATGGTTTCGCCCGCGGTTGTTTCGCCTAAATGTGTGCATACGCACTTGTAGATGGAATCTGTATCCATGTCATTTCCGACAGAAGACGACTGCTTCGCTATCCGCCAGGCGGCCCGGTATGTCTCCCAGCTTTACGACCGTCATCTCGCGCAGGTGGGTCTGACGACGACGCAGTTTTCGATCATGGGCCGAATCCGGCGCGCACGCCGCGCGACGATGAAGCAGCTTGCTGATGAGATGGTGATGCAACGTACGACGCTGGTACGCGCGATCCAGCCGCTGCGTCGCGACGGACTCGTGTTTAGCGAAGCGCTCGAACCAGACCGGCGCGAACTGTCGATTGGTCTGACTGAAGCCGGCGAAGCGCGGATCCTTGCGGCGCGTGTTCACTGGTATGCCGCGCAGGAAGAGTTCGAAAAGCGCTTCGGCGCTGAGCGTGCTGAAGCGCTGCGACGCGAACTGTTCGCCATGACCCGAGACTAGCGATTTGAAGATTTAAAGCCCGCGCAAGGCGGGAAAGCAGCATCCGGCCGGCGCTTCCATCGCGCCGATTTTTTCAGGTAACGAAGTGCATACGCACATATCAACATGTCCACTACTCCTTCGACTATCGCACCCGCCAGCGCGGCGGATCGTGCCAATCCCGCCCGGCGTATCCCATGGATGCTGCTTGCGGTCATTGCGGTTCTCGTCGTGCTGGTTGCGGCCGGATCGTACTGGTTCTTCGCCGGCCGTTTCGTCGAAACCACCGATGACGCGTACATCGGGGGCGACGTCACCGTGATGGCGCCGAAGGTGAATGGCTTCGTGACCGACGTGCTCGTGAAAGACAACGAGCATGTCCATGTGAATCAGGTGTTGATCCGGCTCGATGCGCGCGACTACGACGCACGGCTCGCACAGGCCGACGCGGAAGTGGACAGCGCGAAAGCAGCGGTCACCGAACTGCAGGCAAAGAAATCGCTGCAGCTCGCGACGATCAACGAACAGTCGGCGGAAGTGCGGGCGTCCGGCGCCGAACTGACGCGCAGCGCAGCCGACCAGACGCGCTATCGCGAACTCGTGAAAGACGACGCAGTATCAAACCAGGTCGTCGAACGTGCCGACGCGGATCTGCTGAAGGCGCATGCCGCCGTTGACCGCAGCAATGCCGCTTTCATCGCCGCACAGCGCCAGCTGGCCGTGCTCGACGCGCAGATCGGCGATGCAGAGGCGCGTATCGCCACCGCACAGGCGGCGCAGCGCGTGGCGGCGCTCAACGTCGAGTACACGACGATCCGCTCGCCGATCGACGGCTACGTCGGCAACCGCACCGCGCGCGTCGGTCTGCTCGCAAATACGGGTGTTTCGCTGCTGACGGTCGTGCCGTCGAACGGTCTGTGGATCGACGCCAACTTCAAGGAGGACCAGCTAAAGAAGATGCGCGCCGGCGACAGGGTCGATGTCGATCTGGATGCATCCAGTGAGGCGATCCACGGCGTCGTCGAAAGCCTCGCGCCGGCGACGGGTGCCACCTTCAGCGTGCTGCCCGCGGAAAACGCCACCGGCAACTTCACGAAGATCGTGCAGCGTGTGCCGGTACGTATCCGTCTCGATGTGCCGAAGGAAATGCAGGGCGTGCTGCGTCCCGGTCTCTCGGCGACGGTGAAGGTTCATCTCGCTGGTCACGCGTAAGCGCAAGGCGCCCCATCATGAACCGCACACACGCGCACCCCGCCAACCCCGCCGATCAGCCCATGCGCACGAAAGTCTTCGCGTTCGCGCTGATGTGCCTCGGGTTCTTCATGGCGACGCTCGATATCCAGATCGTCGCTTCATCGCTGAGGGACATTGGCGGCGGCCTGTCCGCCAGTCAGGACGAACTGTCCTGGGTGCAGACGTCGTATCTGATCGCCGAAATCCTGGTGATTCCGATGTCCGGCTGGCTCACGCGTGTGTTCTCGACGCGCTGGCTGTTCGCTGCATCCGCGCTTGGCTTCACGATCACGAGCATGTTGTGCGGCCTGGCGTGGGACATCAACTCGATGATCCTGTTTCGTGGCTTGCAGGGCGCGCTCGGCGCCGCGATGATTCCCACGGTGTTTACCACGGCTTTCGTGCTGTTTCCCGGCAAGCAGCGGCTGGTTGCGTCCACGACGATCGGCGCGCTCGCATCGCTTGCACCGACGATTGGCCCGGTGATCGGCGGATGGATCACGTCTCAATGGTCGTGGCACTGGCTGTTCTATCTGAACCTCGTGCCGGGTATCTTTGTGACCGTGCTGGTGCCGAAGTTCGTCCACATCGATGACGTCGATCTTTCGCTTCTGAAGAAGGGCGACTATCCCGGCATCGTGCTGATGTCGGGCTTTCTGGGCTGCCTTGAATATGTGCTTGAGGAAGGTCCGCGGAAGAACTGGTTCGGCGATCACGTGATCCTGACGTGTGCATGGATCTGCGGTATCTGCGGATTTCTCTTCCTCGTGCATGCGTTCACGGCTAAAGAACCGATTGTCGATCTGCGCGCACTGGCGATCCGCAACTTCGGTATCGGCAGCCTGCTGTCGTTCATTACCGGCATCGGCATCTTTTGCGCGGTGTTCCTCACGCCAGTGTTCCTTGCCCGCGTGCGTGGTTTCGATTCGCTGCAGATCGGGCTTGCGTTGCTGTCGGTCGGATGTTTTCAGCTTGTCGCACTGGTGGCCTATTCGCTGCTCGCTCGCGTGATCGATATGCGCTGGCTGATGGTGTTCGGTCTCGTATGCTTTGGCGTCGGCCTGTATCTCTACGTGCCGCTGACGAACCAGTGGGGCTGGCAGGAACTGCTGATTCCACAGGCGCTGCGCGGTATCGGCCAGCAGTTCTGCATTCCGCCAATTGTCACGATGGCGCTCGGGTCGCTGCCGCCGTCCAGGCTTAAATCCGCCAGCGGGCTTTTCAATTTGATGCGCAATCTGGGCGGCGCCATCGGCATCGCTGTTGCCAGCACGATGCTCAACGACCGGCTGAACCTGCATTACGAACGTCTCGACGAGCATGTGACGGCTGGCCGGCCCGTTATCGAAGCTGCGCTTCGTCAACAGGCTGCGCATCTGGCCGCAGTGGGCGGCGATGCGCTCAACGCAGCGACAGCCGGTCTCGACGTTCTGCACACTTTGCTGATCCGCGAAGCGCTCGTGCTGACTTTCTCTGACGCATTCCTCGCGGTTGCGCTCTGCTTTGTGGTGGGCCTCGCTAGCGTGCTGTTTTCGCGCCCGTTCGGCAACACCGCGCCGCCTCCCGACGCTCACTAAGGTACCCGACATGAAATCGATCATTGCAAAGGCTCTGGCAGGCGTCGCCGTGCTGAGTCTCGCCGCCTGCGCCGTGCAGCCCGAAACGCACGCCGATCTGCCGCAAACGGTGCAGACGGTTGCGCCCGACGCGTGGAGCGTCGACGCGCCGCAGGCCTCCGTGAACGCTGACGCGTGGTGGAACGACTTCGGCGATCCGGTCATGCATCAACTGGTGGCGTCGGTGCTGGACGGCAACCTCGACGTGCAGGCCGCCGCTGAGCGCGTCAAGCAGGCGCAGTCGATCGCGACGCAACGTCACGCGGATCTGCTGCCTGAACTCGACGCGGTCGCGCGGGCATCGGATACACGCCAGAACACACCGCCGCCGCTGGGTTATGTGCGGCAGGCGGGCATCGGCCTCAACGCCAGCTGGACGCCCGACGTGTTCGGCGGTGAGCGTCTCGCGCTGCTCGCGGCGCAGGCGCAGGTGTCGGGCCGCAAGGAAGCGTTGAACGCGTTGCGCCTCGCGCTTGCCGCGAACACGGCGGCTGCCTATATCGACCTCCGCTGGGCGCAATCGCAGCTGCAGATCGTCAAGGATAACGAGCAGATCCGTAGCCGCGCGCTGCGTCTGACGCAGGAGCGCCTGCATTACGGTCTGTCGACGCAGCTCGACGTTGCGCGTGCGCAGAACCAGTTGTCCGATCTTCAGGCGCAGATTCCGCGCGTGCAGTCGACGATCCAGCATCAACTCAGCCTGATTGCGGTGTATTCGGGCCGCACGCCGGAGAGCGTCGACGGGTTGTTGCTCGCCAACGCGCAGGCGATCCCCGTGCCGTCGCAAAGCGTGCCGCAGACGCTGCCGTCCGAGGCGTTGCTGCGTCGCCCGGATGTGCGCACCGCGTATGCGGGCGTCGAACAGCGCGCTGCGGAAGTGGGCGTATCGAAGGCGCAGCGCTATCCGCAGTTCAAGCTCAATCTCTCGGACGGTTTGCTTGCCGCGTCGTATCTCGGCCTGCCGACGCTGACTGACAACCTCTTCAGCGCGGCCCTGAGTGCGACGAGCCCGATTTTCAACGCCGGTCGCATCAATGCAGGCATTGATGAAAGCGAGAGCCGCATGCGTGAATCGCAGCTCGGCCTGCGTCAGACGATGCTGGAGGCCCTGAAGGAAGTCGAGGACACGCGCAGCGATCTCGTCAGCAGTTCGGAGCAGGTGCAACGGCTTGGCGGTGCGCTCAACGCGTCGAACCAGGCGCTGCGTCTGTCGAGCGAACTCTACAAGGGCGGCGCATCGAGTTTTCTCGATGTGCTCGCAGCGCAGGAAGCGTATCTGCAGGACTCGGAATCGCTGAACCAGGCAAAGCGCGAACATGCGCTTGCCGCGGTTGCCTTGTATCGCTCGCTGGGCGGGGGTTGGGATGCGCAGGATTCCACCGATGTCGCGAGCACTCCCGTCACGCCCGCCGTGACGAACTGAAGCTGAACCTGAAACTCAACCAGAGAGAGACGACCATGAGTACACGTGAAATTGTGATCAGCAACCCAGTTAGAACGCCGATTGGCGCCTTCAACGGCACGCTGAAGGATGTGCCCGCAACGGATCTCGGCGCGGCCGCCGTGCGCGAAACGCTGCGCCGCAGCGGTATCGATGCGGCTGGCCTCGCTTCGGTGGTGATGGGCAATGTGATTCAGGCGGGCAACCGGATGAACCCGGCGCGGCAGGCCTCGATTGGCGGCGGTGTGCCCGTCGCGGTTCCTGCGCTGACCGTGAACCGGGTGTGCGGTTCGGGCGCGCAGGCGGTCATTTCGGCGGCACAGGAGATCGCGCTTGGGCTCGGCAATGTGGCTGTCGCCGGCGGCATGGAGAATATGGATCGCGCGCCCTATCTGCTCGACGGTGGCCGCCACGGTTATCGCATGGGTAACGCGCAGATTTACGACAGCATGCTGCGCGACGGTCTTGTCGACGCGTTTTCCAGCGAGCATTCCGGCTGGCACACTGAAGATCTGGTGACGCAGCTTTCGATCACGCGCGAAGCGCAGGATCGCTGGGCCGCACGATCACAGCAACGCTTTGTCGCCGCACAGGAACGCGGCGCGTTCGACGCGGAACTCGTCACCGTCGAAGTCAAGGGACGCAAGGAGCCCGTACGCTTCGCCCGTGACGAACAGCCACGCGGTGACACGACCGTCGAGATTCTCGCGAAACTGCGTCCTGCGTTTCGCCCGGACGGCACGATCACCGCGGGCAACGCACCGGGCCTGAATAGCGGCGCGGCGGCGATGCTCGTCGCTGAACGAGGCTTTGCGGAAGCGCACGGCATCGAACCGTTCGCGCGGATCGTGGCTTATGGCGTGGCGGCGGTCGAGCCGGGCATGTTCGGGCTGGGTCCGGTTCCGGCGGTGCAGATGGCGCTCGAACGGGCGGGCTGGACGCTCGCGGATATCGAACGCGTCGAAATCAACGAAGCATTCGCTGCCGTTCCGATCGCCGTCGCGCAAAAACTCGGTCTGCCGGACGACATCATCAACGTCGAAGGCGGTGCAATCGCGCATGGTCACCCGATCGGCGCAACCGGCGCGGTGCTGACCACGCGCCTGATTCACTCGATGCGACGCGACGCGCTGAAGCGCGGTATCGTCACGCTGTGTATCGGTGGCGGGCAGGGCATTGCGCTCGCGCTCGAAGTGCTTTGACGTTATCCGGAGCGCGTTCGATGGCGTAATGCAGCGTGCGTTGCCGTCCATGCATCAGAAGAAACTTTGCTACATTCTGCATAAGCACAGACGGACGGCGCGCACGCGCTGAACGGTTTATCCCAGGGAGACAAGATGCGAATTCTGGTGGTGGGCGCGGGCGCAGTGGGTGGCTATTTCGGCGGGCGTCTGGCCGCGGCAGGACGCGACGTGACGTTTCTGGTTCGCGCGCAACGGGCGGAAGAACTGAAGCGCACGGGGCTTGTGATCAGAAGCCCGCGCGGCGATCTCACGCTGCGTGACGTCAAAACCATTCAGGCCAGCGATACGGCCGAACCGTTCGATCTCATCGTGCTCAGCTGCAAGGCGTACAGCCTCGACGATGCGGTGAAGGCATTTGCACCGTTCGTCGGGCCGTCCACGGCGATTCTGCCGCTTCTGAACGGCATGGCGCATATCGATGCGCTTAAAGAGAAATTCGGCGCTTCGCAGGTATTGGGTGGCCAGTGCGTGATCGCCGCGACGTTGAACCGCGAGCGCGAAATCGTGCATCTGAACGACTTGCATTCGATCACGTTTGGCGAACTGGCGGGCGGTTCGACCGACCGCTCCCGCGCTGTCGACGAAGCCTTGCAGGGCGCAGGCTTCGACGTCGCGGCGAGCGAATCCATTCTTCAGCAGATGTGGGCAAAGTGGGTATTTCTCGCGACGCTCGCGGCCAGCACGTGTCTTTTTCGTGCATCTGTCGGCGATATTCTCGCGGCGCCGGATGGCAGGCGTGTGATTGAAGGCTTGCTGTCGGAGTGTCGGGCAGTATCCGCGCACAATGGCTACCCGATGGGCGACGACTTCGTGGCGCGCGTGAGCGGCACGCTCTTCGCCGAGGGCTCGCCGATGACGGCGTCGATGCTGCGCGATGTCGAAAACCACTCGCGCATCGAGGCGGATCACATTCTGGGTGACCTGATCCGCCGTGGCGGCGTCGAGCAGCACAACGACGCGCAGCTCTCGCTTCTGCGTCTTGCGTACAACCATCTGAAGGCTTACGAAGCGCGGCAGGCGCGCGAAGCATAATCGCCCGCACGCATATTTCAGGTAGCCAGCCGGATGGACATCCACATCACGATTCAGGGTCGCCAGGATCTGGCCGGGCAGATCTATCGACAGCTCAGGGCGGGCATTGTCGAAGGCCGGCTGGCGGGTGGCGTTCAGTTGCCGTCGACCCGCGATCTGGCGACGCAACTCGGTGTATCGCGCAAGACGACGCTCGATGTGTTCGAGCGTCTGCTGTCTGAAGGGTTTCTGTCGGCGCGGGCGGGCGCCGGTACGTTCGTCGCCGATGGCTTGCAGCGCCTGCCCGGCGAAAAGTCGTCGCACGCTAAAGCCGCCGAAGCGGCGAAGGTGCAACCCCGGGCAAAAGCACGCGAGATCTGGGACGAGCTTGCCGTTCCGCTCGCGCTCCCACAGCAGGGCGCACAGGCAACGCTCGATTTTGTCGGCGGGGTGACGGACAAAGCGCTGTTTCCGTTCGACGTGTGGCGTACCTGCATCAATCACGCGCTGCGCGTGCAGGCGCGCGGCCGCGGGACCTATCACGACTCCGCGGGTGAGCAGGAATTGCGGCTTGCCGTATCACGCTACCTGGCGTTCAACCGCGCCGTGGTAAGTAACTGGGACGACGTCATCATCACGCAGGGCGCGCAGCAGGCGCTCGATCTGGTCGCGCGCGTGATGCTGCGCCGCGGTGAAGTCGTCGCGGTCGAAGACCCCGGTTATCCGCCCGCGCGTGCATGTTTTGCCGCGCTGGACGCGAAGGTGGTAACGGTTCCCGTCGACGAACAGGGGCTCGTCGTGAGCAGGCTGCCGAAGAATGCGCGCGTCGTGTACGTCACGCCTTCGCACCAGTTTCCGCTTGGCATGCCGATGAGTCTGGAGCGGCGCGTCGAGCTGCTCGAATGGGCGCAGCAACGCGGCGCCGTCATCATCGAAGACGACTACGACTGCGAATACCGCTTTGAAGGGCGGCCGATGGAGCCGCTTAAGAGCCTCGATCGCGCGGGGCTCGTTGCATACGTCGGCACGTTTTCGAAGACCATTTTTCCCGAGTTGCGCATGGGTTATGTCGTGCCGCCAGTTTCGCTGCTGGGACCGCTGCGCCGCGCGCGGCAGGTCGGCGACTGGCACGGCTGCACGTTGACGCAGACCGCGCTCGCCACGTTCATGCTCAACGGCGACTTCGCAAAACACCTGCGGCGCATGCACAAACACTACGCGGCGCGGCGCGCGATGCTGCTTTCGCATCTGCAAAACGGGCTCGCGCCGTGGTTCGATCCGATCGTGCCGACCGCAGGCATTCACCTTGCCGCAAGGCTCAGAGAGCCGCTTACCGAAGCCGCAGTGGTCGAGGCAGGACGCGCCGCATCGATCGGGCTGTATGGGATCGCGCCATTTTACGTGCGCGAAAAGGCGCGGCCCGGGCTGATCTTTGGCTACGGTGGAATCGGCGTCGAGCAGATCGACACGGCGCTCACCACGCTCGCCAGATTGATGCCGAAGCTCGCGCGCTGATCTTCGAAAAGCACCTGATACAGGCGCTCATTCGTACGTTTCAACCTGTCATCGCGCTGTTGATTTCGCGATGCCCTGGTGTTTACCTCACTCTCCAGGACATGCGTCCAGCAATCCCCGATATACGTTTTACCCGCTAAAACAGGCGTCAAAATGTGTCACGGAGTCTGCGCCACGCAACAAACCTGCGGTGTTATGCATAAAAGATTCGCGCGAAACGCTAGAGCGCTTGTAGAATCCGGCGTTGAAGTGCGCGCATACCGCGTGCTCTTCAAGTGCATTCACTGACCACAACAGGTAGGAGAAACATGCCGACTTCCGCAAAAAAGGTGGCCAAGAAGGCTGCCACTGTACCGGCCAAAAAGGTTGCAGCGAAGAAAGTGCCTGCGAAGAAAGTAGCAGCTAAGAAGGTCGCCGTGAAGGCGTCCGGCGCACCGTCGCCGATCAAGGACACCTTCACGAAGGCCTCGCTGGCTGCACACGTCGCAGAACGTTCCGCTGTTGATCTGAAGGCTGCCAAGTCTGTCCTGGCCGCGCTCGAAGATACGATCCTCGGCGCCGTGCACAAGAAGGGCGCTGGCGAATTCACGCTGTCCGGTCTTCTGAAGATCGTTGTTCAAGCCGTGCCGGCGAAGAAAAAGCGCTTCGGCAAGGACCCGTTCTCGGGTGAAGAGCGCTGGTTCCCGGCCAAGCCGGCTAGCGTGCGCATCAAGGCACGCGCGCTGAAGAAGCTGAAGGACGCAGCAGGCGGCTAGGTGTTTCAGGTTCCGACCGGTCGCTTTCGGACGGCGGTCGCGATCTGTCACGCAAGATGCAGCAAAAGAGTCCCCTCGGGCGAAAGTCCGGGGGGATTTTTTTTCGTCGGCCCTTTTTGGGTCGTTTTCCCCTTCCGCCGCCCGAACGACGGTTTTGTCACAGAACTTCGGGCAGACGTTGATGCACCGCAGTAGCGCATTGATCTGCGCAGCGGTACGATGGAGATGTCGTCCATGCCGGCCGGATGCGCTCTTCGGGTGCATTGAGCGCCCGAATTTAGCGTGAAAGTGAATGGCATAGCGCTTGCTTGAAGCTTTACTGTTGTCGAACACCGAATGCGCAGCGCATTCGCCTTCTATCCGACAAAAAGAGCGGGGCGTGACATGCGATGCTATGACGAGATGCGTCATCACGACGAGGTCGTGCGGCCGCACTATGCGCGGTTTGAACGCTGGCTTGTCCAGCAGGGCGGGGATGCGATTGCCCGCAAGCGTGCCGAAGCAGACCTGCTGTTCCGGCGCGTCGGGATCACCTTTGCGGTCAACGGCGATCTTTCCGGCACTGAACGGCTGATCCCTTTCGACCTGATTCCTCGCATCATTCCGCGTAGCGAGTGGCAAACGCTCGAAGCGGGCCTGCGCCAGCGCGTGCAGGCGCTCAACCTTTTCATCCACGACGTCTATCACGATCGCAACATCGTGCGCGCCGGGATTGTGCCCGCGGCGCAGGTGTATACGAACGCACAGTACCGGCCGGAAATGCAGGGCGTGAAGGTGCCGCTCGGCATCTATGCGCATATTGCGGGCGTCGACGTCGTGCGCGCGGGCGACGACGGCCAGTTCTTCGTGCTCGAAGACAACCTGCGTGTGCCGTCCGGCGTCTCCTACATGCTGGAAAACCGCAAGATGATGATGCGGTTGTTCCCGGAGCTGTTCGTACAGAACCGTATCGCGCCGGTCGCGCACTATCCTGACCTGCTGCTCGATACGCTGCGCTCGGTCGCGCCTGAAGGCGTCGATGAACCCGTGGTCGTCGTGCTGACGCCGGGCATGTACAACTCGGCGTATTTCGAGCACACGTTCCTCGCGCAGCAGATGGGCGTCGAACTGGTGGAGGGCAAGGATCTCTTCGTCGACGACAACTACGTGTTTATGCGCACGACGCAGGGGCCGAAGCGCGTCGACGTGATCTACCGCCGTGTCGACGATGACTTTCTCGATCCGCTTGCGTTCCGCAGCGATTCCGCGCTGGGCGTGCCGGGTCTGCTGACGGCGTATCGCGCCGGCCGTGTCGCACTCGCGAATGCGATGGGCACGGGTATCGCCGACGATAAATCGATCTACCCGTACGTACCGGAGATGATCGAGTTTTACCTCGGCGAAAAGCCAATCCTCAATAACGTCCCTACGTTCCAGTGCCGCAAGCCTGACGATCTCGCCTATACGCTCGCGCATCTGCCCGAGCTCGTGGTGAAGGAAGTGCACGGCGCGGGCGGCTACGGGATGCTGGTCGGGCCGGCTTCGACCGCTGCTGAAATCGAGTCGTTCCGCGCGCGACTGATCGCGCGGCCGGCCGGTTATATCGCGCAGCCGACGCTGGCGCTGTCGGCGTGTCCGACGTTCGTCGAATCGGGCATCGCGCCACGTCACATCGATCTGCGGCCGTTCGTGCTGTCCGGCAAGACAACGACGATGGTGGCAGGCGGTCTCACGCGTGTCGCGTTGCAGGAAGGCTCGCTCGTCGTCAACTCGTCGCAGGGCGGCGGGACCAAAGACACGTGGATGGTCGACTGAAAGGGTGGTTGCATCTGCAACCAGTGAGGAACGCGCCGGCTAGATATTTCGCCGGTGACGAACGGAAAATGCCCGGTAACCAGCGCAGGCCTTGAGGCTTCAAGTCTTGCGCTCATCGATAACGGAAAGCCGTCATGCTAAGCCGCACTGCCGATCATCTCTTCTGGATGGCCCGTTACATGGAGCGCGCGGAGAACACTGCCCGCATGCTCGACATCAACCTGAAAGCGCTGCTGCTGCCGCAGACGCCTGAACAGGAAGCGCGTGCGCAGCGTTCGGTGCTGCGCATCTCCGAACTCGAAGGCGCGTTTGCAGAGCGCTACGACGAGCCCACGCGCGAACATGTGCTGCATTTCATGGTCGCCGATGCCGACAATCCGTCGAGTATCTATTCATGCCTGCAGGCGGCGCGCGAGAACGCGCGCGCCGTGCGCGGCACGTTGACCACCGAATGGTGGGAAACGATCAACGATACGTGGCTCGAATTCAACGAGCGTGCGTCTTCCGGGCAGTTGATGGCGCATCCGGTGGCGCTCTTCGAATGGGTCAAGTTCCGCTCGCATCTGTCGCGCGGCGTGACGCTCGGCACCGCGCTGCAGGACGACGCGTTTTTCTTCACGCAACTCGGCACGTTCCTCGAACGCGCCGATAACACCGCGCGGATTCTCGATGTGCGTTTCGCCGACGTCGAGCCGAATTCGCGCGACGCTGCGCGTCAGCTCGAAGATTTCTATTACTGGACGTCGATCCTGAGCTCGGTGTCCGCGCTCGAGATCTACCGCAAGGTGTATCGCGATGTCGTCACGCCGGCGCGCGTGGTCGAACTGATGATCCTGAATCCGCAGATGCCGCGTTCGCTGCTCGCGTCGCTCGAAGGCGTGTGCGCGAATCTCGCGATGCTGCGCACGTCGGGATCGAACCAGTGCGAGCGTTTCGCCGGAAAACTGCGAGCGGAACTGGTGTATTCCGACATCCGGCAGATTTTCGAGGCGGGATTGCACGCGTATCTGACGCAGTTTCTTGCCCGCGTGTTCGAACTCGGCGGACTGGTCGCGCGCACCTATCTGATGTTGCCGGTCGCCTGACGGAGCCTTATTCATGTATCTGACGATTCGCCACGACACCTCGTACCGTTACGAAGCGACGGTCCACTATTCGATCCAGCAATTGCGCCTGACGCCCGCAAGCGGCGGGGCGCAGGTCGTGCGTCGCTGGACGCTCGATGCGCCAGGCAAGCTCGATTCCACGCTCGACGCCTATGGCAACGTGCTGCACACGCTCGTGCTGAACAAGCCGCACAATGAGATTCGCGTGCGTGTGTCCGGGGAAATCGACACCTTTCCGCTGATCAATGGCCTGCTGCCCGATGGCGTCGGCCCGATTCCACTGGAGCACTTCACGTGCTCGACGCCCCTGACCGAATGCGATGCGGCGGTGCGCGAACTTGCGGCTTCGGTGGCTTCGCTCGATACGCCGGCTTCGCTGATCGCGTTGTCGGAGCAGATCATGCAGCGCGTGCAGTTCCAGCCGGGCGTGACCGAGGTCACGAGTACCGCGGCTGAAGCGCTGGCGCTCGGCAAGGGCGTCTGTCAGGACCACGCGCATCTGATGCTTGCGTGCTGCCGCGCGCGCGGCGTGCCGGCGCGCTATGTGAGCGGCTATATCGAACCCGGCGACGTCGAGCATGGCGCGAGCCACGCGTGGGTCGATGTGTGGATCGATGGGGTGGGCTGGACGTCGATCGACGTGACGCATGCGGCTTTCGCCAGCGAAATCTATTGCCGGCTTGCCGTGGCCCGCGATTATGAAGCCGCGTCGCCCGTGCGCGGTCGACGGATCGGCGGCCGGGAAGAGAAGCTCCATGTGTCGGTGTCGGTCAGCGCGCAGACGCCGCAGTAGAGCTTCATCCAGGGGTTGATGCGGCCTTCAAAAGGCCGCTGAAGCGCCGCAATACCGAAGGAAGCGTCAGAGGCAGTGTGCCGGCGCATTACAATAGCGGCGTTCTGTCGTTTTCCAGGTTGGCAATCATGACTTACTGCGTGGCGATGTGCGTGGATGAAGGGCTCGTGTTTCTCTCGGACACGCGCACCAACGCGGGCGTCGATCACATCAGCACGGCGCGCAAGATGTCCGTGTTCGAACAGCCCGGCGAGCGCGTGCTCGTGCTGCTGGGCGCCGGCAATCTCTCGCTGACCCAGGCGGTGCTCCAGGCGCTCAGCGAGCCCACTGAGCCCGGCAAACCGACGTTGTGGACGGTCGCAACGGTGCCGGAAGCGGCCCGCGTGGTCGGCGATGCCGTGCGCCAGGTGTATCAGCGTGAGGCGCAGGCGCTGCAGGAATTCGGCGTCGACTTCAACTGCAGCTTCATTCTGGGCGGACAGATCGAGTCGGCGGAAGGCGGCGCGGCTTCAGCGCCGCGTCTCTTCATGATCTACTCGGCGGGCAATTTCATCGAGGCGTCGAGCGTCAGTCCGTATTTCCAGATCGGTGAGTCGAAATATGGCAAGCCGATCATCGACCGTGTGCTCACGCCGTCGATGCCGCTCGATGAAGCAGCCAAATGTGCTCTGATTTCGATGGATTCGACGCTGCGCTCGAATCTGTCGGTCGGGCTGCCGCTCGATCTGCTCGTCTACGAAAAAGACACGCTGCGTGTGACGCGTTTCGTCTCCGTCGATCAGGACAACGCGTACTATCAGATGATTCACCGCACGTGGGGCGAGCAGCTGCGTCAGGTGTTCAGCGGGATCCCCGATCCGGCGTGGGAGAACTCGGGTGACGTGCCGCTGCGCAAACGCGGCCGGGCGCCGGTCGTGTCGCCGCGTGAGGCGTCCGACAGTGTGGCCGGGGACGCGGACATGCAGCCTGCACAGACGCTTGCGCAGGCGGATGCGCAGAAGAAGCAGCGCTAGTTACCCGCACCGCTACAAGCAGAAAAGCCGGACATTGTCCGGCTTTTCTGCTTTCTGACGCCAGCTTCGACGGAAGTAAAAAAGCCAGCCATCGGCTTGCGCCTCCGGCTGGCTTTCTACAGCGTCTGCTTCAGCTGCGTAACAGGTTCTGTGCTTAGAACTTGTGACGGATACCCAGGCTGACGATCGTCTGGTTGACGCTGTCCGAGTTGAAGCCATAGTCAGCCACCGACGCCACCGACGACGTCAGCGGAGCGCCAGCTGCATCGCGCTGGTGTCCGTTAGCATGTTGCCATGCGCCGACCAGGTACACGTCCGTGCGCTTCGACAGGTTGTAGTCGCCGCCCAGCGAGATCTGGTTGTACGACGCGCTCGAGTCGCCTGCGCCGTGCGTGTACGTGTAGCCAAAGCCCACCAGCGCCGCCGACGTGACCTGATAGTTCACGAAGCCTGCACCGACGTTGTAACGCTCGGTCGAACCGAAGCCCGATTGCGCGTCTGACTTGTATTGTGCGTTGCTGTAACGCAGACCGAACGTGAACGGACCTGCCACGTATTGCGCAGCGACCGAGCCAATGCCGATCGACTTGGCGCCAGCGTAGGCCGAGTTTTCGATGCCGCCGTCAAACGTACCGTCCGACGTGCTGCTCCAGCCCGGACGAACGACTGCGGTCGTCGACGTGTTGGACATGCGGATGTAGCCAGCAGCGATCGCGAACGGACCCGTTGCGTACGTTGCAGCAGCGGCCCACGTCTGACCCGAGCCCGTCTTGCCTGCGACGCCGCCCAGCGCGTACATGCCTTCGAACTGGAAGCCACCCCAAACCGGCGAAGCGTACTTGATTGCGTTGTTCGTACGCGAGCTGTTGTCGTTGTTGTCGACGTCGCCCGGCGTGGTGAACGTGCTGCCCCAGTAGTTATCAGCCGTCAGCGGCTGGACCAGGTCAACCACCGGATCGTACTGACGACCGATGGTAGCCGTACCCCACGAGTCGCCCGTCAGGCCGACGTACGATTGACGACCAAACAAGCGGCCGCCTTGATTCGATTTACCGGTGTTCGGGTCAAAACCGCTTTCCAACTGGAAAATCGCCTTCAGGCCGCCGCCCAGGTCTTCCGTACCCTTCAGGCCCCAGCGATTGCCCTGCAGGTTACCTGCAGCCATGTTCCACAGGCTGTGGCCACCGACGTTCGAAACGTACTGGATCGAGTCGTCCAGCACGCCGTAGAGGGTAACGCTGTTTTGAGCGTGCGCCGCACCCGCGGTGCCCAGCAGTGCCAGCGAGAGGGTAGATAGTGCGAATCGTTTCATCATTTCTCCACGCAAATGATTGGTTTAGTTGTTGCGGATTGGAGAATAGCTCAGTGTGTCTTAAGGTAAGAACTGAAAAAAAATGAGTGTCTCTAAAAAGTGACACAGGGCCAGACGCCTTATAAATAAAGCTTGCCAGCCAGTATTGCTAAAACAGCAATATTGAATCGTTGACAGCGCAATATTGTTGTTTCGTTGACAGTGATCGTCGACAATTGCTGAAAATGTTGCTGTGTTGAAGGTAAATTGTAAATAAGTCGGCTAATCGGGTCGCGTGTTGCGTGGGCCTGTCGACGCTTTTGGGGCCAGGAGAGACTGGCTGGCTGGACGCCTGCGGACGGCTGCGGGTTTCCGCGTCTGTCGGGTTGCCGGTAGACGTGTTTTAAGGCGCGATTCGCGGCGCTTAAGGATGATCGATGGCGCCCGGATCCACGTTCCCCGCATCGCGACGTCCTGCGAAGGTCGTGACGACGAACGCCGCCGCAACTGCGAGCAGCACGGAACCCCACGGATGCTTTCGAACGTAGCGGTCGGTCTGGATAATCGTTCCGGCGGCTGCGCGAGTCGCGTTCGTTTCGGCGCGCGCCACCGAGCGGCCGATGTTCATCGCGGTCTTCGCCGTCGACGGTCGCGAGGCGCGCATTGCGTCAGTTGCCATGGCCACGTTACCGGCTGGCACCATCCCGGTATCAGCGGCAGCAGCCGTTACTCCACTTTTCTGCGCGCTGCCCGCCAACACCGCCGGCATCGTTGATGCCGCCATCACTGAAGCGAGCATCGCCCGGCTGCCCGGTGGCGGTGTGTCGTCATGCATGGCCCATGGTCCGCGTGGATCGTGCAGCCTTCCACGGGCCGCCGAGAACTCGGCGCCGAGCAGCAGCACGGCCGCCGAGAAATACAGCCACATGAGCAGCACCGCCAGCGAGCCAGCCGCGCCGAATGAATTCGCCATGCCGGCATGCGCCAGATAGAGCGCGAACATCTTCTTGCCTGCCGAGAACAGCGCGGCTGCGACGAGTCCGCCGACCATCGCATCGCGCCACTGCACGGGCGCATCGGGCAGAAACTTGAGCAGCCCCCCGAAGGCGACGGCCAGCACCAGCAGGCCGACTACCAGCTGTAGCAGATTGGCGATCACGATGTAGGGTGAATCGCCGAGTAGCCAGTTGCCGACGAACGTGATGCCGGCGTCGAGCACGAGCGAAACGATCAGCAGAAATGCGACGCCGAGTACCAGCCCGAACGAGATCAGCCGGACACGAACGAGCGCGATCACGCTCGACGTGCGCGGCCCCGTGGCGGGCCACACTATATTGAGTGCGTTGTTGAGCGAAGAGAACGTCGCGGACGCGCCCACAGCCAGCAGTACGAACGAGATGATCGCCGCGATGCCGCCGGCGCTTCCGCTGTGGTGGGCGTTCTGCACGATGGTCTGCACGCCGGCTGCGGCGTCGTCGCCAAGCACGCCATGCACTTCGCGAAACAGCTCGCCGCGCGCCGCGTCCGCGCCGAAGAACCAGCCGGCGACCGCGATCACCATCACCAGGGTTGGCGCCAGCGAGAAGGCGGCGTAGAACGCAATGCTCGCGGCCATCGCCGCGCAACGGTCTTCCGCGAACTGTTTGAACGCGCCGACGGCCCACGATGCGTGCTTGCGGGCGGCAGTCTGCAGCTTGTCGGTGGAAAGGGTATCCATGGCCGTCCTTCGTCGCGGAATCGTTGCGTCGATGCGGCGCCTGCCGGCCCGTCGCCCTGGCGTAGAGGCGTTCAGGCGTTTAGATGCAGTGCCGCAAACCGTATTCCTGCCACTATATCAACGCACGCCCCGCCGCCCATGACCGTCTGGCCAGGTCAGATCAAATAAAAATAAAACGCTTTCCTTAACACTTTTGCTCGTGATGCTGTCACGACACGGCAAACCACATATACTTTTGAGTACCCACACACAAGCCGGGGGCAATCATGCTCCAGATGTCCCGGCGTCAGTTCCTGAAGGTGACAGCGACCACGCTGGCCGGATCGAGCCTAGCCCTGATGGGCTTCTCACCGGACGCCGCGCTCGCTGAAGTCCGGCAGTACAAACTGGCGCGAACCATTGAAACACGCAACACGTGTCCGTACTGCTCCGTCGGCTGCGGCATCCTGATGTATAGCCTCGGCGATGGCGCGAAGAACGCGGTCTCCAGCATCATCCACATCGAAGGCGACCCCGATCACCCGGTCAATCGCGGCACGCTGTGTCCGAAGGGTGCCAGCCTGATCGACTTCATCCACAGTCCGAGCCGTCTCACGCATCCGGAATACCGGGCGCCGGGTTCGGACCAGTGGCAGCGCATCTCGTGGAATGACGCGCTCGACCGCATCGCGAAGCTGATGAAGGAAGATCGCGACGCGAACTTCGTCGAGAACACGGCAGACGGCAAGAAGGTCAATCGCTGGCTGACCACGGGCATGCTGGCGGCATCGGCAAGCAGCAACGAATCAGGGTACCTGACGCACAAGGTGGCCCGCAGTCTGGGGATGCTTGCATTCGACAACCAGGCGCGTGTCTGACACGGTCCGACGGTGGCAGGTCTTGCCCCGACGTTTGGCCGTGGAGCGATGACGAACCATTGGGTCGACATCAAGAATGCGGACGTCATTCTGGCGATGGGCGGCAATTCTGCCGAGGCGCACCCGTGCGGCTTCAAATGGGTCACGGAAGCGAAGGCACACCGCAAGGCGCGCCTGATCGTGGTCGACCCGCGCTTTACGCGCACCGCGTCAGTCGCTGACTTTTACGCGCCGATTCGCACCGGCACGGACATCGTGTTCCTAGGCGGGGTCATCAACTACCTGCTGACGAACGACAAGATCCAGCACGAGTACGTGAAGAACTACACGGACCTGCCGTTCGTCGTGCGCGAGGACTTCGCGTTCAACGACGGCATCTTTTCCGGCTACGACGCCGAGAAACACGGCTACCCGGACAAGTCGACGTGGGACTACGAGCGGGGCGACGACGGCTTCGTGAAGGTCGACACGACGCTGCAACATCCTCGTTGCGTGTACAACCTGCTGAAGCAGCACTACACGCGCTACACGCCGGAGATGGTCGAGAAGACCTGCGGCACGCCTAAGGACAAGTTCCTGAAGGTGTGCGAAATGCTCGCCTCGACCGCGTCGCCGACGCGCGCCGCCACCATCATGTATGCGCTTGGCTGGACCCAGCATTCGGTCGGTTCGCAGATGATCCGCACGGGCGCGATGGTGCAGCTGCTGCTGGGCAATATCGGCATTGCGGGCGGCGGCATGAACGCGTTGCGCGGCCACTCGAACATCCAGGGGCTGACCGATCTCGGCCTGCTGTCGAACCTGCTGCCGGGCTACATGACGCTGCCGTCGCAAGCCGAGCAGGATTACGACGCCTACATCGCAAAGCGCGCAGCGCAGCCGTTGCGACCGAACCAGTTGAGCTACTGGAAGAACTATCGGGGCTTCTTCGTTAGTCTGATGAAAGCGTGGTGGGGCGACGCGGCGACCGCCGGGAACAACTGGGGTTTCGACTATCTGCCCAAGCTCGACAAGCCGTATGACATGTTGCAGGTGTTCGAACTGATGTCTCAGGGCAAGATCAATGGCTATCTGGCGCAGGGCTTCAACCCGCTTGCCGCTGCACCGAACAAGGCGAAGATGACCGTCGCGTTTTCGAAGCTGAAGTGGCTCGTCATCATGGACCCGCTCGCGACCGAGACGTCGGAGTTCTGGAAGAACCATGGCGAGTTCAACGACGTCGATGCGTCGAAGATCCAGACCGAAGTGTTCCGGCTGCCGACAAGCTGCTTTGCCGAAGAGAACGGCTCGCTCGTCAATTCCGGGCGCGTGCTGCAATGGCACTGGCGGGGTGCCGAGCCGCCGGGCGAGGCGAAGACTGATCTGGAGATCATGGGGAGCTTGTTCGTGCTGATCCGCAAGCTGTACAAGAATCAGGGCGGCAAATTCCCGGATCCGATGGTCAATCTCAGCTGGCCCTATGCGACTCCGTCGGCGCCGACGCCGGAAGAAATAGCGATGGAATTCAGCGGCAAGGCATTGGCAGACCTGACGGACCCGAAGGACCCGACCAGGGTGCTCGTGAAGAGGGGCGAGCAGCTCGCAGGCTTCGCGCAACTGAAAGACGACGGCAGCACGTCGAGCGGCTGCTGGATCTTCTGCGGCGCATGGACGCAAGCGGGCAACCAGATGGCGCGACGGGACAATGCAGACCCGACGGGCATCGGCCAGACGCTTGGCTGGGCGTGGGCGTGGCCGGCGAACCGGCGGATTTTGTACAACCGCGCGTCGTGCGACGTCAACGGCAAGCCGTTCGATCCGACGCGCAAGCTGATCGCCTGGAACGGCAAGACGTGGAGCGGCGCCGACGTGCCGGACTACAAGGCGGACGAACCGCCCGAAACCGGCATGGGGCCGTTTATCATGAACCCGGAAGGTGTGGCGCGTTTTTTTGCGCGTGACGCCATGGCCGAAGGTCCGTTCCCTGAGCACTACGAGCCGTTCGAGACGCCGCTCGGCTACAACCCGCTGCATCCGCAAAATGCGCAGGCGACGAGCAACCCGGCCGCCCGTGTGTTCCCGAACGATCGCGCGGCGTTCGGCAAGGCGGCGGATTTCCCGCATACAGCGACGAGCTATCGGCTCACCGAGCATTTTCACTACTGGACCAAGCACGTGCGGCTGAACGCGATCATCCAGCCGGAGCAGTTCGTCGAGATCGGCGAGGATCTCGCGAAGGAGGTCGGCGTGGTGGCGGGCGACCGCGTGAAGGTGTCGTCCAATCGTGGACACATCGTCGCGGTTGCAGTGGTCACCAAACGCATCAAACCTCTGATGATTGACGGGAAGAAGGTGCAGACCGTCGGCATTCCGTTGCATTGGGGCTTCAAGGGCCTCGCGAAGCCGGGCTATCTGATCAATACGCTCACGCCAGTGGTTGGCGACGGCAATACGCAGACGCCGGAATTCAAGTCTTTCCTCGTGAAAGTCGAGAAAGCTTGAACACGCGATAGGAGAACACGATGGCACTGCAATCGCTCGATATCAGGCGCGTGTCGGCCACCACGGTGCAGCCGCCGTCAGTGCGCGAGCCGGCTACGGGCAGCGTCGCGAAGCTGATCGACGTCACCAAGTGCATCGGCTGCAAGGCATGTCAGACGGCATGCATGGAGTGGAACGACCTGCGCGACGAAATCGGCACGAACGTCGGCGTCTACGATAACCCGCCCGACCTGAGCGAGCACTCGTGGACGGTGATGCGATTCGCCGAATACGAGAATCCGGATGGCAACCTCGAATGGCTGATCCGCAAGGACGGCTGCATGCATTGCGAAGATCCCGGCTGCCTGAAGGCGTGCCCTTCGCCGGGCGCGATCGTCCAGTACACGAACGGCATCGTCGATTTCCATGAGGAAAACTGCATCGGCTGTGGCTATTGCATCGCCGGCTGTCCATTCAACATTCCGCGCATTTCGAAGCGGGATCATCGTGTGTACAAATGCACGCTGTGTTCGGATCGTGTCGCGGCCGGCCAGGAGCCAGCGTGCGTGAAGACCTGTCCGACTGGCGCGATCGTGTTCGGTACCAAGGACGACATGAAGCAGCACGCGGCCGAGCGGATTGTCGACCTGAAGGAGCGCGGTTTCGAGCATGCCGGGCTGTACGATCCGGCGGGCGTCGGCGGCACGCATGTGATGTATGTGCTGCATCACGCGGACAAGCCGTCGCTGTATCACGGGTTGCCGGACAATCCGAAGATCAGCCCGATGGTGCAGTTGTGGAAGGGGATTGCGAAGCCGCTGGCGGTGGCGGGTATTGCGTTGACCGCGCTGGCGGGATTCTTCCACTACACGAGGGTTGGTCCGAACGAAGTGACGGAAGAGGAAGAACTGGCCGCTCATGACGAGGCGCGCCGGATCAGGGAGCGCGCAGATGAGACATGACGAACCTGGGTTGATTGTGCGTTACACGCCGAATGAGCGCACGAACCACTGGATTACGGCGATCACGTTTGTATTGCTCGCGCTTTCCGGGCTGTCGATGTTTCATCCTTCGATGTTCTGGATGTCGGCGCTCTTTGGCGGAGGGCAGTGGACGCGGATTCTGCATCCGTTTGTGGGTATTGTGATGTTTTTGTCGTTCCTTGTTCTGGTCTTGAGGTTCTGGCATCACAACTACCTGGATCGCAGCGATGTTCAGTGGCTTAAGCAGATCGATGATGTGCTTGCCAATCGGGAGGATCGGTTGCCCGAGATTGGGCGATATAACGCCGGGCAGAAGCTTTTGTTCTTCGTCATGGTCGCGTGTCTTGTTTTGCTGCTTTGCAGCGGGATTGTGATCTGGAGACGGTATTTTTCTTTCTACTTTCCTGTCGATGTGATTCGCCTTGCGGCGGTTGTTCATGCTGTTGCTGCGTTTGTTCTTATCTGTGGGATTGTTGTGCATATCTACGCTGCGCTTTGGATCAAAGGGTCTATCGGTGCAATGGTGAGGGGGACCGTTACCTATGGGTGGGCGCGGAAGCATCATCCGCGGTGGTTTCGGGAGAGTGTTAAGTAAGGGTTTGGTTTTGGGTTGGTTTTTGGTTTGTTGGCCTTTCCTTGAGTTCATGTCGGTCTATTAGCGTCGCCCCTGTGCGGGGCGGCACCTACTTTTCTTTGTCCTTGCCAAAGAAAAGTAGGCAAAAGAAAGGCGCCGAAAACTCGATAGCTCCAGATTGTGTCGCTGCCGGGGAATGGCAACCCATGAAGTGTCGCCCCCGCACAGAAACGATATAGGTCCGCGCACGAGAGCGTCTCCCGCACAGTACCGCCCGTGACAAAGGGCTCATCCACCCCACTCCGCACTGCGTGCGCCGCGGAGGGGGTAGGCGATAGCGGGACGCGGGCGGTTGGGTTAGCGCTAGATGACCGCGGCCGGGACGAAGATTATTGCTGGGCGGCGACGCACGTAGTGCGGAGTGGGGTGGATGAGCCCTTTGTCACGAGGTGTGCTGCGCGAGGAATCCGATCGTGCGCGGGCCGATGCCGGGTGAAATGCGATGGCGACATCTCATGGGGTGCCGTTCCCGGCGTGTCACACAGCCCGGAAGAGCGGAGTTTTCGGCGCCTTTCTTTTGCCTACTTTTCTTTGGCAAGGACGCCCCGAAGGAAGTCCCCTTGGGGGACAAAGAAAAGTAGGTGCCGCCCCGCACAGGGGCGACGCCAATAGACCGACATGAATACAAGGAAAGGCCAACAAGGCAAGGCAAAGCCCCAACCACCGGAAAGCAAAAACCAACCCCATCCAGAGCAGCGCAGCAAAAAAAAACGAACTCCAGAAACAGCTGAAATGAAATGGAAGCAAACCATGGTGCAACGCATACTAGACCCAGGCCAGATCGAATCACTGGACCACACATCGATCCCACGAAACCGCCTGCCCGAACGGGCCACGACGTTCGCGGCAAGAGCCGCGCGCATGCGCAAACTCGCCGACACAAACCCGATCGGCGGTTACGTCAGACTGATGGCAACGCTGGCAGACGCCCAGCAAAAGCTCGTAGAAAAAGCCGAAACCCCGATGCCATCGGAAGCGACGATCAAACAGGCACAGGAACACTCCATGCCGCTGATCCCCGCGCAAGCATCAAGCCAGGCATGGCATGGCATCCTCTACCGCCTGCTCGACAGCGTAGAAGCTGCGGGCGCCATCACACCGCCTCTCGCGAAAGTCCTCGACGCGCTGCGGGCAAAAACAAGACCGGATCTCGACGCGCAAGCCGACGCCATCCTCGCGTACCGCTACAACGAAATCGAACCCGCCGCCGCGCCGTTCATCATGGCTGCGCTGCAGGTCGTGTGGACAGACCTCGCAAGCCGTCTTGATCAACGCGATATTCCGTATGTCGACGCCCCAGGCGTCTGCCCCGTCTGCGGTTCGCTGCCGGTCGCAAGCATTGTGCGCGTTGGCGGACAGTATCAGGGCTATCGCTATCTGCAATGCGGCCTGTGTGCGAACGAATGGCACATGGTCCGCGCAAAATGCTCGAATTGCGATTCGACCAAAGGCATCGCGTATCACGGCATTGAAGGTGGCAACGAGGCGCTCAAGGCGGAATCGTGCGACGAATGCCACACGTATCGCAAGATCGGCTATCAGGAGAAGGACTACGACATCGAACCGCTCGCCGACGATCTCGCCAGCCTCATGCTCGATCTGCTGATGAACGACGCCGGTTATCAGCGCAGCGCGCCAAATCCGCTACTATGGCCTGAACTGCCGTCCGAGGCGTAAGCGGAGAACTTCGAGTGAGCGAAGTGTCGGGTAACGAATTGAATGCGCTGCTGGCGCGCGTGCCTCCGGTCGAGCGCGTGATGTCGTCGGCGGCCATGCAGCCGTCGATCGATGAATACGGCCGCACGCAGGTGCTCGCCGCCGTGCGCGCGACCCTCGACGACTTCAGAACCCACTTACAGGCGGGCACGGCGAACACCTCCGCTGCAGCGCTCGACGAAGCCCGCATCGCCACCGACGTCGCCCGCCTGCTCGCACAACGCGCGCAAAGCCGGGTTCACGCCGTGTTCAATCTCACAGGCACAGTGCTTCACACGAATCTCGGTCGCGCACTGTTGCCCGACGAAGCCGTGCGCGCCGTGGTCGACGCGCTGACGCATCCCGTCAATCTCGAGTTCGACCTCGCGACAGGGCAGCGTGGCGATCGCGATGACCTGATCGATGCGCTCATCTGCGAGCTCACCGGCGCCGAAGCCGCGACCGTCGTCAACAACAATGCCGCAGCCGTGCTGTTGACGCTATCCGCGCTGGCGTCGAAGAAAGAGGTCATCGTGTCACGCGGCGAACTCGTCGAGATTGGCGGCGCGTTTCGCATTCCCGACATCATGAGCCGTGCCGGCGCGCGGCTGCGCGAAGTCGGCACGACCAATCGCACGCATCTGAAGGATTACGAGGAAGCGATCAGCGCGCGGACGGCGATGCTGATGAAAGTCCATTGCAGCAACTACGCGATCAGCGGCTTCACCAGATCGGTCGAGCTCGATGAACTTGCGCCGCTCGCCCGCGCGCACAGCTTGCCGGTTGCGGTCGATCTCGGCAGCGGGACGCTCGTGGACCTCACGCAATGGGGATTACCCAGCGAGCCGACCGTGCGCGAAACGATCGCCGCCGGCGCTGATCTCGTTACCTTCAGCGGCGACAAGTTGCTTGGTGGGCCGCAGGCGGGGCTCATCGTCGGACGCAAGGACCTGATTGCGAAGATCAAGAAGCATCCGCTCAAGCGTGCGCTACGCGTCGGCAAGCTGACGTTGGCCGCACTTGAACCGGTACTGCGTCTCTATCAATCGCCGGAATTTTTGCGTGAACGTCTGACGACGCTGCGTCTGCTCACGCGTCCTGCAGCGGAGATTCACGCCACCGCTAAACGTGTGATGCCTGCCTTGCAGCAGGCGCTAGGCGAGCGGTATAGCGTCGCTGCCGAGCCCATGTCCAGCCAGATCGGCAGCGGTGCATTGCCGGTCGACCAGTTGCCGAGTTACGGGCTTGTCGTGCGCAATGCATCCGGCAAACGTAGCGGCAGCGCGCTGCTGAAGCTGGAGAAGGCACTGCGTGAATTACCGCGTCCGGTCATCGGCCGTATCGCGGACGACGCGCTTCGACTCGATCTGCGTTGTCTCGAAGCCGATGATGAAGCGCGCTTCATTGCGCAATGCGTGGAGCTGCGCGCATGATCGTTGGCACCGCCGGCCATATCGATCATGGCAAGACGACGCTGGTGCGCGCGCTGACCGGCGTCGAAACCGACCGCCTGAAGGAGGAGAAAGCGCGCGGCATTTCGATCGAACTCGGCTACGCGTACACGCCGCTCGACAATGGCGACGTCCTCGGTCTGATCGACGTACCCGGTCATGAGAAGCTCGTTCACACGATGACCGCGGGTGCATGCGGCATCGACTTCGCGTTGCTCGTGATCGCCGCCGATGACGGCGTCATGCCGCAGACGCGTGAACATCTCGCGATTCTCCAGCTGCTTGGCGTCACACGTGGCGCGATCGCTCTCACGAAGACCGATCGCGTCGACGCAGCGCGGCTTGTCGAAGTGCGCAATGAAATCGCTGTTTTTCTCGCGGCAACTTCATTCGTCGACGCGCCCATCTTTGAAACGAATGCGATGTATGCGGACGACGCTGGTGTCGCCGCATTGAATGCATATCTTCGATCGGCCGCGATGGCGTGGAACGCGCGTCGCGACGATGGTCTGTTCCGTCTCGCTGTCGATCGTGTATTCACGCTCGCGGGGCAGGGCACGATCGTAACGGGCACCGTTTTCGCGGGTCAGGTCGCAACCGGTGAAACGATGACGCTCGCGCCTGCGGGCGTTTCCGTGCGCGTGCGTAGCATTCACGCGCAGAACCGCGCGGCGGACGTTGGGCGTGCGGGCCAACGTTGCGCTTTAAATCTTGCCGGTATCGACAAGGAAGCCATTTCCCGTGGTGACTGGATCGTGGATGCGCGTCTTGCTACGCCATCGGAACGGCTCGATGTCGAGCTGACGTTGCTGCCGGACGCAGGTATGACTTTGCAACACTGGGCACCGTTGCACGTGCACCTGGGAACGACGCATCACGTCGCACATGTCGCGCTACTCGAAGGCGATGCGCTGGCGACGGGCAATCAGGCACGCGTGCAACTCGTGTTCGATACGCCAATAAGCGCGTTGCCCGGCGATCGCTTCATCGTGCGCAATGCGCAGGCGACGCGCACTGTCGGCGGCGGTCGGGTTCTCGATCCGTTCGGTCCCGAGCGCAAACGACGCACGCCGGAGCGGCGCGCGTGGCTCGACGCGCTGACGACATGGCTCGACGAAACACGTCTCGAACCGCTGCTGACGCAGTCGCCGCGCGGCATGTTGCGCTCGATGCTGATGCACCTCACGGGCATGCCATCACAGGCGCTTCGCTTGCCTGTCGATGCAATCGAAATTCCGCTGCACGGCAAGACCGCCGACGATGCGTTCATCGTCATGCGTCATCATTTTGGCAGCATGCAGCAGCGAACGATCGAGGCATTGTCGAATTTCCATGC
The DNA here is from genome assembly GCF_050436625.1 of Paraburkholderia sp. GAS334. Classification (NCBI taxonomy): domain Bacteria; kingdom Pseudomonadati; phylum Pseudomonadota; class Betaproteobacteria; order Burkholderiales; family Burkholderiaceae; genus Paraburkholderia; species Paraburkholderia sp. GAS334. Next base: position 111,939 of record NZ_JBNDMO010000005.1, on the reverse strand, counting down.
GCGCTCGCCCGACGAGCAAGGGCCTGACGCGGCACGTCTGCGGCGAATAGCGGCGCCGCTGTGGCCCGATGCAATATGGAGCGCACTGATCGACGCCATGATCGCGGACGGTGCGATCGCGAAGAGCGGGCCGTGGCTGCATCTGCCGGATCATGCGGTGACGCTCGACGCGGCCGAAGAAGCGCTCGCCCGTTCACTCTTGCCGCTTGTCGCGCAGGGACGCTTCGATCCGCCATGGGTGCGCGATCTTGCAGGTCAGCTAGGCGAGCCCGAAGAGCGCGTGCGGCTCCTGATGCGAAAACTCGCACGACAGGGCGATGTGCATCAGGTCGTGCGCGATCTGTTTTATCACCGTGACGTGGTCCGTGAGATGGCGCGCGCGGTGAGCGACCTGGCGCAGCAGCACGATGGTGCAGTGAGCGCATCGGTATTCCGTGACTTGACGGGCCTTGGGCGCAAGCGATCGATCCAGATTCTGGAGTTCTTCGATCGCGTTGGATATACTCGCTTCCACCGCGACGTCCACCTGTTGCGTATCGATAGCCGTCTGCTGGATGTGGTTTGACCGTTCTGTTGCGCGGCTTGTGATTTCTCACCGAAGGAAGGCATCCGTATCCGGTGGTGCGGCTGGGCTTCAAACCCAGTTGGGGGTGTCAGACACTCTCTGGTAGGTTCGACTCCTGCTGCCTTCCGCCCGAATGGCCCCAAACTTTCTCACACCCTCTTTCTCGTCGATGCTCACGGACTCTGGATATTGTGCGGGTTCGAGGGAGGCGACGTGTTGCGGATGCTGGTTCCGCCTCGCAGAATTTCTGCTGGAAATATGGGTCAAACGCCGCAGACCGAAGATGCGTCGGCGGGACACACCGCTGGCAAGCAGCTAGTGATGGGGTGAGTATTCCATGAAGAACTTCGACATCGCGCCAGCGACCTATGCCGGGATTCAAGCCGATATTATTGGCGTTGTCGAGTCCGCGCGCCAAGCCGCCGTGCGCCACGTCAATGCGGTCATGACTGCCGCATACTGGCTGGTGGGCCGACGTATCATCGAGTTTGAGCAGGCCGGTGAGGGGCGGGCCGAGTACGGGGAAGCCCTGATCAAGCGCCTGGCCGTTGATCTGGGACGCCGCTTTGGTCGGGGTTTTGGGGCCGTCAATCTCAGCCAGATGCGGCGTTTTTACCTCACGTGGCCTCCGGAGGCGATTTTTCAGACACCGTCTGAAAAATCGCGAGACGTGGACAAACTTCAGACGGTGTCTGAAAAATCACCGACGCAGACGAGTCACCTCCAAATCCTGGATCTCGCGAAGCTCGCCGCATGCTTCCCACTTCCGTGGTCAGCTTATGTACGACTCTGTCAGGGATCCAGGCGCTCGCGCCTTCTACCAGACCGAGGCTTTGCGGTGTGGCTGGTCCGTGCGACAACTCGACCGGCAGATCGAAAGCCAGTTCTACGAGCGGATCGCGGTGTCAAAGAACAAGGCGGCAATGCTAAAGACGGCCGAATTCGCGGAGCCTCCTGACCTGGTGACTCCGGAGGCGGCGATCAAGGATCCCTTCGTCCTCGAGTTCCTAGCCCTTAAGGACGAGTACTCTGAAAGCGACCTGGAAGACGCGCTGATTCAGCGTCTGGCGGACTTCCTCCTGGAACTGGGCGATGAGTTCGCCTTCATTGGTCGTCAGCGGCGATTGCGCATCGATGACACATGGTTTCGCGTGGATCTCGTCTTCTTCCACCGCCGTCTTCGCTGCCTGATCATTATCGATTTGAAGGCTGGGCGCTTCGGCTACGCCGATGCCGGGCAAATGCATCTCTACCTCAATTACGCCAGGGAGCATTGGATGATGCCTGGCGAGAATCCGCCCGTGGGTCTCATCCTGTGCGCAGAGAAGGGGGCGGCCGAGGCACACTACGCCCTCGACAATCTGCCCAATAAGGTTCTGGCAGCAGAGTACCAGACGGTGCTGCCTGACGAGCAACTGATTGCCGATGCGTTGCAGCGTTCGCGGCAAGAACTCGAGGACCGGCGACGTCTACAAGGCGGCAAAGAGGACGAGTCGTGACTTCGCGAAAGGGGCGGTATATCTCGATTGGCCAGGCCCCTCCGGGGTGACGCGAGAATGCGCCGGTCGGCTCGGTCGCTCGAACGTTTCGCCTACTTTGGCAACGGGCGTTTCGGTGCCACACTTGACCGTCGCGTCATTGGTGACAACCTGGCGGACATGATTCGAGCACGAAGATCCGTTGTCTGGGTGAAGCCGAAGTTCGAACCTCCATGCCGCAGCGTTGGACGCCGTCGGTAGATGACCGTTCTGCGCCTGTTGGCGATAAGTGGCATTCGATCCGTGCTCGTCGTTCGACCGACTGGGGAGGCTACTACGCAGGAGCGATGGGAGGGGCCGGGTGCCATGACGGTAAGCCGCCGCGGCATGCACTTTCGCAATATGGGTAGGAGTATGGATAGCCACCCTCCAGGAATGCAGGAGCCAAATCTAGCGGGGCTTTCCGGGCAGTTGTTGCGGTCTTCTGCCTTCCGCCCTTGATTTTATTAGGGTTTGCGGGCAAACGAGAACTCACTCCGATGCAAATCGTTCCCCCGGTTCCCCCGAATTTCCTCATTGGAATGACGCTCTCATGCCACTTTTGTCGGTGAGAACATGGCGACGGCGCGCGAGCCGGCTCCGCGGTCTGCTTCGGGCATCCATCGTCCATATACTCTCGCGATCATCGTCTGGTCGGTGTGCCCCATTTGCTTGGACACCCACATGGGATGCTCGCCAGCATTCGTTAGCACCGTGAAGTGGGACAGCCTGCGCGAACTCGGCGTGCAGCTGTTTTGACTCCAGGTGCCTTCGCACGGCGGCCTGAAACCGAAGCTAAGCTTTAGCGCGACGGGTAAATGCCTTGTCGGGTTCCCTTACCAGAGTGAGCGGCAACGATCATCAGAACGGTCCCTGGTGATCGCGACACCTGACCTCGCCAACCTCATCGTCTCGAGCGGAACCGTTGGCCTGGCTACGACTTGCACATCACGGAGCAGTGGATGCAGAAATTGGCCGCGTCTATACTGGTGCGGATATCAGTGAAGGAAACAGTATGCGGCGCGTGATCGTCCGGCGTTCGTCAATTCATGGCAAGGGTGTGTTTGCGATGCGATCGCTCGGGGCGGGTGAGCGCGTGTTCGAATACAAGGGTGAGTTAACAAGCTGGCGGGAAGCCGTGCGCCGCCACCGGCGCGATGGGATCGAGGGGCACACGTTCCTTTTCGGGCTGTCGGATGGACGCGTGATCGACGGCAGCCGCGGCGGCAATAGCGCACGATGGCTCAACCACGCGTGCGCGCCTAATTGCGAGACAATCGAAGACGCCGGCCGCATCTACATTTATACGCTCCGGCCAATCCGGGCAGGAGAAGAACTGTTCATCGAATACCTGCTCTCGGTAGACGATCCTCTGGACGAGGGCGTTCGAAGCCAATACGCGTGCCAGTGTGCGGCGGCCGGCTGCCGTCGCTCAATGTTGGCGAATGCCGCTTGAACACGCCGGTTGCGAAGGCGCAAGAAAAACAGGCCAGCGCCGGGAACGGCGGTGACCTGCCGCCCTCGACTGCGGACATTGTCAGGATTGGCGTGGGAGTCGTTTTCCATCTCGATGTGCTGAAAATGGCGCCGCAGACGCAAATCGTATCCGTGGAAACCCATCGCGCGAACACGACGGATCAAATGTTGCTCGATCTTGAAGACTTGCAGTGACGCCATGCTGATGGGAACGGCAGAACAGGGAGGGCGGCCTTATGCAAACAAGGAACTTTGCACATTCCAGGACAACGGAAACGAATCTGCCGGCACTGCTCGACCAGCTCGAAGTGGCCTTAAAGGTGACACCTCCTCGCACGTCTGTCTGCCGGGCACTGTCGGAGTTGAACCGATCACTCGGCGCGGCCAGCGATAAAGCTGCTGCGCGGACCAGTCGGCGGGCACCTTCGCGACGTCGACGCGAAATGGTTGTCGAATCCTTGCCGCTATTTTCTTGAATCCGCGAGGCGCAGAGAAACCAATGAAGAAAGGAAAGACGAAACTTACCCGTCATGATGCCGAGCGCCTTTTCGAGGGACTGCCTCACGGGAACGTGAGAGTATCGAGCCGGCCGGAGAACCCATTCGAAGCAGGGGTGTTCGACGTGGTCGAGCGCGTTGACGACGAAACCAGACTCTGGAAAGACAACCTCATTACTCTTCCGATGGCGATCGAGTTGCCTGCTGGCTACGAGTCGGTATCTCGCATGCGCGAGTCGATGGCGAGGGCATGGCGCGTGAAGTGGGTGAGGGAAGGCAAAACCGAGGTTGTTACTGAGTTTCCTGAAGGATGGACAGCCGTTCGCCCGGAAAGCGGACCCATAGAGCTGCGAGATCCCTCCGGCGTGGTCCGCGCCTTATACGGGTGGGCCGAGGATGCTGAGCTCAGGATTCTGCCGCGGTATCTGGTTGAATCACAGGCGAACAGTTCAAGCGGACTAGGCAGCTTGCTTGTCCGTGATCGCGTGAATGGTCAAATTCTTGAGAGGTCGTCGATCTGGTCTGCCCAGACTGGTACGAACCATCCAGATTGGAGCAGGCTGTCGGCGTGGCTCAACTTGCACTATCCACAACATCGCGACCCGCTGCGGTACTGGGAAGATTGCGAGGAAAACATCCAGAGCTAAGCTACTTTTTGGGGCTCTGTTCTCGCGTCTACTGCACCCGGTTCGACGGAGGCGAAAGCAAGGGTCATCGCTTGAGGGGGCTTCCGAGTTCGGCCAACTGCAGCCGTTCGCCCTCGTCCTTACACCGCCATTCAGAGGACCGTTCCGGTCAGATAACAGACGTCCCGCGCCTCAGCCTCCGCGGGAAGATCTGACACGCAGGTTTGGACCCGGATCCACGGGCAAGCAACAATCTCACAGTCAGGTTCGGGTGCCGTCAGGAAGCGGAATAAATCGTACGTTAGCCGCACCGCACAACGAATAGAATCAACCACTTCTGGTTGCAGCCGGCCGCCGCGCTGATTGTCGAGAAGCGCGGAACAAATATTTTTCCTACCATTGCATGAGACAGCCGCCTTCAGGAGATAAGCGGTGGAGAGCATTGCAGAGTGGTTAGCATCACTCGGCTTGTCCGAGTATGCCCAGCTCTTTGCCGAGAATGGTATCGATCGCTCGGTCCTTCGCGATCTCACGGACCAGGATCTCAAGGATCTTGGCGTCTTGCTTGGGCATCGCCGCAAAATGCTGCGCGCTATCGCCCAACCTGGCGACAGCGCCGTTGCAATATTTCCAATCTCAGCCGCGCCCGTACCACGTGATGACGCGGACCGACGCCAGCTCACCGTCATGTTTTGCGATCTCGTCGGCTCGACTGCCCTCTCGAAGCGGCTCGATCCGGAAGACATGCGGAAGATCCTCGGCGCCTATTACCGGGGTTGCGCGGATATCATTACCAAGGCCGGTGGCTTCATTGCCCAGTACATGGGTGATGGTGTGCTGGCCTATTCTGGTTATCTACGACGGGCCGCCCGCGTCCGCCTTGACCCTGCGGGATGTGTTGCGCTCCAGTCTCATGTACAGGTTCGCCGCCACGATACCGAAGACGAGGTGAACGAACAGGCTGGCCCCGTTGCGCGCTTCTGCGAACCACGGAAAAAACTGTGTCATGCCGTAGAAATTAATCAGGTAAACGGCTGCAGCGAAAGCGCCACCCGCCAGTGAAGCCATCCCCATGCTCGAGTCAAGGTTGAATGACGTCATGATCAGACCGAGGATAAGCGCAAATACGATGGCAAGGGCAAAATGCACCATAAAGGCCGCGAGCACGATGCCAATTGAGAATGCTTGCGGCGATTGCAATGCGCCTCGTCCCAGAATGATCGCGGCGACCATGCGTGGGGGCTCCAGCAGACTTTCGCCCGTCGTCAGTGCCATCAGGATAACCCCTAACGCCAGGAACACAGCGCCCGCGATGACGCCTGCCAGCACGGCTGCCCGCCAGTCGGGCTGGCCGTGTGTGAAATGATGGGAATCCATGTGAAGTTGCACAATTTCTCTCCCGATTGATTAGGATAATTCATTCTAGTCCTCCAGCCCGCGAGACTGATAGCGCCGCATGGCTATCGCCACCCCGACGGATGATCTTCGTTCTGGCGACGACGGAACGTCACCCGGAGTGCCCGGCGTGGCTTTCGGCGCCGGCGACCTGGTGCCTGGCGTAACGCCGTGGACGGGGTGGTCCGGAAGCCCGGGCCGGTGAATCGGTCGTGTGGTCGGGTCTGAGGGCATGATTTCCTCCTATGCTGACGTGACCGGCAACCGCCATCTTACTTCTATCGGAGACGCAGAACGTAGCGCCCCAAGCCCCGTATCCGGCTGCCTTCAGCGAAACCGCAGACTGCTGACGTGGCCCGCCGAGCGCGACCGCAATCGTATCCGTTCGGTTTGCGCGGAAGCGATCGACCAGAACGGCGGCAAAGGCGTAGTGTTACATAGCGGACTGCTCAGAGTGGACGGCATGGAACCCGGTCGCGGCACCACGGCATAGTCCCGGCGCGTGCCACCGCATGCACCTGTGCCTCGGCGCGGGTGAGGTGGGGCCGCATAGTCTGCAACCGCTAGTCAACGATAGAAGGAGGCCACATGTCACTCATCGTCGCAGCACGCTTTACGACATTCCCCGCCGCTGAAGACGCGGCGCAACGGCTCTTCAATGCCGGTTTCGTCGAGGAGGACGTCACACTGTTTTTCGTCAATCCGCCCGGCCAGCACGCACGTTTTCGGCCCGGCGGCGATACCAGCAGCGACGCAAACGCGAGGGAGGCGCCGAAGGGTGCCGAGATAGGCGTCGCGATTGGCGCAGCGGTTGGCGCCGTGGTCGGCGTCGGGATCTTCGCGGCGTTTTCGGCGCCGCTTATCATGTCGCTGGTCGCGGCCGGGGTGAGTGCATATGTCGGTTCATTGGTCGGCGCGATGATGCGCACGCTTGAAGCCAGCAACGAGGAAACCCGTGATTCCGGCGTGCTGGTGGCCGTACACGTGTCGCCGGACAGCCAGTCGGACGCCGCACGGGTGCTGCGCGATGCGGGAGGCGCGGCGATCGAACGCGCAACCGGCCGCTGGCAACAAGGGCGGTGGGCCGACTTCGATCCGCTCAAGCAGCCTGTGCCGCTCAACGAATCCAGTGAGAAGCACGCCTGATTTGAAGGTGTTTTTCGCTGAGATTTTCAGCGAGCACGGAAACAAAAACGGCTCGGCATTTGTGAACTGACACCTCAAAGTTGGACAGTTAAAAGCTACGCGGCCACGGGCTGGGTCCTGAATTGCACAGGACTCAGCCCGTTTAGTTTGAGCCTGCTGCGCTCGTAATTGTAGTAGTGGATGTAGCGGCGCAGTCCGGCCTGCAACTGCTCGATATTGGCGAAGCGGTTGAGCCGGAAGAACTCGGACTTCAGTGTGCCGAAGAAGCTCTCCATGAGCGCGGCCAGGCGTTAATCGGCATGAGTCGAAATCTATCGGTAGTAAGCGGCTGGCGCTCTGACGGGCGCCACAACAACTGGGAAATAGGCCCCGAGCGTCGCGCGTCGATGGGCATTGCCGATTCGCTGATGCGCGTCTCGGTCGGCATTGAAGACGAAGCCGACCTGCCGACTGATTTCACCCAGGCGCTGGACGCAACGGCCGTCGCCTGAGGAACGGTCGGCGCAGGGGTCAGTGGAAGAAGAGTTCCCGCATGCCGAAGGTGTGATGCGCTTCGGCAGCCATCAGCACCAGCAGCACCAGCAGGCACAGGGGCGGTATCAGGATGGCGTACACCAGCGCCAGCCGCTCCCACATCATGTGCATGAAAATCGACACGATCAGCCCGGCCTTGGCGATCATGAGCACGACGATCAGCGCCCAGCGCAGCAGGCCCTGCACGTGGAAGTAATCCACCATGTACGACATCGTGCTCAGTACGAACAGCAGGCCCCAGATCTTCAGGTAGATGCCGATCGGATGCTGCTGGCCGTGCGCGGCGTCGGGCCGATGGGCAGGATCGGTGTGGTCCATGGTCTGCCTCACCACAAATAGAACAGCGCAAAGATGAACACCCACACCAGGTCGACGAAGTGCCAGTACAAGCCGGCAATCTCGACGATCTGGAAGTTGCCGTGCTCGGTGAACCCCGGCTGCAGGATCTTGCGTGCGATCAGCAGCAGGTAGATCACACCGCAGCTCACGTGAAAGCCGTGGAACCCGGTGATCATGAAGAAGCACGCGCCAAACTGCGCCGCGCCCATCGGGTTGCCCCAGGGGCGGATACCTTCATGGACGATCAGCTTGGTCCATTCGAAGGCCTGCATCGACACGAAGGTCACGCCCAGCAGCGCGGTCGCCAGCAACAGTGCGGCGGCGCGCTTTGCGTTGCGCCGGTAGCCAAAGTTGACGGCCATCGCCATGGTGCCGCTGCTGGTGATCAGGGTGAACGTCATGATGGCGATCAGCAGCAAGGGCACATCCACGCCGCCCACAGTGAGCCCGAACACCTTGGAAGGGTCAGGCCACGGCACCGTGGTCGACATGCGCACCGTCATGTAGCCGATCAGGAAGCTGCTGAAGATGAAGGTGTCCGACAGCAGGAAGATCCACATCATTGCCTTGCCCCACGGCACCTTGAAGGCTTCGCGGTCGGCCGACCAGTCCGTGACGATGCCGCGCCAGCCGTCAGGTCCGGCGTCGGTGGGCGTGGTGGCAGCGGATTCGGTGGGGAGCGTGGGCGTGGTCATGGCGCGGCTCCATACAGCGGCCCGCAGATGGCGGCGACGAACTCAGGGGTGATCCACCACATCGCCGCCAGCAGCACGAGCCAGACAGCCAGCAGGAAATGCCAGTAGATGGCGCACAGCGCGATGGCGCGCTGGGTTCTGAAGGGGTCCCCGCGCTGGAGACGCGCGATCGTCACGGCCCAGGCCACCAGTCCGCCCAGCACATGCAACCCGTGCAGGCCGGTGAGCAGGTAGAGGAAGCTATTGGAAGGATTGACGGTGACGGTCTGCCCGGCCGCCGACAGCATGCGCCAGGCGGTCAGTTGTCCGATCACGAACACGGCCGCCAGCACACCGCTGGACACCAGCCACGCCGCGCGGTGTAAGGTCAGCTGCCGGGCACGCTGCATGGCAATGCTTGCCAGCACCAGCGCGCCGGTGTTCCACCACAGCAGCGCCGGATGCGGGATCGGCTGCCAGTCGGGCTCGCGCATGCGCATTGCATAGGCGAACAGCAGCAGTGAAAACAATGTCGTTGCCACCGCCATGAAGACGATCAGGCCGATGCGGCTCGCATTCGGCAAGACAGGTGGCGCGTCAGGAACGAAGGAGCGGCGCAGTGTGGTCATTCGCGTGCCTCGCCGGGTTCAAGCGTCGGGTGGACCGGTTCAGGCGCAGGCGCAGGCGGCTGGTTTTGCGGGACGAAGTCTTCCTCGTGCCCCGGCGGGCTGTATTCGTACGCCCAGCGGTAGACGACGGGCGGTGCGGCGCCCCAGTTGCCGTGCACTGGCGGCGTTTGCGGCGTCTGCCATTCCAGCGTGGTGGCCCGCCAGGGGTTGCTGTCGGCACGCTTGCCGCGCACCAGGCTCCACGCCAGGTTGTACAAGAACAGCAACTGCGCCGCCCCAACGATCAGCGCAACGACGGTGATGAAGGTGTTGAGCGTCTGCGCCGAAGACGGAATGAAGCTGTAGCCCTCATACGCGTAATACCGCCGCGGCATGCCCAGGATGCCGAGATAGTGCATCGGGAAGTAGATCGCATAGGTGCCGAGGAAGGTAACCCAGAAGTGCACGCGCCCGAGCGTGTCGTTGAGCATGCGGCCCGTCACCTTCGGATACCAGTGGTACATACCGCCAAACACCACAAGGATCGGCGACACGGCCATCACCATATGGAAGTGCGCCACCACGAAGTACGTGTTCGACAGCGGAATGTCCACGCTCACGTTGCCGAGGTAGAGCCCGGTCAGCCCACCCAGGACGAAGGTGCTGATGAAGCCGATGGCAAATAGCATGGGCACGGTCAGGTGGATATCGCCGCGCCACAGCGTCAGCACCCAGTTGTAGACCTTGAGGGCGGTCGGGATGGCGATGATGAGCGTGGTGGTGGCAAAGAAGAAGCCGAAGTACGGATTCATGCCGGCGATGAACATGTGGTGCGCCCAGACCACGAAGCTCAACGCACCGATGATGATGATGGCCCACACCATCATCTTGTGGCCAAAGAGGCTCTTGCGCGCGTGCGTGCTGATGAGGTCCGACACGATGCCAAAGGCCGGCAGCGCGACGATGTAGACCTCCGGATGCCCGAAGAACCAGAACAGGTGCTGGAACAGCAGCGGGCTGCCGCCGGCATGCTTGAGCGTCTGCCCCATCGACACCACGGCCGGTATGAAGAAGCTGGTGCCGAGTGTCTTGTCGAGCAGCATCATCACCGCCGACACGAACAGCGCCGGAAACGCCAGCAGCGCCATGATGGTCGCCACGAAGATGCCCCACACCGTGAGCGGCATGCGCATGAGCGTCATGCCGCGCGTGCGCGCCTGCAGCGTGGTGGTGACGTAATTCAAGCCGCCCATCGTTGTCGCGACGATGAAGATCGCCAGCGACACCAGCATCAACACGATGCCCCATTCCACGCCCGGCGTGCCCGGCAGGATGGCCTGGGGTGGATACAGCGTCCAGCCCGCGCCGGTCGGCCCGCCTGGCACGAAGAAGCTCGCCATCAGCACCAGCACGGCCAGCAGGTAGACCCAGTAGCTCAGCATGTTGAGAAACGGGAACACCATGTCGCGCGCGCCCAGCATCAGCGGGATCAGGTAGTTGCCGAAGCCGCCCAGAAACAGCGCCGTCAGCAGGTAGATCACCATGATCATCCCGTGCATGGTGACGAACTGGTAGTAGTGGTTGGCGTCGATGAAACTGAACTTGCCCGGAAAGCCGAGCTGCAACCGCATCAGGTCCGACAACACAAGGCCGACCAGGCCGATGGAGATGGCCGTCAGCGAATACTGCACGGCGATGACCTTGTGGTCCTGGCTCCAGACATAGCGGGTCCAGAAGCTTTGCGGGACGTGGTCGGTGTGCGCGTAGGACATTGCGTCTGCTCCGCTAGGGTTGGGCTGCGCTGCTGGCGGCCGGGCCGCCTTGCGATTCGATGTAGGTCACCAGCGCGGTCAGCTCCTGCTCGCTCAGGTCGAAGTTCGGCATGATGGGTGAGAAGCCCTTCACGACGCGAGCCTTCGGGTCGCGGATGAAGGCGCGCAGATAGGCTTCGTCCACCTTCGCGGTGCTGCCGTCGGCCATCGTTTCGGTCTTGCCGTACAGGCCCTTCCAGGTGGGGCCCACGCGCGGACTGCCGTCCACGGTATGGCAGGCGACGCAGCCCTTGGCCTCTGCGAGCGCCTTGCCCTGGTCAGCAAGCGCCTGGGCGCTGCCGCCTGCAGCGGCGGGTGCGGCCTGCACCCTGGCCTGCTGCCGCTGCGCGAACGTGCTCTGCTGCGCCAGCCAGCGCGAGAACGATGCTTCGTCTTCCACCACCACCACGCCGCGCATGTTGGCGTGCCCGATACCGCAAAGCTGCGCGCACAGGATGTCGTAACGCCCTGCCTTGGTCGGCGTGAACCAGAAGGTGGTCACCATGCCGGGCACTATGTTCATGCGCGCACGGAACGGCGGTACGTAGAAGTCGTGCAGCACGTCGCGCGACCGTGTCAGGACCAGGATCGGCCGGTTGAGCGGCAGGTGCACCTCGGGCGTCTCGATCAGGTAGTTGTCACGGCCGTTGGGGTCGCCGGGGTTCAGGCCGAAGGGGTTGTCGTTGCTGATGTAGCGCACGTCCGTCGTGCCCAGCTTGCCACCGGGGCCGGCAAAGCGGAAGCGCCATTGCCATTGCTGGGCGAGCACTTCCATCTGCAGCACGTTGGGCGGCGGCCGTATGTAGTCCGCGTAGACGAAGAGCCCCGGTGCCAGCAACGCTGCCACGCCGACAGAGGTCAGGCCGATCAGCCACCATTCCAGCCGCTTGTTGTGCGGCTCGTAAGCAGCGCGATGACCCCTGCGGTGGCGGTAGCGCACCAGTGCGATCACGATGAACAGGTTGATCGCGATGAAGAGCGCGCCGGTAATGACGATCGTGATCGTCAGCATGTCGTCCATGCGCACCCAGTTCGAGGCGATCGGCGTGATCCACCAGGGACTGGCAAAGTGAAACCCCACCGCCAATACGATGATCAGGATCAGGGCAATCGCAAGCGACATAGGTCACCTCGCTGCGTGTCACTCGCTGGAGCCGCTAACAAAACGCTCCTGGCGTCGTTGTGCCGCCTTGCCGTACTTCGGTACTGTCTGCGCCGGCACGTCTCTAGAGCAAAGGTAGTCCTCTCCTCTGCATCGTGCAAGGCAGCGCAAGGGGGAAGCGTGCCCCGTATACGGATCGCGCAAATGGAGGAGTCACTTGCTGCGATGCAATGCAAAACGGCCGCCTCCAGCCGTTTTGCGACGATCGCCCACTAACGTGCTTCTGAAGCGCCACGTTGCAGGTCCTATACGTGAGACGCCTGTGCCGGATGTGCTGTTCGTGGTTGTCCGCAGGCGGCCGATATGCCGCTCTTCAATGTGCCCCGGCGCCGTCCGACGTCGCCGGCCGCACCACCCCGCCCGCAGGACGGAATACCGGCGCTGGCATGCCGCTGACGCGTCCGGGCATGGCCGGCGCCTGCATGCCAGGGCCGCTACCGGACGACACGAAGCCTGGCGCGACGTGCGGCATCACCACAGCGGCTGGCCGCGGCATCGGGTGCGGCATCTGCGCTGGAGGCGCCCGCAGTACTTGAGGCGCCTGTACGTGGGGCACCTGCGGTGACAGAGGTTCCTGTGCGCGGGGCGCCCATACCTGAGGCATCTGCTCATGAGGAACCTGCGGCGCCGGTGGGACCTGCGCGCGGGGCGCCGTCCATACCTGAGGCGTCTGCGCGTGAGGAACCTGCGGTGGCTGAGGTACCTGCGCGCGCGGCGCCGTCCATACCTGAGGCGTCTGCGCGTGAGGGACCTGCGGTGGCTGAGGTACCTGCGCGCGCGGCGCCGTCCATACCTGAGGCATCTGCGCGTGAGGAACCTGTAGGGACGGCGTCACCTCTGCGTGGGGCGCTGTCCACACGCGAGGCGTCCGCGTATGAGGACCCTGCGGTGACTCGGGCACCTGTGCGCCGGGCGTCGTCAATACCTGAGGCGTCCGCGTATGAGGAACCTGCGGCGCCGGCACCGGAGCCGCCTGCGGATGCGCGCCTCCCGGCATCCCCGCGACGGCCGGCACGGTGCGCGATGAAGGAGCGGCCAACGCTGCCGGATTTCCGCGCGAGGCCGGACGCGCATCCGGCGACGCGGCGTTCGACGCAAACCGGCTCTGCACGACCGGGTCGCGGTACGGAACGCCGTGCCGATGCCACGGATCGTGCGTCCACTCGACTCCCGGCGGCCGATGGTGGCGGTCCAGGTCGGCGAAGCGGTCGCGGTCGAGGTCGATGTGGTGCCGATGCCAGTCACAATGCTCCCAACCCCACAGCGGAACGACTATGGCTACGCTCACCCAGCCGAAGCCGAACGGACCGGGCACCGCGTCGTAGAAGTTGTTTGGGAAATAGTAGGGCGGATAAGCGGGATAAGGCCAGGCGCCATAGGCGACCGTCGGGTTGTAGACCGGAACGTAGACGGTGTCCGCGCTGGCGGGCTGAATCGTGATGTCCTGCCCGACCTTGTTGACCGCCTCCTCCGGTATCGACTGCAGCGTGCCTGCCGCCTGCGCACGCTGGCGAAGGCGCTGGATCGAATCCATGACCGCCGGCTGGCTGGCCAGAAAGGCGTCGCCAATGTGCTCGGTCCACTCGAGATTGTCATCGAGCATCCTCAGCACCTGCGGAAACGGCACGAGCGACTTCACGCTCGGATCCCAGGGCTGCTGCTCGAGCGCGTCAGTCAACTGCCCGCCCTGGAGCGCTGCGTTGCCCGGCTGCTGAACCCAGCGATCGGCTTCGACGACTTCCAGCGGATAGGTCGCCGCCATCAGGATCTGGGCGACCAGCGGATCAGGATAGAGCGCGATCGGCGCGAGAATTTGATCGAGCTGCTCTGCCGTCAACGGCGCGGCGGCCTGCGGCGCCGGCTGGACCTCGCTCTCACCATGAACTCCCGATGATGCTCCGAGGATCAGGCTTGCCAGCATCCCGGCGAGAATCCGGAACATGGTCGATTTCATTTTCCCTCCTCGCAAGGCGCGATCCACGCAGATCGGCTGCGGATCGCCCTCGAACCAGACATCGCTGGTCTGTTGCACTTTTGACTCCGTTCGAACGTGCGAATTCGCGAACGCGGGGCTGCTGCCCGGTCGAAATCGTTACCGCTGTTACAGTGGAAAGAACGATCGGGACGGGTGGCAAATTCCAGCGCCGCCCGCGCGATCGGGTTCCAACGCGGGGATTGCGCCGTCGTCAGGGCGATTACATTGGGATGTTGGGATGCGCGGTGCGCAGCGTCGAACGCTCGAGGTCGGACCGAATCGTGAGTGACGCCCGCCTGCGGCGCCCTGGTCGAGTCTGCCCGCTTTCGCGTGGGATGATGTCGCCGCGCAGCTCAATCCCTGCCCGCCAGATTGCAGGGCGGCGTTCGCTTTTTTGGCCATCCTCTACCCGCATCTCCCTCGGCATTTCTTGCGGTTTGCCTGTGACGATGGCAGAGATTCGGGCGTACCTGCAAGGAAGGGCACCCCGGTCAGCGCACCGACGCCCAGAACCGGACCACGGCGGGGTGAATCACCTCGTGCCACCTCGGTCCAGTGAACAGGTCGTAGTGGTCGCAATCCGATATCGTCCAACGGCAGCGCTGCTGTACCGGGATCGCACTGCACAGCGTGTGAGCGGCATGCGTCTGGCCCGCGCCGGCAATGTCGTCGCGATCGCCCTCGACGGTACAAAGCGCCATGGATTCGAGATCCTGCGGCTGCACACAGCTTCCACCGACGCGCCATTCCCCACGGGCAAGGTGCTGTTCCTGAAAGATCACGCGGATCGTGTCGAGCAGATAATCTTCAGTCATGTCGAGGGCCGCGGCGTATTCGTTCAATGAACGCAGGCTGTTCGCGATGGTCGCCGCATCGGCTGAGAGGCGGCTCGACCAGTAGCGCGATTCGAGTGCCAGCTGGCGGTGCGGATGTGCGGCGACGATCGCCGCATGCTGGATGAAGCCCGGACAGACCCGGCGACCGGAACCGACATAGCGGGGCGGAACGGTTTCGATCACCGTGTCGCGAAACCAGTCGAGGCTGTGGCTTTGCGCCAACCGGTCGACGGCCGTCGGATTGAGGCGCGTATCGATCGGCCCGCCCATCAGCGTCAGGCTGAGCGGCGGCGCTTCTCCTTGTCTCGCCAGCAATGCCGCTGCGGCAAGGGTCGGAGCGGTAGCCTGGCAAACGGCGATGACGTGCGTATGCGCGCAGCCCAGTTTTCGCAGAA
Source organism: Paraburkholderia sp. GAS334 (assembly GCF_050436625.1). Classification (NCBI taxonomy): domain Bacteria; kingdom Pseudomonadati; phylum Pseudomonadota; class Betaproteobacteria; order Burkholderiales; family Burkholderiaceae; genus Paraburkholderia; species Paraburkholderia sp. GAS334. The sequence continues at coordinate 96,383 of NZ_JBNDMO010000005.1, read as the reverse complement.
AGCGCTCGAGCGCGAACACATAGTCGTCGAGTCCGAAGCGGCCTGCGGCAAGTGGCACGTCACGCGCGTTGGCCCAGTCCGTAACGTACACATCGCCGTCCTGTAGCAGCGTTTCGACGGTCTCGCGCAGCATGACCGCGTGGTGTCCCGCGAGCGGCGCGCAGAGGAAGATATCCGGTGGCGCAGTGCGGTTTTGACCGCGCCTGGGTGCAACTGGCGCCGGCGCGCGCATGAATTGCCGCAGCGCGCAAAACGGCGTGCTGTCGACCACCCGTTCGACCACGGGTACCGACCGGTCGCCGACCGTCACCACCGGGATGCCGAACGGCGGTGGCTCGGGCGACGGTCGAACCAGCCGGTACAGCCAGTCATAGCCGGCAGCAGCGACGGGCGTGCAAGACATCGCCGGCGACGTCCAGACGTCGCATCCCAGCATCGCCCAGTCACTGATCGACTGTATCAGGTCACGCTGAGCTTCAAAGCACGCGTACCACATGCTGTCTCCAGCGTCTCGTTCCTTCCTCCGTCGAGGCCGGAGGGCCACCGGATAAATGGGAACGAACGGCGCTTAACGGCGATCCACACGCCGCGAAATTGTTGATCTGACGCAAGCGATCCGGCGTCGCGTTTTCGGATCGAATGAAGCGTCCATCTGATGGCATGCCGGACGACACGGCCGCTGGACTGTGGTGCCGGTGGTTAACATGGCTTGGCCCGAAGGCCTGGGATTTCACGTGTATGAACCACGCCACGTTGTCATTGATGCCCTCGAACTCTGTGATGAACAGGGATCTTCATTCATGGGTAGTGCTCTGCTACCAATATTGCAGCCATGGTCGGCGCGATCACCCCGAACAGCACTCCCGTCATCGACACGACCATGGCAGCGTCCTTGCCAGGTCGCCCGCATGCCTGGATTTTAGGCGATGCGCTCCGTGGAAACCCGCGTTTTTCCCTGTCCCTTTCATTTCGGAAGACGTGGCGTTATCCGTCGATTGGTACGTCGAACTGCGTTCGACAACCTGGGCATTTGAATGGCTCGAAGCTACCTTGCGCCGGCAATGCTGCGAGCGGCTGTTCCTCGCCGGCGAGGTAGCAGACTGGGCACGGAAACGCGTCGTGCGATCGAAGTCGGTGCCACCGGTCGATGAACCGCTGAATGTCGACAGGCTGGGTGCCGTTCGCTTCGAGGTGATCGAGAAGCACGTGGAACAGAGCGGGGCTTTGCATTGAGACCTCCGCAGCGATTTTCAGCCATCGTAGCATCTGCCACCAATGCGCGGCTGGTAGTCCAGGCGTTCCGCGCGCAAGCCACGCCGGATGTTCAGTGCTAGTGTGGTGATGGGGATTTTCCCCAGTCATCGGGAGAATACGATGCCGTCAGACCCCGCCACAAAATCCGCCGAGCCATCTGTCGGCGCTTCACGAAGCGCTTGCTTACCCCTGGTGGTCGCCGGCGGGACACATTCGCACAACGCTGCCTCCAATCTATAATGATTGTGTTGGACGACCACTCTGTTGGGTCTTGGCGCAATGAGTGGCTACCAGCACAAAAGCGGCGGAGATGGGCATGCGCTTCGAAGCATTTTCCTTTGGTTCCATCCGTATTGATGGCGTCACCTACCAGCATGACGTGGTGATCGAGCACGGACAGGTTCGCAAACGCAAGAAGAATCCATCCAAGGCGTTCCGCGAGACCTTTGGGCACACACCGCTGTCAGTGGCGGAGGACATACCCTGGAAATGCGGGCGGCTGGTGATAGGTACCGGCACCGGGGCGTTACCGGTAATGGAAGAGGTGAAGCTCGAGGCCCGGCATCGGCAAGTCGAACTGGTCATCCTGCCGACAGCAGAGGCCATCGCCAATCTGAAGGAGCACCCTGACGAGGCCAATGCCATCCTGCATGTCACGTGCTAGGCCATTTGGCGTGCCAGTCCTCAACGACACGAGGTGCCGAAAACCGCTAGCATTCCATCGCCGGCTTACGTACGCGACGCACCAGCGCTCCCTGATGAGGACCGCCTCGAGCGGAAAGTGGCGTCGCTTCAGTGCGCCCCGGGTGCTCTCACTTTTTTGCCGACAACCCGACTGAAACGCCACGGGTCGCCAGGACGCCTTGTCGCGAAGCGCCTGGCGGGCGACCTTGTCTCGGCGCTTTTGCAACGGGGTGGCGGGCAACCCCGTTATAGCGTCGCGATAAACTCGTCCCACGCGGTCCCTTGCAAGGTCTCGGTGGTGGCGTGTCCACAGGCGCGGATGATCAACGCCGCTCTCTCGAGCTGTTTCAGATCGTCAGACTCGACGATGTCCACCACATCGAAGCGCCCGAGTGTCAGATAGCTGTCTTTCCAGGTGACCGCAGGACATTCGGCCTTGATTTTCTCGGCAACGGTGGCGGCGAGCTGTTTCAGGTCTTTGGGGTCTTTGAACGCGTCAGGAGACAAGCGGCTGAGGATGACGTACGTGGCCATGGAATACCTCCGTACAAAAAATTGACCCGTAATTGGGCATGGCAGACACACGCGGGAAATAGCCTCCCGTCAACCGGAAGCGTCCCCGTGCTTGTTGATTATAGTTGTGCCCCATGTCCGTTTACCTACGGAATCTGAGAGAGATTTCGCTTCGTCTCCAGTAGCTGAACCAGCAATTGATCGCGCTGGCGCAGCATTTCTGGAAAATCGTACGCCTGCAGTTCCGCCTCGACGCCTTTCGCGATCGACTCGATGTAATCGTCTGTCTCGGGATACGTGCCCAGGTCTCCGGCCCACTCGCGTTGAGCCGCGCCTAAGTGCTGTAGCACATGCGTGATCCCGCCGGGGCCTCCGGAAGCGTGAAGGTTGAGAAACGGTCCGAGCAACGCCCAGCGCAGGCCCGGGCCGTAGGAGATCGCCGCGTCGATGTCCTCCACAGAGGCGACCCCGCGCTGTACCAGACTAATGGCTTCCTGCCATATCGCCACCTGTAGACGGTTGGCGATATGGCCCTTGACCTCTTTGTTAATCCGGATGACCTTCTTGCCCGTTGACGAATAGAACGCCATCGTCTTCGCAATGTTTTCGGGCGATGTGAGGCTGCCGCCACCGACCTCTACCAACGGAATGATGTGGGACGGATTGAATGGATGACCAAGGACAATTCGTTCCGGATGTTTCGCGCCTGCCTGAATCTCGCTGATTGCCAGCCCCGACGATGACGACGCGATGATCGCGTCTGCCCTTGCGGCCAATTCGATGCTTGCGATCAATGCGTGCTTGACGTCCAGTCGCTCGGGGCCGCTTTCCTGAATGAAGTCCGCGTTGCGCACCGCCGCGCCCACATCAGTCGAGAAAGTCAGGTTGTCCCGGGAGGCGCCATTCGCCAGCCCGAGTCTCTCGACAACAGGCCAACTGTCGTCGATCCAGTTGCGCAGGCGCGTCTCGGCCCCGTCGGCGGGATCCGTCGCCGTGACCGCGAAACCCTGCGCCAGGAAGTGTGTCGCCCAGCCTGCGCCAATGACGCCCGTGCCGACGATGGCGATGTTAACGGCTTGCTTTGTCACGATCTAACTCTCCAGGCAGGCAGCGTTGACTGTTTCGTGCAACGGCCGCAGCCCGATGATCTCCCGTGCCTCAGCCGGCGTGGCCGGCTCGTAACCCATCTCACGCACGAGGCGAACGAGCCGCTCGACCAGTTGCACGTTGGTGGCCAACTCGCCCTGCCTGTAATACAGGTTGTCTTCGAGCCCGACGCGCACGTGGCCTCCCAGTAACAGCGAGTTCATCGCGGCGGGCAACTGCGCCGCGCCGATGGCGCTGACGTTGAAGACGGTGTTGCGGGGCAGATGGTCGACCATAGTCTGCAACAGGCGAGGCGTGTAGGGCAATGCGCCCTGGAAGGCATTGGCACCGATGACGATATTGATGAAGTGCGGGGCATCGTCGAGGCCCTCGTTGATGGCCCGCTGAACATCCTGAACGATGTCGGCGAGACCGAACACTTCCCATTCCGGCTTGATGCCGCGCGCTTTCATCATCTCGGCGATCTGCCGGATTCGCGAGGGCGGCGTCGCCACCAGGATTTCCTTACCGCTGAAACTTGCGATCACGGTCTGTGCATCGAGCGTGCACATCTCGACGCCGTCACCCTGCATGCCTTTGAGGCGTTCTTCCCACTGGATTTCCCACAGGCCGTTGTCGAGTTCGCGAACCATGTCGCCGTTGATGCCGCCGCCGGTGGAGTTGTTCAGAATGATGTCGCACCGGTCGCGAATCAGCCGGTTGATGTGGCTATAGATGGCGGGATCGCAGGTGGCCTCGTCGTCGGGACGCCGTGCATGCACTGCCACGACACTCGCACCTGCGTTGTAGCAGCGGTAGGTGTCGTCGGCGATCTCCTGGGGCTGTGTCGGCAGGTTCGGGTTCATTTTCTTGTTGGCCATGCCGCCCGTCGGGGCAACCGTCACGATGACTTTGGGCTTGCTCATGCGGGTCTTCTCCAGAGAAGAAATGGGTCTAAAGGACAAAATTGACTATGGCTGCCGGGTCAGTGCACGCTCGCGCCATCGCCGGGGCCCACGCGGACCGCGCTCTTTGGCAGGCCCAGCAGGATCGTCAGGCCGCCGCCAATGACAAGTGCGATCAAGCCCAGCAGACCCATCTGGATGCTGCCCGTCGAGCCCTTGATCCAGCCGATCAGCGTCGGGCTGGCGAAGCCGCCAAGGATGCCCAGTGAACTGATCACCGCGATGCCGGCTGCGGCTGCGTCGCGGCCAAGGTAGGTCGGCGGAATCGACCAGAACAGCGAGCCGCCGCCAAAGATGAAGAACGAGGCAACACACAGCAGGGCCATCACCGGGATGACCGCGGCGCCAAGAAAGGAGGTGGAGGCGAGAGCCACCGCGCCGAAGACCAGAGTTCCGCCGACATGCCAGCGACGCTCCTTGAAACGATCCGAACTGCGGCTGATGATGAGTACGCCAAGCGCACCGAAAATATAGGGCACCGCCGTGTACCAGCCGATCGTCGCGATGGGTGCGATGCCGAGGCCTTTGATCATGGTCGGCAGCCAGAACGTGAGCGTGTAGACAGCGCAAGCGCAGCAGAAGTAGACGAAGGCCAGCACGTAGGTTTTCGGGTCCGCCAGCGCCGTGGCGAGCCTGCCATGATGTCCAGCCTTTGGCTCGCCCCGGTGGTCGGCATCAAGGACCGACTGGACCAGCACTTTCTCGGCGTCGTTCAGCCACGGCGCGCGGGCCGGCCCGTGCGGAAGCATGCGATACAGCACGAACCCAAGCAGAACGGTCGGCAAGCCTTCGACGAGGAATAGCCACTGCCATCCGTGCATGCCGCCGAGGCCTTCCATGCCGCTCATGATCGTTCCCGACAGTGGGCCGCCCAGGACACCCGTGATCGGCATGCCGAACAGGAACAGACCCGTCACACGACCGCGGCGCTGGCTCGGGTACCAGTACGTCAGATACAGAATGATGCCCGGGAAGAAGCCTGCTTCGAACATGCCCAGCAGCAACCGGATGGCATAGAACTGCCACGGTGCCGTGACGAAAGCGGTCGCCGCGGACGCGAGGCCCCACAGCACCATGATCCTCAGGAAGGTTAGTCGCGCGCCTATCTTTTCGAGTAGCAGATTGCTGGGCACCTCGAACAGCAGATAGGTGACGAAGAAGACCCCCGCGCCGAGTCCATACACAGCATCGGAGAAAGCAAGGTCCTGCTTCATCTGCAGCTGCGCGTATCCGATATTGATCCGATCGAGGAACGCGAAGACATACGCGATCAAGACGAGCGGCATGACGCGCCAACTGATCTTACGAAAGACGGCGTCTTCGACTATGTGATTCGTCGGGCTCTCGACGAACGCGGCTGCGGCGGGCAGCGGACGAGCGGGAATCATGCGTGTCTCCTGGTCTTGTATGACACGCATTATTTCGAGCGACCGCTGCCACGACTGTCGATCGCGCGACAGTTGGAGTCAGCGTAAACACCAGGCAATGCACGAACGCCGTCGGCAACGATTCGCGAAGAAAGATACGCGGCGCTAGCGTGCCAAGGCGTGAAGCCCAGGTAAATCCAGCACGACGATGCCGCCGTACTCCGTGCGCACGAGGCCAGCGTTCTTGAAGCGGGTCATGGCCTTGTTGCAGGTTTGACGCGACACGGCGGCCAGGTTGGCGAGTTCTTCCTGAGACATCGGCAGATGCCCCACGCCGCCCGGATTCGACAATGGCTGCACCATGCCCACCAGCGCCCGTGCGACAAGACTGTCGGTGTCAAGCAATCCGTGCGCGGCGACGGCGCCCATGAACCAGTGCAGTCGCTCGTTGACCTGGAGCAGCAGAAATTCGTTGAACGACGGCTGATGCTCGCGCAGCCAGTTGAACGTCGTGCGTGGAATCTGCGCGACGCGGCTGTCGCGCAACGCGATGAGATCGGACTCGCGCGGCGCGTTGCGAATCAGGGTGCCTTCTCCGAACCAGCTGCCTACGGATTGTCCACCTAAAGTCACCGTCTGTCCGTCGCGCGCGGTGATCGACCACTTGATGAGGCCTTCGAGCATGCCGAACCACACATGTTGCCGTTCGCCGTGGTGCCCGAGGGTCTGACCTGCGGCGACGGCGCGCTCCGACGCGTCAGCGCGCACGCGAGCCTTCACGGGTTCGTCCAGCCCGACGAACCACGGCGACTGTGCGAGTAGTTCGTCGAGCGTAAGCGAAACAGTGACCATCCGCTTTTGTCTGGTCATTCCCTGCTCCCAGGGCCGCTCGTCCGGCGGTCAACGCGAACTGTCGCCGCAGTGACAGTGTTGCGGGTGCAATGCACGCACAATGGTCGGACTGGAAACTGGAGCATAGGTCCGTGAGTAAAGAAACTGTCTATCGTGTCGACGTGCAATTCGGCGATTGCGATCCGGCGGGAATCGTCTTTTTTCCGAACTTCTCGCGCTGGATGGACGCCGCTTCGCACGATTATTTTATACAGTGCGGGCTGCCGCCATGGCGGGAGATGCAAACGCTGCCCCATTGCATCGGTGCGCCGCTGCTGGAGGTGCACACTCGCTTTCACACCTCGGCGACCTACGGCGAAAGTCTGGATGTGCATACCCGCATTGAGGAATGGCGAGGCAAAGTCTTTATCCAAAGCCATCGAATCATGCGCAACGATACGCTGATCTGCGAGGGTCGCGCGACACGCGCGTTGTGTATCAAACAGGACGATGGACGGCTGAAGGCCGTCCCCGTGCCCGAGTTCATACGTGCCGCCTGCGACTGAGCGGCGAGCGTGACCCAAGTCAGAAAAGAGGATTTCATGACCACATCGAAAGGCCTGCGCGTGCTGGTGACGGCGGGTGCAGGCGGGATAGGGCGCGCCATCGCGGAAGCATTCGTATCTGCGGGCGCGAGCGTCTTTGTCTGCGACATCGACGAAGCAGCGCTTCAACAGATGCAGGCCCAATTGCCGGGCGTCAGGACATCGGTGTGCGACATCGCCGATCGCGTGGCGGCTTCGCGCATGGTCGCGGACGCCGCGTCCGCTCTCGGCGGATTGGACGTCCTGATCAACAACGCGGGGATTGCTGGACCGACCGCGAGTGTCGCGGAGATGGATCCGGACGCGTGGGAAGCTGTGCTTCGTCTGAACCTCACCGGCACATTCATGGTTACGCAACAGGCCATCCCTTTCCTGAAGCAATCGGGCGCGGGCGTGATTCTCATCATGTCGTCGCTCGCCGGCCGCTTCGGTTACCCGAACCGCAGTCCGTACGCAACGACCAAATGGGGGCTCATCGGATTCGCAAAGACCTTGTCACGTGAGCTGGGCGAATTCGGCATACGAGTCAATGCGATCCTGCCGGGCGCCGTGGAAGGTCCGCGAATTCAGCAGGTGCTGGCGGGACGCGCATCAGCCAGCGGCCGCACCGTCGCGCAGGAAGAGGCGGCTGCGCTTGCCAATCAGTCCATCAGGCATTTCGTCGATCCCGCGGACATCGCGGCGCTCGCTGTTTTTCTGGCGTCCGATGCCGGGCGTTCCATTTCGGGGCAAATGATCCCGATTGACGGCGATTCGCAAAGCGCCTCCTGAGATCAGGGTAAACATCCATAACGACATGAAGTGCTTCTAAATAGTTTGTGTACGGAGTATATTCGTCATCAAGATGGTCGAGACAGATTGGAGGAAGACATCATGCAATTTAATCTCAACGGTTTCCGCGTCGGTGACCCGACGATCGAGCCTGCCGCCGATGGCGCGCCTCGCGTCGACATGCCCGATAGGGTTGATGTGCTCATCGTCGGGAGCGGTCCGGCCGGGCTCGTGCTTGCAGCCCAGTTGTCGCAGTTTACGTCGATCACGACGCGTATCGTCGAGCGTCGCTCGGGACCGTTGATGATGGGGCAAGCGGATGGCGTCGCGTGCCGCACGGTCGAGATGTTCAATGCATTCGGCCTGAGCGACCGCTTGTTGCGCGAAGCCTATTGGGTCAACGAGACGGTCTTCTGGCGACCCGATGCAAATGACCGTGGCGCGATCAAGCGCACTGGACGTGTTCAGGATACCGAAACAGGTATGTCGGAATTCCCGCACGTCATCGTCAATCAGGCGCGCGTGCAGGACTATCTGCTCGATGTGATGCGCCGTTCCGCGCAACGGCTCGAGCCGGATTACGATCTCGAAGTCGTTGACGTGCAACGCGATAGCGAGGGCGAGTATCCGGTGCGCGTCACGCTACGTCGCACGGGCGCAGCGCGACTCGATGAAGAGGTCGTCGTGCGTGCGCGCTATGTCGTGGGCTGCGACGGCGCGCGCAGTCGCGTGCGCTCGGCCATCGGCCAAACGCTGCGCGGCGATGCCGCCAATCATGCGTGGGGCGTGATGGATGCGCTCGCCGTGACCGACTTTCCGGACATCCGGCTGAAGGCTGCGATTCAATCTGCGAGCAAGGGCAATCTGCTCATCATTCCGCGCGAAGGCGGCTATCTCGTGCGCTTTTACGTCGATCTCGGCGAAGTCACGCCTGAGAATCGCGACGCCATCAGGCAGATCACGGTCGAGCGCATCATTCAGACGGCGCAGCGGATTCTGCATCCCTATTCGCTTGACGTGAAGGAGGTTGCGTGGTTCTCGGTTTATGAAGTGGGACAGCGGTTGACCGATCGCTTTGACGACGCAATCGACGCCGACGGAACATCTCGCGAGCCACGCGTATTCATCGCCGGCGATGCCTGTCATACGCATAGCGCGAAAGCGGGTCAGGGCATGAACGTTTCGATGCAGGACGGCTTCAATCTCGGCTGGAAGCTCGGCGCAGCGCTGCAAGGACTTGCCGGCATCGACCTTTTGCGCACGTATTCCGATGAACGCCAGCCCATCGCGCAAGAGCTGATCGACTTCGACAAGGAATGGTCGGCGATGATGGCCGCGCCGCCGAAAGATCCCAGTCGACCCGAAGCGGGCGGTGTCGATCCCGCGGAGCTTCAGGCTTACTTCGTGCGTGCGGGCCGCTATACGGCGGGCGTCGCGACGCGATATCGGCCGGGCGCGTTGACAGGCGAATCGACGTATCAAACGCTCGCCAGCGGCTTCACCATCGGCACGCGCTTTCATTCTTCGCCGGTCGTTCGTCTCGCCGATGCGAAACCGATGCAGCTCGGCCACACGGCACGCGCCGACGGTCGCTGGCGCCTGTACGCTTTTTCGGACGCGAACGAAAGCGCGCTCAATGCGTTGTGCGAACATCTCGCCACGTCGCCTGATTCTGTCTTGCGTCTGTTCACGCCAGAAGGTGCCGATGCGGATAGCGTCTTCGATCTGCGTGCGGTGTTGCAGCGGCCTCATCGCGAAGTACGACTCGAAGATCTACATGCGTTGTTGGTGCCGCGCAAGGGCCGCTACGGCCTCATCGACTACGAGAAAGCATTTACGAGCGACGCATCGACTGATATCTTCAATGCGCGCGGCATCGACCGCGAACGGGGCGCGCTCGTCGTGGTCCGTCCGGACCAGTACGTCGCGCATGTACTTCCGCTGGACGCCTACGCCGAATTGCATGCGTTTTTGCGGCCCATTTTCCGAACGAACACACCTTCTCGTTAAACGCCTGGAAATTGCCAACCAAACGCGACTACCCCGAAGCGCTTTCGAAATTCACGGGCAGCCTGGTACGCCGCGCCCAGCAGCGCCACGTAGCGGTATGGCTCAGCGAAGTCTCCACCGAGATCACGAGCGTCCAGTACGCGGCGCTCGAAATCTTGCAGAAAACGCCCGGCATAAATCAACGACAACTCGGCGATGAACTCGACGTGGACCGTTCGACTATCGCCGATCTCGTCGCGCGCATGGTTCGCAATGATTTGATCGAACGCTCGGACGATCCCGTCGACAAACGTAGCTATGTGCTGTTCCTTACCTCCGAAGGCAAGAGAAATCTTGCGACGTTGCGTCCACGTGTCGAGGAGGTCGAGCGCATTCTCACTGCGCGATTGACTTCACGCGAATGTCTGGAGTTGCGGCGCCTGCTTTTGGCACTGTTGCCGCCGGGGGAATAGCGTTCAGTCTCACGGAAGTGAGTGGGCTCGGGATTGTGGGCTGAAACGCCAGCAGTTCGAGAATGCAAAGCACAAACTGCACCAACTCGGACCGATCGAGGTGTCTGTGTCACATGAGCGGCACAGGCGGGTTCGTGCCACAGGACCGGACTTTCACCCCTTACTCCTTGCCGGTCTCCCGGCGCACCCACTCTCGACGCCAGTTCGGTCACTCGTGCGCATAGGTCTTGCTGATCGGCGTTTTGCCGTGCGCAAAGAAAGATTTCACCTTTTTGGCAAAGGACTGCTTCGGCGTCGCCTTGCATTCCTCAACCAGAGCGGCAACGGTTTCGTCCTGACCGACCATGACGACATCTTCGGTTTGCAGCTTGCCTTTGTTGTTGTAGCCGTCCATCCAGTACACCATCTGTGGCTTGTACACATCATCCATCACGATGAAGTCCTGGCATGTCATTTTGGCTGGTTTCATTTCCTTGTTGGCATCGGCAAGGCAGGACACCGACAGGGTGATACCAATGAGACAGACTGCTGCTTTGCTCGTGTTCACGTCTCTCTCCTCTAGTAACAGTAACAATCGGTTCCGGTATTGAGCGATGGCGGCATCCGCGAATGGCGGCGCCGGAGTCCTCGCTCCTGTCGAGATGGCCTGGTCCTTGATTTCCTCCGAGCGCCTCGTGCCGGAACGCACTTTCAACCACGTTCACCTACGCAATAGACTAGGTGGTTAGTGGGGATGCCTATATTGGACCAAGGTCCAATTTCCTCTTAAAGCCACAGAACCCTTGGCGGCCGGGCAAAAAGACCGGGCTTCAAACCCAGTTGGGGGTGTCAGACACTCTCTGGCAGGTTCGACTCCTGCTGCCTTCCGCCCGGCAAGGGTTCCGGGGCATTCCGTATTTTCAGAACGCAGCGACACATCCAGCCCGGTGTAGTAAGTCATCACAGCCTCCTTTGCACAGTTGGTTCTGCGATTCCAGGAGTGTCCGACCATCTTCGTGACCGCCCAATTACATAGGCTAATGGCCGACACGTTCAATCGTCCGCTTCAGGAATCGGTATCTTCGACGAGAGCTTCACCTCACGCAGCGACAGGCTCGACTGTATCGATGCGATGCCGGCTTGCCTGCGTAACACTCGTTCGACAAACTCGCCGTACGCATCGAGGTCGGTCGCGACCACCTGCAGAATGTAATCCGCCTGGCCGGTGATCTTGTGGCACGAAAGGACTTCCGGGCGATTGCGAATCACCGCTTCGAAGTCGTCCGCCGTTTTGTCCGAATGCATGTTGAAGACGATATGCACGAATGCAAACAGGTTCATGCCGACCGCGCGTCGATCGATGGTCGTTTGGTAGCCCGTGATCACGCCGGAGTCTTCCAGATGTTTGCGCCGTCTCCAGCACGGCGTCACGCTGAGCGACAGCTTCTCGCCCAACGCCGCGTTCGACATCGACGCGTCGTCCTGCAAGAGACGCAGCATTGACCGGTCGATTGCATCCAGTTCGACTTTTGAACGATTTGTGCCCATTCTGGATCATGGTTAGATAATTTGTGCGTTAAGTGTAGGGTCTGGCGCAAACGAAAGCAAAGTTAATGCTCCTGCCTCTCCGTAAACTGGTGGCTGTTTTCAACGCGACAGTCAACCATGCTTACCATCTACAGCGGCGATCATCGCCTGCATCACGGCGTCGAACTGAAGGACGGCGCGATCACGCCGTCGTTCGAACAACCCAGCCGCGCCGAGACCGTGCTGGCGCAGGTGCGCGCAACAGCGCTCGGCGATGTGATCGATCCAAAGCGCTATCGGCGCGAGCACTACGTCGGCGCGCATAGCCGGCGTTACGTCGATTTTCTGGCCGGCGCCTGGGAAGAGTGGACCGCGTCGGGGCGTACGTGCCAGGCGTTGCCGCTCGTGTGGCCGGTACGCGGCTTGCCCAGTGTGGAGTTGCCCGACTTTATCGACGGCAAGCTGGGTTTCTTCTCGATGGACGCCGGATCTCCGATCAACGCCGGCACCTGGAATGCCGTGCGTGCGAGCGCGAACTGCGCACTGACCGGCGTCGATGCGCTATCCGCCGGGGCGCGCTCGGCATTCGCGCTGTGCCGTCCGCCGGGGCATCACGCGGGCCGCGAATATATGGGCGGATATTGCTATCTGAACAACGCGGCCATTTCCGCGCAGCACGCCCTGCGTAACGGCTCGAAACGCGTCGCGGTACTCGACATCGACTTTCACCACGGCAACGGCACGCAGGACATTTTCTACGATCGCGCCGACGTGCTGTTCGTGTCGATTCACGGCGACCCCGCCGTGTCGTTCCCTTACTTTTCCGGACACGCGTCGGAGCGTGGCGCGGGCGCGGGGCAGGGCTTCAACGTCAATCTGCCGCTGGCGAAGGGCACCGCCTGGCGCGGCTACGAACAGGCGCTGCGCGATGCCGGCGGCGCGATTGCCGCCCATGCACCCGATGTGCTTGTCGTCTCGCTCGGCGTCGACACATTCGAAGACGATCCCATCAGCCACTTCAGCCTGCGCACGCCGGACTTCCTGCGCATCGGCGAGGCAATTGCGAAATTCAACGTCTCCACGCTGTTTGTGATGGAGGGCGGCTACATGGTCGACGAAATCGGCATTAACGCGGTAAACGTGCTGCTCGGTTTTGAAGGGCGCGCGTAATCGGTTCGATGCATGCGTCGACCGCTAACAAAGGAGCAACTGGCATGACGCGATACATAGACGTGAAGGATGTTTCGAAACTGGTGTCGGAGGTCGGCATCGCCAACGTAATCAGGACGATGGCTTCGTACATCGAGCAGGACTACCGGCGCTGGGATGCCTTCGAGAAGACCGCGCGACTGGCGAGTCACTCAACGGACGGTGTGATCGAGCTGATGCCGACTTCTGATGCTCGACTGTACTCGTTCAAGTACGTGAATGGCCATCCGAAGAATACGAAGGCGGACTTGCTGACGGTGATGGCGTTCGGCGTGCTGTGCGATGTCGATACGGGTTATCCGTTGCTGCTGAGCGAAATGACATTGACGACCGCAATACGCACGGCCGCGACGTCGGCGCTCTTTGCGCGCTTCATTGCCCGCCGCGATTCGCGTTCGATGGCGCTGATCGGCAACGGCGCGCAAAGTGAATTTCAGGCGCTTGCTTTCCACGACATGCTGGGCATCGAAGAAATCCGCGTGTTCGATGTCGACGAGGCCGCGACTGACAAGCTCATCTGCAACCTTGCGCCGTTCAGGACTTTGCGCGTCGTCAGGGCGAATTCCGCCGCGGACGCCGTGCGCGGCGCCGATATCGTGACCACCGTCACGGCCGACAAGACGAACGCAACGATACTCACGCCGGACATGATCGAACCGGGCATGCATATCAATGCGGTAGGCGGAGACTGCCCGGGCAAGACGGAGCTTCATGCGGACATACTGCGTCGCGCGCGCGTCATTGTCGAATACGAACCTCAGACGCGTATCGAAGGCGATATCCAGCAATTGTCCGCTGACTTTCCTGTCATAGAGTTCCAGAAGATTGTCCGCGGCGACGAGAAAGGCCGTGAAACCGATGAACAGGTCACGGTTTTCGATTCGGTGGGCTTTGCATTGGAGGATTTTTCGGCGCTGCGCTATCTCAGCGCGGCTTCGTCCGGGCGGAACATCGGCACCGAGCTGGAGTTGATCCCTGCGCCGCTCGATCCGAAAGATCTATATGGCGTGGCAATGGGCCGCAACGTTCAAGCGCCGGCGCATGACGTTGCCTGCATGACGGCAGCCTGAACGGCCCGGCGTACAACACGAGATGGCGTAAAACGTTCCTGGGAAAAACAATCATGCAAATGAATCAGAAGTCCGCGGCACGCATTGCAGTGGCCGTGACGTTATTGAGTATGACGCTTAAGGCTAACGCAGACGAAGTCGTGCGGATTGGGCACGTGGGTCCGCTGACGGGAGCGATTGCGCACCTCGGCAAGGATAGCGAGAACGGTGCGCGCCTTGCGGTCGAGGAAATCAACGCGAAGGGGCTGTCGATCGGCGGCAAGCGTGTGACGCTGCAACTGGATCCGCAGGACGACGCCGGTGATCCGCGCACGGCTACGCAGGTGGCGCAAAAGCTCGCGGACGACAAGGTTGTCGGCGTGGTGGGTCATCTGAACTCGGGGACGTCGATCCCGGCATCGCGAATCTATAGCGATGGGGGGATTGTCGAGATATCACAGGCGGCGACCAATCCTGCGTACACTCAACAGGGCTTCAAGACCACGTACCGGGTGGTCGCCACCGACGCCCAGCAGGGACCGGCCCTCGCCGCCTACGCGGCAAACAGTCTGCATGTGAAGACGGTTGCGATCGTGGATGACTCGACCGCTTATGGCCAGGGACTGGCGAACGAGTTCGAGAAGGCGGCGAAGGCGGCGGGCCTGCGGGTGCTGTCGCACGACGCGACGAATGATAAAGCCGTCGACTTCCGAGCGATCGTCACGAAGATCAAAGGCGAGAATCCGGACGCCATCATGTACGGTGGGATGGACGCAACGGGCGGCCCTTTCGCCAGACAGGCGCGGCAACTCGGCGTACGCGGAAAGATACTCGGCGGCGACGGGGTGTGCTCGACCGACCTGCCCAATCTGGCCGGCCCGGCTGCCGACAACGTGATTTGCTCGGAGGCGGGTATGGCGCTCGAAAAGATGCCGGGCGGCGCGGCGTTCGTGCGCAAGTACGAGGCGCGATTCCATCAGCCGTTGCAGGTCTATGCGCCGTTCGCCTATGACGCGGTGTACATCATCGTCGACGCGATGAAGCGCGCGAATTCAACCGACGCCGCCAGGGTGCTTGCCGCGATGCCGTCGACCGACTATCAAGGCGTGATCGGTGAAACGAGCTTCAACGCGCAAGGCGACCTGAAGCACGGCGCCATTTCGGTGTTCTCATACCAGGGCGGCAAGAAAGCACTGCTGGACATCGTGCGGATGTAACGCGGTGCGAGAGGCGGATGATGGGCTGTCCGCTAGTCTTCGAGGTCGACCGACACCGTCAGGCCGACCTTGCCCCGGCTCATGCTGACCAGGGTCTTGAAGCGCTTGACGTTGTTGTTCGAGAAGAACAGTTGTCGGGTCAGCTCGTTGAACTGCTCCATATCCGGCAACCCGCTATCATCGTTGCTCGTCCTAAAGGAGAACAAGCGATGCGCCGCCCGGATTTCATCAAACACTGGACCGAACTGGAAGAACCCCATGCGCATTGCTATCGCGGCGATTCCGAGCCGATGGGCTTTGACGCGCCGCTTTCCGCTGCGATGGGCATTACGCGGATTGGCATTCATCATGTGAGGCTTTTGCCGGGTCGGCGCACTTCATATCCGCACGCCGAAAGTACCGAGCAGGAGTTCGTCTATGTGCTTCAGGGCAGGCCCGATGTCTGGATCGACGGCGTGCTGCATCCTGTTGCTGAAGGCGACTCAGTTGCGTTTCCGGCAGGCACCGGCATCTGCCACACTTTCATCAACAATACCAAAGATGAAGTCAGGCTGATGGTGATCGGCGAACGTCCGCGCGATGACAACCGTATCCGGTATCCGCTCAACAAAGCGCACGAACTTACGCGCGCGGACCGCTGGACGGACTGGCCGACCAGACCGCTCGGTGACCATAACGGGATGCCTGACTAATGCTTACGCGGATGACGGTTTAGGGTCGTACAGCGTTGGCCACGTCAGGCATGAACCGGCCAGCTCCAGCCGTTCGCTCGCGCGCTCAGACGGACACTCAAGCGTCGGCTACGCCCAGACAGCGGACCTTCGCCCGTCAATCACACGCGTCGTGTCATCGACCATTACGGACGGTCACTCACGGGTTCGACTCACCTATAGCGTTCCCTCGCGATCCTCGCGGTGACTCGCCGGTTTTTCCAGAAGAGGTCATGGATGCGCGGCTGTAATTTCCCGAGAGTCTCCGGATCGAGCGAATTGAAGGTCAGCACCACCGCGGGCCGCGATCCTTCTCCAGGGACGTGCTCGATCTCATCGTACCGGGGGAATCCGTATTTCACCAAAAATTCCTGGATCTCGTCGTCAGAGGTACCAGGTTCAATGTTCCCCAACATCAAGTGCACCATTTTGCGCTCCTGTCATTTACGAATGCGCGCCGTATCTCGACGTTTAGCGTCTGCCTGGTCCCTTCGCTCCGTTGAATATGCATTTTTGGCGTCAGCCACCTGCCTCACTGGCCTGATACTTGGCAACCGCCATGTCCATGTTGAAGAACATCCTGTCGCGGCCAAGCGTCTCTCCCAAGGGAGAGCGCCGGACCATCGCAAGGACGCCGGGATTTACGCCAACGAGCCAGACCGTTACCCCCTCTTCCTCGCGCAACTTCTTCTCCGCTTCTGTCAGCATCTTCAATGCGGTGTACTCGAAGTCGAATACTCCCGCAAGATCGAGCGCCACCACCTTCGGCTTCGCCGCGGCAATCAGCGGCCTTATCTTCTGGCCGACGCGCTGTGCATTGGCAAAGAAGATCCGCCCCTCCGGCCTCAGCATCAGCATGCCGGGGAAGGTCTCATCCCCGGGGTGCTCGCTCGACTGCGGGCGGAACACATTCGTACCGGGCTTCCTGCCCAGGACATGAACCGGCGGATCTGACACTTGGTGAGCGAGCGCCACCAGCGACACAATGATGGCGACGACAATCCCCTGAAGGGTACCGACCAGCACCACGCCGACCAACGCGACGAGCGCCCAGATGAATTCCGTGCGCCGTATCTTGAGGATTTCCCGGAACTCTGCCGGTTGGATCAGCCCGACCGAGTACACGATGACCACCGCCGCCAGCGTCGCTTCCGGCATCAGCCCGATGAGAGGTGCCAGCACCAGCATCGTGCCGAGCGCGGCTATCGAGGTAACCAACCCGGACAGTTGTGATCGCGCGCCCGAGCGGCGGTTCACGGCGGTCTGCGTCGTCCCCCCGCCAGCGGCCATGGCGCCGAGAAACGCGCCGCCAAGATTCGCCAGCCCCGTTGCCAGCAACTCCCGGTTCGGCTGCGGCACCGGATCGCCACTCTCCGCGAACGCGCGTCCGGCCGCGATGGTTTCGGTAAAGCTCATCAGTGCGATGCCTAGCGCCGGTGGCCAAAGCGCCATCATCATCTGAAGATCCGGCAGCGTGAGGGCAGGCAGTCCCGTCGGGACATGGCCCACCGTCGCCACCCCGTACGCCGACAGGCCGAACAGGCTCACGCCGGCAATCCCGGCCGCCACCGCGATTAAGGGTGCGGGAGCACGGGGGAGTAAACGTTCCATGGCGACCAGCAGCCCGATCATGACCGCGCCTACAGCCACGGTTGCCCATGACGCTTGCGGAATCCCCTGCGCGATGGCGAACAGGTTGTGAAAGAACGAGCCTTTGTGAAAATGGATGCCGAGCAGTTTCGGCACCTGGTCCACGACAATGACAATCCCAATGCCTGCCTTGAAGCCAACCAGCACCGGTTCGGAAATGAAATTCGCGACAAAGCCCAGCCGCAGCAGTCTCGCTACGATCAGGATCCCCCCTACCAGGCATGTCAGCGTCGCCGAAGCCGTCAGCAGATTGGCCGTATCATTCGCGGACGCCACACCGTCGAGCGCCGCCGCGACCAGGATTGCGATCGTTGTCGTCGTACTTACGCTGAGCACGCGCGAAGTTCCCAGCAAGGCGTAGATCAGCATGGGTGTAAAGGCCGTGTACAGCCCGACCTGAACCGGCAGGCCGGCGATAGTCGCATAGGCGAGCGCCTTCGGGATAACGACTGCGGCCACGGTCAGCCCGGCGATGATATCGGGCCGGGCCCACTCCTGCCTGAAATCGCTAAGCCACTCGGGCAAAGGCATGCGGACGCCGCCCGCTGAAAGCCGCCGTGCACGGCGACCCTGCTGGCTACCGAGTTTTCTTTGACGGGGAGGACGTTCTGGCTTCATGGATCATGGCCGAGAGTTAAGGCACCTGTTTTCGCGCACGCTGCCGGATGAAGGTTTTCGCGCGATCTGGCTACGGAGCGTGAGCAGAACATGAGCGTTGTCCACGACAGTTGTGAAACGCGCCGTCCGAAGGCGATGTCATCAAGGATGGCGCGCGTCAGCCGAACTGCATTGGAAGGCCTCCCGCGGCCCGGCGCTGTCGTGCGAACGAATCTGGCGCGACATCTCCGGCGCTGATGAGCGTTGCGATGGAATTGTCTCTGCTGACGGGTTCGTGTTGCATGGCTGCATGCCCTGATGCGGATTCCGTGTCGCAATGGCGTGGTGACGGCCTTCATCCGCAGTGATCCGCTGAGCTCAGAACCTCTCGGCTATGTATTTAAACGGATAGTCCGGCTCCTCATAGCCGTCTGGCTTTTGCCGCTTGGGCAAGGTCACTTTTTTGCGCGGCATGGCTTCATAGGGGATCTTGTCGAGCAGATCGCTGATGATATTGAGCCGCGCACGTCGTTTGTCGTTCGAATTTGCCACGAACCACGGGGCAATCGTGGTGTCGGACGCCCTGAACATCGCGTCGCGCGCACGCGAATAGTCATACCACTGGCTATAGGACTTCAGATCCATTTCGGACAGTTTCCAAACCTTGCGCCCGTCGTGGATGCGCGCCTCGAGGCGGCGGGCCTGCTCCTCCTGACTGACTTCCAGCCAGTATTTGAGCAGAATGACGCCGGAATCGATGATTGCCTGCTCGATCAGCGGCACCGCCCTCAAGAAATGCGCGACATCGTCCTCGGTGCAGAAACCCATGACCCGCTCGACTCCCGCACGGTTGTACCAACTGCGGTCGAAGATCACCACTTCTCCTGCAGCCGGCAAATGCGGTAGGTAGCGTTGCACGTACATCTGGCTCTTCTCGCGTTCGGATGGCGCAGGCAGCGCAACCACGCGGAATATGCGCGGGCTCACGCGCTCGGTAATCGCCTTGATGGTGCCACCCTTGCCTGCACCATCGCGTCCCTCGAAGACAATGCAGACCTTGCTGCCCGTTTGCACCACCCATTCCTGGAGCTTGACCAGTTCAACGTGCAGCCGGAGCAACTCCTTCCGGTACTCCTTGTACGACAACGGCTCGTCTTCCGGGGGCCGGTCTTTTTTTGCCTCGGTCTTCGCCATTCCTGTGTCTCCATGCGCACGCTGACCTACGGTAATTTCTGGAGATCCTTTCATAATCTAGGCGCCAGCCCGAAAAGCGGCAATACGACTTTGGACCAATACATGTGATCATGTGGAGCGCCGTACGCTGAATGAATCTACTCTCGAATCAGCCAATCCGATGACTGTCGCGACCACGCCCAGAGGCTCTCGGCCCGTTGACCATCGCGCCGGACCATACTGACAAACGTGGCGCGCCGAGGCACCTCCCAGGTGCGGTTGCGCCCCGATCGGCGCAAGAAGGTCACGCCTGATCCCGCGACATTCGCCGGGGACCTGGTGTTGAACCATGCGTGCCGGCTCGGCGGTAATGAGCATGATCATGTGCTAACTGCGATAGGGGGGCTCATGCACGCTACCGGTTTGACGCATCAGGAAGATGTCGAAACGCGCGAGCCAGTCCTCGATACCATCGATCGGGTTTCGGAATTTTGCTTCGGCTTGTTCATGGCGCTGACTTTCGTGGGAGCTGTGTCGGCCGCCACGGCCGGAGAAGATGCCGGACGAAAAATGCTGTACACGGCACTTGGCTGCAATCTCGCGTGGGGGCTCGCCGATGCTGTAATGTTTCTCGTACGCACCCTTACGAATCGCGGCAGGCGGCTCACGCTTGCGCTGACTGTTAAAAACGAACCGGACGCGGCCGCCGGAGTTAGCGCGCTCCGCGACGCGTTGCCGAAGTTGATGAAAAGTCTGGTTGTCGATACAGAACTTGAGCTTATTCGGGCGCGTATTGTCGCCATGACGACCCTGCCCAATCGTCCGCGGCTAGTGCTCGATGATTTTATCGGCGCGATGGGAATTTTTGTCATCGTAGTCTGCTCGACCTTCCCGGTTGCATTGCCGTTCGTCCTGTTCAAGGACACCTCAACTGCCTTGATTGTTTCGCGTGTGCTTACGCTGGCAATGTTGTTCTGTGCAGGCATCGCGCTGGGCCGCCATGCCGGATTCGGCGGATGGATAGCGGGATTCGCGATGGTGGCCCTCGGCGTCGCGCTGACCATGGTGATCATTGCGCTGGGCGGATGAGCGTGGCGGCTGCCATCACATTGCGACGGCGAGCGCCCAAGATCATATTAAACAGCACGAGTGCCAAGGGCCCTTGATCGTAATCCGCAACCGACCGCAGTGGCCGAGCACTTGCCGGCCGACGCGACTGCACGAATGACCGTTTCACCTTGAAACCTGCCCCTGAGGTCGCGCGGGGTCGAAGGGCGGCAACGGGTCGACTGCAGCCCGTCGTCGCAAGATCGACTTGTCGGGCAGCGGTCCGGTGCCCACGTCCGGTCCGTGGAACTGTTTCGCGCTTCGCGCGAACAGCTCTGGCAGGCGCGAGAGATTCTGCCGATCACTTAAAAAACACGTATCGCGCGAAATACGGAAAGCGCGCCATCGCGTGCCCGGCGGGGCAGGAAGCAGTTAGTGGCATACCGCCAGCGGTGTCGAGCCGTTGGACGAAGCGTACGCCGGAGAGCGTGCCATTGGGAACGTTCGCCGCGTTGCGACCGGTGTGGAGGACTCACCCGTTGAGTCGGGCCCTTCGACGGTGATCCGAATGATCCTGAACACCTTGCCCGAACCGAACGCAGACACGCCTTGGGAAGAGATCCTGAACTTCGGACAGGATCCAGCAGCACGGGCCGCGCTAGCCCGTTTGCGGAAGTGGACGGCCACGATCGCGAAGGATTCACCTTCGCCGGGCGTCGGCGAGGATGAATTGACGGCGCTGCCAGGCGGACATTAGACTGCATCGGATCAAATCCGAACGTGGGACGCTTGAGGCCTTCCTGACGACCACGGCCGGATCGTGACGATGAAGTGGGGGGCCGCCGTCAAGGCGCTGTTTGATGTGTCACGGGCTGAAATTGCGCTGCTCGAAGCCGAGCAAAGCGCTCCCAGACGGGAGGTGGCGTATATCGCACATGCCAGGGAGCGGTTTTCCTGAACCGGTAGGTGGCCCAAGCGCGTTCGAGGCCATTGATTGGATCGGCCCCGAGAGCGCGGACATCCGTCCGCTATTTCAGCAGGCTTCGCCGGACCAGCGTCAGGCCTCATCGTTGGTCTTCCAGGGACAAAAAATTCCTTCCTCTTTCACACACTCATCCCTGCAATGAGCAACTACAGTTGAGTTGTTGGGGACAATCCTGCACGTTGGACCCGCCATCACCTGATTGCTGTCCCAAGGTGTGAACGCCATGAAGAACTTCCTCAGCGCGCTACTGCTCGCCTCTGCGCCGTTCGTCGCGTGGGCCGAAACGCCATTCCTCTATTCACGTAGCGCAATCGTTTACGACGTCGGGCGCGGCGAAGTCCTGCTGGAAAAGAACGCCGACGACGTCCAGCCGATCGCGTCGCTCACCAAGCTGATGACGGCGATGGTCGTGCTGGACAGCGCCCAGTCGTTGGGAGACACGGTGACCGTCGACGATGACGACATCGATCGGCTCAAGCACTCGGGGTCCCGCATCCCGATCGGTGCGTCACTCGAACGGGGAGAGATGCTGCGCCTTGCGCTCATGTCGTCCGAGAACCGCGCGGCGTCCGCGCTATCGCGTGCGTTCCCGGGCGGCCAGCCTGCGTTCATCCAGAAGATGAACGAAAAGGCGCACGCGCTGCATATGGCCAATACGCACTTCGACGATCCAACCGGGCTCTCGCCGGACAATCTCTCGACGGCACGCGACGTCGCGAAGATGGCGGAAGCCGCGGCGCACTATCCGTTGATCAGCGAATACACGACGCTTCCCCGCTATGAAGAGGAGATCGGCACGAGGACGAGGTTCTATCACAACACCGACCCGATAGTCCGCGCAGCCGATTGGGACGTTCTGGTCGCAAAGACCGGCTACATCCGCGAGGCGGGGCGCTGCATCGTGGTCGATGCGAACATGCCGAATGGCCAGGTGATGATTGCGCTGCTCGGCTCGCAAACATCATGGGGCCGCTCCACCGATCTCGTCACGATACGCCGATGGCTGAACGGCGACGAAACGCCGGTCGTCGAGCCGCCCTATTACGCAAGCGCTCGGCCGCATCATCACCATTCGATGCTCGCGCGTTCGCATCGCGTCAAGGTGCGGTTCGCATCGTACCGGACAGATTCGGCGTCCGGCGCGCACCGGCAGACCGTCAAGCACCATGCCGGCAAGCGGGAACACCACACGCCTGTTGCCGCCTGAGCTACGGCTATATGACGCCTCGCGCCACGCGCGCGAAATATTCCTGCATGAGTTCGACGCACATCCGCAGCTTCGCGGAGCGGCTCAACCGTGCCGGATGCGACTCGCACCCAATGGCTCGTGATGGCCGGACTCCGGTCGCTTCATGAGCGTGGGCTACATCCTGCAACGCACCAATCTTATCGCCACGGTGCCGGAGCGACTTGCCCTGCAACTGGCAACACCTTTCTCGCTCAGCCTGCGCGCGTTGCCCATGGCGCTGCCCGCCGCGCCGATTCATCTGCTCTGGCACACACGAGTCCAGCAGGACGAAGGCAATCGCTGGCTGCGCGGAGTAGTGATCGTTCTGTTTGCGGACACGGCAACGGATGTCCGCAAAGCAAGGGTGCAGCAAAAGAAATAGCACTCAGGGTCGAAAGGCCCGGTTGCCTCAATCACGGCCGATCGGGTGTCTCCCTTGAAATCGATTCACGATCAGCTTGCGTTGAGCGCAGCCCTCAAAGAGGCAAACACTTCGACCAGCTCGGTCTCACCGAAACGCCGCTCGCTGTTGCCCACTTCGACATCGATTCGTCCCTCGTTCTGCGCGTCGTAGAGCTCGGTGATGAGCCGCGCGTGATTCTCGTTGAGCCCGGCGCGCAGCAACGCCGCCGTCTCGTCCTTTACGCAGCATCCCAAAGTCGCGGACGGTGCGAACGGCCTGCTGCTCGATGTGTTCGGCGCAGAGAAACTGCCCGCACGCAGCGCGCTCGGCATGGCGACGCTGCCGATGGGCATTCCCGTCGAGATCGAGAGCATCTTCGAACTGAAGCGCTAGCGCGGCCCAATCCTCGCGACGTAAATCCCGCCTATACTGCGGCGATCGGCGGGCGTTCACGCGTGCAGCACGGATGATGCGAACGCTCTCACGCATCCATGCCGCTTAGCCGGAGACCCATGCAGCCTTCCGACAGTCATGTCCTGCCCGCGCTCGAATGCCGCGCGTTGAGTAAAACATATGATGCAAAACGCGTCGTGCTCGACCACCTCGATTTCGCACTCGGCGCGGGCGAATTTGTCGCGATCATGGGTGATTCGGGCGTCGGAAAATCGACGCTGCTGAACCTGATCGCGGGCCTCGATCATGCCGATAGCGGCGACGTGCTGATTGACGGCTTGCCGGTTTCCAGTCTCGATGACGACGCGGCCACGCGTCTCCGGCGTCAGAAGCTCGGCTTTGTGTTTCAGGCGTTTCATGTGCTGCCGCATCTGACGCTCACGCAGAACGTCGCGCTGCCGCTGCTGCTGAACGGCATTGCGCCGGCGCGCGCATTGGACATGCTGGCGGCCGTCGGCCTCGAAGGACGCGGCGACGACCTGCCGCGTCAGCTGTCGGGCGGCGAATTGCTGCGTGTCGCGATCGCACGCGCCCTCGTCCACCAGCCGACGTTGATTCTCGCCGACGAACCCACCGGCAATCTCGACCCCGATACCGCGTATGAAGTGCTCGCGCTGCTGCGCGCCGAAACCAGGACGAATGGCGCGGCGACGATGATGGTCACGCATTCGGAAGCGGCGGCAGCCGTCGCAGACCGCGTCCTCATTCTGAGCGACGGCAAGTTGCACGCCGCCGATTTTTCGTCCTCGCACGCGTTGCGTCCTTCGCATGAGTGACGTCGCAAGCCGGCGAGGCGCGCACACGCACGGACTGCGCACGCTCACGCGCTGGCTGCTTGCCGCCGAATGGCGCAGCCACAAAGGCCGCGCGCTGATTGCGATCGCGACGATCGCGCTCGGCGTCGCGCTCGGCTATGCCGTGCAGCTGATCAACAGCGCGGCCTTCAACGAGTTTTCGGCGGCGACGCGCAGCCTGTCGGGCGAAGCCGATCTGCAGGTGCGCAGCGCGCAGCCCACGTTCGAGGACAGCGCCTGGCCGCCACTGGCGACGCATGCGGGTGTCGCTCTCGCCAGCCCTGTGCTCGAACTCGACGTGACCGTGCCCGACCGCAACGCGCCGCTCAAGGTGCTTGGCATCGACGTGTTCAGAGCGAGCCGCATCGCGCCAGACCTGACGGGCGTGCCGGACAGTCAACGGCCCTTCGATACGCTCGCCGACGATGCGATCTTCCTGTCGTCGGCTGCGCAGGAATGGCTCGGCGTGCATGTCGGCGATCCGGTTGCGCTGCGCAGCGGCACGTCGATCGTGCGCTTGCGCGTGGCGGGCGGCATTGTGCGCACGCGCCCCGGCCAACGGATCGCGGTAATGGACATCGCCGCCGCGCAGTGGCGTTTTGGACGTGTCGGCAAGCTGTCGCGCGTCGATCTGCAACTCGCGCGCGGCGTCGATCGCGAACGCTTTCGGCGCACGCTGCAAGAACAGCTCGGCAACCGCTTCGTGGTGTCCGAAATGCGCGACGTCGAAAGCCGCACGGATCGGCTCTCGCGTGCGTACCGGATCAACATGAACGTGCTCGCGCTCGTCGCGCTCTTCACCGGCGCGTTCCTCGTGTTTTCGACGCAGGCGCTGGGCGTCGTGCGGCGTCGCGCGCAATTCGCGATGCTGCGCGTGCTTGGCATCACGCGCGCGCAGTTGCTGCGGCAGATCCTGCTCGAAGGCGCGTTGCTCGGCACGCTCGGTGCAGTGGCAGGCATCGCGGTCGGCTTCGCGATGGCGTCGGTCGTGCTGCGCTTTTTCGGCAGCGATCTCGGCGGCGGTTACTTTCCCGGCGTGCAGCCGACGGTCGGCTTCGAGCCGGTTGCGAGCGCGATATTTCTCGCGCTCGGCATCGGCGTGTCGCTGCTCGGCAGTCTCGTTCCCGCGCTCGAAGCGGCGCGCGCGCACCCTGCCCCCGCATTGAAGGCAGGCGGCGAAGAGAGCGCGCTCGGGCGGCTCGCGACAACGTGGCCCGCGTTGGTCTGCATCGCGCTCGCGGCGGCGTTGACGCAGGCGCCGCCTGTCTTCGATACGCCGATTGCCGGGTATCTCGCCGTCGCGTTGCTGTTGATCGGCGGGATTGCGTTGATGCCGCGCTTGACGTCGATGCTGTTCCGCACGTTCAGCCGCACGCGCACATCTCGCGCGGGCGCACCCGTGATGACGCTCGCGCTCGCGCGGCTCGCGAACGCGCCGGGCCAGGTGTCGATTGCGATGGGCGGCGTGCTGTCGAGTTTCACGCTGATCGTCGCGATGGCGATCATGGTGTCGAGCTTTCGCGTGTCGGTCGAGGAATGGCTCGCACATCTGCTGTCCGCCGACGTCTACGTGCGCGTCGCGCCGAACGGCGACACCGGCGGCTTGCGGCCCGACCAGCAGGCGCTGATCGCCGCGACGCCCGGCATCAGACACGCGGCATTCGCGCGCACATCGCAATTGACGCTCGATCCGTCGCGTCCGCCCGTCGCGCTGCTCGCGCGTGAAATCGACGCGACCGATCCCGGCGCGAACCTGCAACTGACGGGCGCAACCTTGACGCCCACTGCCTGGCGTCGGGACGAAACACCGGTGTGGGCATCGGAAGCGATGGTCGATCTATATGGCTACCGTGTCGGCCAGCGGCTCTCGCTGCCGCTCGGCGAGCACGGCCACACGTTCGTCGTCGCGGGTGTATGGCGCGACTACGTGCGGCAGACAGGCGCGCTGCAAATCCGTCTCGCCGACTATCGCCAGTTGACGGGCGACACGAACGCCACCGACGCCGCACTGACGCTCGAACACGGCGTGCGCGCCGAACAGGCGATTCCCGCCTTGCGCGCGCTGCCGTTCGCCGCGGCGCTCGACTTCTCGCAACCCGGCGACATCCGCGCCCGCACGCTGACGATCTTCGATCGCAGCTTTGCCGTCACGTATCTGCTCGAAGCAGTGGCGATCGTGATCGGGCTGTTCGGCGTCGCCGCGACGTTCTCCGCGCAGACCCTGTCGCGTTCGCGCGAGTTCGGGATGCTGCGGCACGTCGGCGTGACGCGCGGCCAGATCCTCGCGCTGCTCGCCGCCGAAGGCGGTCTGTTGACCGCGCTCGGCATCGCGATGGGCTGCGCGCTCGGTTTCGCGATCAGCCTGATTCTCGTGTTCGTCGTCAATCCTCAATCGTTCCACTGGAGCATGTCGCTGCATATTCCGTGGGCGCTGCTGTCGGTGATTGCGCTCGTGATGCTCGCGTCGTCATGTACGACGGCGGTGGCGGCGGGCCGCCGCGCGGTGTCGATCGATGCCGTGCGCGCCGTCAGGGAGGACTGGTGATGCCGATGCGGATGCGGATGCGGATTGCACGCAGGCTCGTGCTGGTCTCATCGTTTGCCCTGTGCACGCTGTTCGCGCTGTCCTCGCCCGGCGCCGAGCACGAATTCGCTGCCGTGTCGCCGGACCGGCCCGTGACGTTCCCGCAGGACAGCGGCGCGCATCCGGCGTATCGCACCGAGTGGTGGTACGCGACGGGCTGGCTCGACATGCCCGATCACAAGCCGCTCGGCTTCCAGATCACGTTCTTTCGTTCGGCGACGGGCCACAGTTCGGCCGACCCGAGTGCGTTCGCGCCGACGCAGCTGATCATTGCGCACGCCGCGCTGAGCGATCCGGCGTTCGGGCGCCTCGTGCATGACCAGAAGATCGCGCGGCAAGGTTTCGGTCTTGCGTCTGCGAAGCCGGACAACACCGACGTGCGCCTCGAGGAATGGCGCATGGTGCGCGCGCCCGACGGCCACTACGACGTGAGCGTCGATGCCGCCGACTTCGCGCTGCATCTGACGCTCACGCCGACGCAACCGCCGCTGCTCCAGGGCGAGCGCGGCTATTCGCGCAAAGGTCCGCTGCCCGAGCAGGCCAGCAACTACTACAGCGAGCCGCAATTGCGCGTCGGCGGCAGCGTGACGCGGCCTGCTACGAGCGGCGGCCGCGCGGCCTCGGCTACACCCGTCACCGGCTCGGCATGGCTCGATCACGAATGGTCGAGCACGCTGCTCGCCGCCGACGCGTCCGGCTGGGACTGGCTCGGCGCGAACCTCGCGGACGGCTCGGCGCTGATGGCGTTCAAGGTGCGCGGCGTCGACGGCCATGCGGTGTGGGCGCATGCAGCACTGCGCCGCGCCGACGGACGGGTGACGCAATACGGCCCCGGTGAAGTCGATTTCACGCCCATCCGGCAATGGCGGTCGCCGCGCACGAATACACTGTATCCCGTCGCGACGACGGTCAAAACCGGCGACCTGCATTGGCAACTTACGCCGCTGCTCGACGATCAGGAACTCGATTCGCGCGAATCGACGGGCGCGGTGTACTGGGAAGGGGCGGTGAATCTGTCCCGCAATGGACAACCGGTCGGCCGCGGCTACCTCGAGCTGACGGGCTATGCGAAGGCGTTGAAGCTCGAACGGCGCTAGTTCGGTGCTTTTAGATACGAATTAGGGGGTTAACCCTTCTTCAGAAAGCCTGGAGAACGGCCGTTGCCGTCGCGTCGACCTGAATGACGGCATGGGGTCGACTCCGGTCCCAGGCTTCGCGCGTAAGCAGCCGTTCGTTGAGCATGGAATCTGGTGGGGTGCGGATGACCGCAAAGGCCGGTGACTTGCGCGCCTCAGTCGCCAAACATGGCTTTTATGTCGCGTCCCGTCTGCTCAGCTTCCTCAATTAGCCAGTCGAGAAATTGCCTGGTTGCAGGGGAGTCTGCCGCAGTTCGCTTCCAGCAAATGAAGTATGGGAACGGCATGGGTAGGGCGACCTTGAACGGCGCGACAAGTTCGTGTCGCTTGATGCTATCAATGGCAAAAAAGCCCTGTCCCAACGAAATGCCTCTTCCCCGAATTGCCGCATCGATTGCCATGCCGGAAACGGAGTAAGTGAGTGGCGCCAGCACCTCGGGCAGAGGCACGCCAACCGCATGCAACCAGTGTCCCCACGTTGGTGGTGACAAGTTTGCCCATCCCCACTCGACGTGAATCAGCGGGTAGCGCAAGATATCCGCCGGTTGCGAGACTGGTTTTTCCGCCTGCAACAGCGAGGGTGCAAACACGGGTGCAACCCTGTCCGTAAAGACGACGTGATAGGGCGTTCCGTCATTCGGTAGTGCCCCATACGTTAGCCGGACGTCGGCACTTCTCGCGCCGATACTGGTTTCGTGGTCGACGACCTCGACATGGACCTGCACGTGAGGACAGATGGTGTGCCACGTGTCCAATCTGGAGGCAAGCCAATGGGTCGCGACTGACGGAAATGTCATCAGGGTGAGTCGGCGGCCCGTCTGCGCCTTGAGCGCCGCCTGGGCGCTATGAAAGCACTCGAATCCCCGGGAGATGTGCGAGTGGTACAGCTCGCAGAGCGGGGTCGGTCGCAGGCCCGTGTTTTCCCGCTCGAAAAGCGCGACCCCGAGAAAGTCTTCAAGGACGCGAATCTGCTGACTAATCGCACCGGGCGTCACGTGAAGCGCTTCTGCGGCGGCCACGACGCCCCCGTAACGAATGACGGCATCGAATATCTGCAAGGCTCGAAGAGGAGGAAGGCGGTTCATGTCGTTGACCTGGCAAATGCCATCGTGAAGCCAGTCTAGCAAAGACTGATCTCCGCCTCGACGCGCAACGGCTTCCTGCAATGCCGCACGATTACGGTTGCACGTCGGTTTTGAACCACTTTTCCGACAACCGCTTCACGGTCCCGTCTGAAAGTGCTGCCGTGATGGCTGCATCAAATTTTGCTTTCAGATCCGTATCCTGTTTGCGAAACCCAAGACCTTCTCCCGGCCCCCAAACCGCACCACCGATCGTTGGTCCGGCGATCCGGATTCGGGCGGTCTCCTTGTTGTCGGCGATTCCGGCGTAGTAGGTTACGTCGTCGAAGGCTATGTCGACGCGTCCGTTGACCAGGTCGAGGTCACGTTCGGCCGAGGTCTTGTAGAGGCGTACGGAAGTGATGTCCTTGAAGTTGTCTGTGATGAACCTGGTGTACACCGTGCCGGATTGAATGCCGATCGATTTCCCTCTCAGTTGATCGCGCAGCGGGGTGATCACGGGTCCGTCGATTTTGGGGTCGCCAGTCAGCTTGAGGAAAGAGATTGTTCCTGTCGTGTTCGCCAATCCATGCCCATCTACCGCCGCGAATGCGGCCGGCGTTGCAGCGTAGGGCCTGGAGAAGGCAATGACCTGTTGACGTTCTGGTGTGATTGCAAGGGCATCCATCACAACATCGAATTTGCCGGCCTGCAGGCCGGTAATGAGGCCGTCAAAGTCCTGGGCGACTGTTTCGCATTGCAGGTTGACCCGCTTGCACAGATTGTCGATTAATTCCGGTTCGAATCCCGAGATTTTTCCGTTCGGCAAGGTCAGATTCCACGGAGCATAACTGCCTTCCAGGGCAACCTTCACGGTCTTCCATTCCTTTGCTTGAGCGCCGTTTCCTGCCAGTGCCAGCGCGCCGAGAAAGGTGACGAGAGAAGCCTTCAGGATTTTTGTGGAAATCGTATTCACATTACACCTCCATAGTGTCGAATCAAGGTCGTGCCTAGATTGGAAATACCCGGATCGTCACACTCCGCGGGATTGCGCGCGCTACCGGCTTCAGCTGTGCAATGTGCCGGCGATGTTTTCCACGATGCTCAGCAAGTCGCCCTGTTCGACGAGCCGGTGGACTCCCATCATGTCCGGATAGAAAAACCGATCGCCTTCTGCAGTCGGGGCAACCTGTCGAATTCGCGCATACACCGCCGCGGTTGCCGGTGATGCGTCGGCCGGATCGAAGAAGTCCAGCGCCTGGGCGGCGGTGAGCAGCTCGATCGCCAGCACGTGCTGCAACTTCTGCGAAGTTGCGTAGGCTTTTCGTGCCGCGTGATAGGCGAAGCTCACGGGGTCTTCCTGGTTGCCGCTCGTCGGCACGCTGTCGACGCTTGCTGGTTGAGCGAGCGTGCGCATCTCGCCCAGCAATCCGGCCGCCGTGTACTGAATGATCATGTAACCGCTGTTCAGCCCGGGATCCTTCGCGAGGAACGCGGGTAGTTCGCTGAAGTACGGGT
Source organism: Paraburkholderia sp. GAS334 (assembly GCF_050436625.1). Taxonomy (NCBI): domain Bacteria; kingdom Pseudomonadati; phylum Pseudomonadota; class Betaproteobacteria; order Burkholderiales; family Burkholderiaceae; genus Paraburkholderia; species Paraburkholderia sp. GAS334. The sequence goes on along the minus strand of NZ_JBNDMO010000005.1, from coordinate 65,525 downwards.
TGACGAGGCGGTCCGTCCTGCGCTCCGAGATCTTCGCGAGCGTGGTCATGGCGATGCAGAGGAGATCGCACGCGATGCCGACGAACGTACCGTCGAAGTTGGCACCGGATATCGCGGTACCATCCTCGCCGTCGGGATGGATGACAGGGTTGTCGCCGCACGACCCCACTTCATCGAGAATCGCGTCGTACGCGTCCTTGATCGCCCGCCTGGACGCCCCATGTACCTGAGCAATGCCGCGAAGGCTGTAGGCGTCTTGCAGTCGGTAATCGGCAAAGCGATCGCACAGCGCACTTCCGGCCAGCAGCCGACGGATGTTGTCGGCCGTGTTCCTCTGATCGACATGTTTCTTGACGGAGTGATATCGGGCATCCAGCGAGCGCGTGGTGGCCTTGAGCGGCTGCAGGGACATCGATGCGGCAATGTCCGCAACTTTCGAAAGTTCGATGGCGTTGTAAAGCGCCAGCATCCCGATCGCGGTCACTGACGTGGTGCCGTTGGTGAGCGAAAGCCCCTCCTTGCAGCGCAGCGAGTGCGGCTTCAGCCCCGCTCGCTCCAATGCTTCGGCGCCACTCATGCGTTCACCGCGGCAGAAAGCTTCTCCTTCGCCGATCAGCACGAGCGCCATATGTGCCTCGGGCGCGAGATAACCGACCGATCCGTCGCCCGGCGCGAACGGGGTGATGTCGTTGTTCAGCAGCCCGGCGATTTGCTGCAGCAATTCGAGGCTTACGCCGGAATAACCCTTGCCGAGGCTGATCAGCATCATCAGGAGCGTGGCTCGGACAACTTCACGAGGCAGCGGTTCGCCGACCGAGACGGCATGGGAGCGCACGATATTTCGCTGAAGCTGCTCGGCGTCGTCCGGGCTGATGACGCGTGTCGAATTTGCGCCAAAGCCAGACGTCACGCCATAGACAAGCCGGTTCTGGCTCAGAAAAAGATCGACCAGGCGGCGCGAATTCAACACGCGCTCGCGATAGACAGGGGAAAACTTTATCTGTGCGCCATGTCGGGCTACGGCAATGAATTGCTCGATCGAAATATCGGATTCTCCGAGCTGAACTTCGGATATCTTGCCTGGTCGAGATTCGATGTGCGCCAAACTCATTCTGAATTTCCTCTGTCGAATGCATGAAATGAAAGGGGGTGGCAAAATCAGCTTCAAAGCGCGATGTTTGCCGGAGATCATTGCAGGGCAGAGTAGCGTCGGCGGTGTTGGCGCACAAACGATTTGATTTGAGTCTCGTGTTTAGTTTTTCTAAAATCGGATTTGTTTGCGTCATGTTATTTGACTGTCTAAAGGATGAGTTCTGTTTAATTCGAGAAAATAATTTTCTCGGACTATTGTGGGGTTACAGAAAATCTCGATATCTCGATTTCTGATCTATGTAAATGTTTTTTCTTGAATTCCTGGGTGGGCAGGGATATGCGGCCGCTTGCTCGACCGAAAGGACCGCATCGGCAACGAAATGGCAGTCGGAAGAGCGGCTATTCCGGCGCGGCCCCAGGTGTCAGCCCTTTTGCGCCGTTGCGACACAAAAGATTTCCTGGGATTAAGGCTTTCAGCGCTGCGCTTACAGCGTTACAGCGTGCTGACCAAGCGGAAGAACGGCAAGCCTGGCTCTCCCAGGGCGCGGCCTTGTGGGAGCCTTGCCTTGGGAGTGCGATGGATCAGTTCGTTATCCAGACTAATACAACCTCATGGCTGGCCGTTCACTTTCGATGCTGGGCGGGAATACACACCACGAGCCGTCGTCGTGCCTGAAGAAAAGAATGGCCAGCAAGCCGGTCGGACGCAATGCCTCGACGCGTACATAGCGTCTGTGGTTCGAGCTCGTGCGGCTGAAGCGTGTGACACGAACAGGCATCGCCGGGGTCGGCGCCAACCATTTGTCGACCAGCAAACGCAAGGACATCTGACCGGTGTTCATCGCCTTCTCCTTCAACCTGATTGTCGTCAAGTGCTCCGTCAACCGCTGCTTCGGCTACCGGACCGAACCCGGAAACGACCATTGCGGCCCGCCTCCGCCCAGTTAATCGCATGGGTTATGCCAGCATCTCCGATTCGTTAGTAAGTTATTGATTCGATGCATATTTGTTCTGTAAGGCTGCCGCTCAAACGGGCACCAGTTGCACAAATCGTTCGATTTCCGGACGGTCCTGTATTTCAGGGATAGAATTTGTACGGAGGCCCGTGTCGGCATGGCGACTGCGTCGTGACAGAGCGCTGATGAGAGCGGCCACGGCGTCAGGAATGGCCTGAGCGACGGGTCCGATAGCGCATCGGCCTGCATCGGAAAACGAAGCGTTCGAAAACACTACGCTCGAGCCATCGAGGCCGTCCCAGCGCTCACCGCCGCGCACCGGAGGCGTCGGGATATCAACCGGGCCAATCGCGCTTCGCGACCAAAAAAAGAAAAACACCATAAGGCAGGGTGAGCCCGCTGGTCAGGCGAGATAGTCATGCTCATACGGAGACGGCATGAAAGAGACAGGTACGCCAATGGACTGGTTCTCCAGTCCGGATCGCGACGCTAGTGTCATGGCGGCGTGGGAACGTTTGATTCAAGGTGACAAGTCAGCCGATGGTGCCCTGCGTGGGGTGGTAGACGATTCCTGGCGCCGCTGCCTGGACGCAAGCGTGGACCCCGGTACGACTTCTGCGCCTCCGCCTCTGGAAGAAGGGCGTCTGTTCGACCTGCGAGCCAGGAACGACCGCCTGATGCATGCCAGCGTGCCGCTTATCCAGCAGACACGCGAGTTCCTTTCGCAGACGGGAACCATCCTGCTGCTCGCCGATCCCGACGGCATGATCCTCGACCTGGCTGGCGATACGCGCATCGTTGAGCCGGCAGGCGAAGTCCGCTTGATACCCGGTTGCAACTGGACAGAACTCAGTTGCGGCACCAATGCGATCGGCACGGCCCTCGCTTTGCAGCAACCGGTGCAGATCCATGGTTCCGAGCATTTCTGCGCAGGCATCAAGCAGTGGACCTGCTCCGCCACGGTGGTCCGCGATCCGCTGGATGGCCGGGTACTCGGCGTGCTGGACGTCTCGGGGCTGGCGCAAACCTACAGCCAGCATAGTCTGGCGTTCATCGTCTCAATGGCAGGGCGTATCGAGAGCCGGCTCGCCAGGTTCGCCATGGAGCGACGCCTGCGCCTGATGGAGCGGTGCATGGCCTATTGTTCCGGGCGTGCGGATGGCGTCGTGGTGGTGGACGAGTGCGGACGGCTTGTCAAAGCCAACCCGCAGGCGCCAGCCGCATTTGCTCGTCTCGGTCTGTCAGGCGCACTGGAAGGCGCTTTTCCCATCCCCGACATCGCGAAGATTGCCGATGGCGCCATGTCGCCGCAATCACCGGCGTGGCTGCGCGTCGCACGAATCGAGCGAGTCAAGGAAGACGGCGATACACTCGGCTTCATACTGATCGCCCCGGCTGCTAGCCGGCGCGCCGCTGTGCTGCCTGACGCGGTGCCGACCGCTGAAGCCGCGCCCACGCTGGCGTTCTCCCGTATCGTCGGCACGAGTCCCGCACTGCTTGCGGCTGTCCAGAAAGCGCAGCAGCTTGCCAAAGCCACGGTCGCGGTGCTGCTTGTCGGCGAGACGGGCGTCGGCAAGGAGTTGTTTGCGCAAGGCATCCATCAGGCGAGCGGGAGGGCTGACGGCCCCTTTGTCGCCCTGAATTGTGGCGGCTTGTCCCGCGACCTGTTGACCAGTGAGCTGTTCGGTTATGCGGAAGGAGCATTCACTGGCGCGCGCAAATCCGGCATGACGGGGAAAATCGAAGCGGCCAGTCACGGCACGCTGTTCCTCGACGAAATCGGCGAAATGCCGCTCGACATCCAGCCGCATTTGCTGCGCGTACTGGAGGAAGGGGAGATCTATCGGTTGGGCGAGAACACGCCTCGTAAGGTCAACTTCCGCCTGATCGCTGCCACGCATCGAGACCTGCGTGCCGACGTGGCCGATGGCAAATTCCGCATGGATTTGTATTACCGGCTGGCTGTCACGAACATCTCGATACCACCCCTGCGTGAACGCAAGGCGGACTTGCCCGACATGATCACGCATTGGGTGCGCGTCTCGCGTCAACGCTACGACGTTACCCATGTCGTCTTCGACGATGTCGCGTACGAATGTCTGCTGAACTACGCATGGCCCGGCAACGTACGCGAGTTGCGCAACGCGATCGAGGGCGCGGTGCTTATGGCCGGGGACGGGATAATTACGGTAGACCACTTGCCGCCCGAAATCGGCGCGTCAGCCGTTCCGGCTGGCGCGCGAGATAAGGCGCCCTCCGCGCAATCCTCGCTTGCGCTCCAGAAGGTCCGCTCGCTGGAAATGGCAGAAGCCGAGTCGATCCGCGTTGCAATCCAGCAAAGCCGGGGCAACCTGACCCAGGTAGCTGCCCAGCTAGGCATAGCAAAAAGCACGCTGTATCAGAAGATCAGGAAGTACGCGCTGACGCAGGACCTCGGAACCACCCGGCAGATCACCCGGCGACATTGAGCGTCGTCGACTGCGAGAGGGGATCTCGACGCCGCTGCGCTGAATCCCCCGCTTGAGCTGGCTGTGGCGATGCGCCACCGAACCTCGCGGTCCACCCTGCCGCGGTCGCGGTAACACGCATTCACGCAGATCCTCCTGCGCTTCGCTCACCCCTTCAGACCTGCGTTCGAAATCCGCTCTCCAAACGGCCGACCGTCTGGGAATCGGACGCAGCACGAACGCGTCGTCCGTTTCCAGTCCATCAGCAGACGCCCTGAAGAGCCACGCCAGTCAGGGGCCTGGCGATTACGTGTGGATTCGGCCGTCCAGTGGCATACCCCTTGCAATTATCTCCTCCGAAGCGAATCGCAATGCTCGCTTCGCATCGCGCCTCCCGTTGAGGCGATGTTCAATCAAGGAGAGCTGGAGACACTAATGGAACAGCAACTTTCACACGTCCAGGTACTGGGCATCGATGCCGGCGGCACGATGACCGATACCTTCTTCGTGCGTTCGGATGGCCGCTTCGTGGTCGGCAAAGCCCAAAGCAATCCCGCGGATGAGTCACTGGCCATTCTGGAATCGTCAAAAGACGCGCTGACGCAGTGGGCCCGCGAAGTGGACGAGGTCTACCCTGAACTGGTGACCTGCGTCTATTCCGGTACGGCGATGCTCAATCGCGTGGTTCAGCGCAAAGGCCTCGATGCCGGACTCATCTGCAATCGAGGCTTCGAACAGATTCACTCGATGGGGCGGGCCATTCAGAGTTATCTCGGCTACGCGCTGGAAGAGCGCATCCACCTCAACACCCACCGCTACGACGAACCGCTGGTCCCGCTTACGCGCACCCGCGGTGTGACGGAACGCACCGATGTTCAGGGTGAAATCGTGATTCCCTTGCGCGAAGACGAAGTACGCAAGGCGACGCGGGAACTCGTGAACGCCGGATCGAAGGCGATTGCCATTTGCCTCCTTCAGTCCCACAAGAACGAGTCGAGTGAAAAGCGCGCTCGCGATGTCTGTCTCGACGAACTGAAGAAAATCGGCGTGGACATCCCGGTCTTCGCATCAGTCGACTACTACCCGTCGCGCAAGGAAAGCCACCGCACGAACACCACCATTCTCGAAGCCTACGCGGCTGAGCCGTCCCGTCAGACACTGAAGAAGGTCAGTGATCGTTTCAGGAAGCACGGCGCGAAGTTCGACCTGCGCGTGATGGCCACGCACGGCGGGACGATCAGCTGGAAGGCCAAGGAGCTCGCCCGCACGATCGTCTCCGGTCCGATCGGCGGCGTGATCGGCTCGCGCCTGCTTGGCGAAAAACTGGGCTACGAGAACATCGCATGCAGCGATATCGGCGGCACCAGTTTCGACATGGCGCTGATAACCAAGGGCAACTTTGCGATCGCCTCCGATCCGGACATGGCGCGTCTCGTGCTGTCGCTGCCGTTGGTGGCGATGGATTCGGTGGGCGCGGGAGCGGGTAGCTTTGTGCGGCTTGATCCCTACAGCGGTTCCATCAAACTCGGGCCCGACAGCGCGGGCTATCGCGTCGGCACATGCTGGCCGGAAAGCGGACTCGATACGGTGTCGGTGTCCGACTGCCATGTGGTGCTGGGCTATCTCAACCCCCTTAACTTCCTCGGCGGGGCCATCAAGCTCGACGTCGAACGCGCGCGGCAACACATCAAGGCCCAGATCGCCGATCCGCTCGGCCTCTCCGTGGAAGACGCCGCAGCGGGCGTGATCGAACTGCTCGATCTCAGCCTGCACGAGTATCTGCGTGCCAACATCAGCGCGAAGGGCTACAACCCCACCGACTTCGTGTGCTTCTCGTATGGCGGGGCAGGGCCGGTGCATACCTACGGATATACGGAAGGCCTCGGTTTCAAGGATGTGATCGTCCCCGCGTGGGCAGCCGGGTTTTCTGCGTTCGGTTGCGCATGCGCCGATTTTGAGTACCGCTACGACAAGAGCGTGGATATCGCGGTCGCGCCGGACGCCCCCGATGAACAGAAAGCGGCGGCCTGCTCGGTGATTCAGGACGCGTGGAAGGAACTGGCCGACAAGGTCGTCGAGGAGTTCGTCATCAACGGCTTCAAGCTGGAAGACATCACGCTGTTGCCCGGCTACCGGATGCAGTACATGGGACAACTGAACGATCTGGAGATCACCGCGCCGATCAACGCCGCAACCACCGCAGCGGACTGGAAGAAGATCACCGACGCGTTTGAGGAAACCTACTCGAGGGTGTACGCGAGTTCTGCCCGCTCACCGGAACTGGGCTTCAGCGCCACCGGTGCCATCATGCGCGGTCTTGTCGCCACGCAGAAGCCTGTGCTGCCGGAAGACCCGGAGGCGGGCATCGTCCCGCCCAAATCTGCGTATCTGGGCAAGCGCCCGTTCTATCGCCACAAGAAGTGGGTCGAAGCCGAAATCTGGCAGATGGAGTCGCTCCTGGCGGGTAACCACATCGTGGGGCCGGCCATCATCGAGTCCGCGTCCACCACCTTCGTCGTGCCCAATGGTTTCGAAACTACGCTCGACAAGCATCGTCTGTTCCATCTGCAAGAAGTAAAGTAAGGAGACGAAAATGAACCTCATGTCATCGAAGGAAGTCGGCCAACCCGAGCTGCTCGCCAACGGCAAGACGCTGAAAGCGTTCCGCGCCGAGATCATGGAGCGCACTGGCAAGACGGGCCACTACAACGGGCTCGCGCGACTCGAGTTGCGCGAAAAGGACCCGATCGGCTACGAGAAGCTGTTCTCCAAGATTCGCGGCGGACTCGTGCATGCTCGCGAAACCGCGAAGAAGATCGCTGCGTCGCCGATCGTGGAGCAGGAGGGCGAACTGTGCTTCACGCTGTACAACGCGGTCGGCGATTGCGTGCTGACTTCGACCGGCATCATCATCCACGTCGGCACTATGGGCGCCGCGATCAAGTACATGATCGAGAACAATTGGGAGGACAACCCGGGCATTAACCCGGGGGACATGTTCACCAATAACGACTGCTCGATCGGCAACGTTCACCCTTGCGACATCGCGACGATCGTGCCGATCTTCTGGGCCGGCAAACTGATCGGCTGGGTGGGCGGTGTGACCCACGTGATCGACACCGGTGCAGTAACGCCGGGATCGATGTCGACGGGCCAGGTCCAGCGCTTCGGCGACGGCTACCAGATCACCTGCCGCAAGACCGGCGTGAACGACCAGCCGCTGCGCGACTGGCTTCATGAAAGCCAGCGTTCGGTGCGCACGCCGAAATACTGGATCCTGGACGAGCGCACCCGGATCGCCGGTTGCCACATGATCCGCGACATGGTGGAGGAGATCATCGCCACCGAGGGGCTGGAAGCCTACGAGAAGTTCAGCTACGAGGTCATCGAAGAGGGCCGTCGCGGGTTGCAAAGCCGCATCAAGGCGATGACGCTGCCCGGCAAATACCGCAAGGTCGCCTTCGTGGATGTGCCCTACGCCCACGAAGATATCCAGACGCCTTCGGCTTTCGCGAAGATCGACACCATCATGCACTCGCCGGTGGAAATGACGATCCGCCCCGACGCCACGTGGCGGCTGGATTTTGAAGGCGCGAGCCGCTGGGGCTGGCACACCTATAACGCGCACCACGTGGCATTCACGAGCGGTATCTGGGTCATGATGACCCAGACCCTGGTGCCGACCCAGCGCATCAACGACGGTGCCTACTTCGGCACCGAGTTCCGCTTGCCCAAGGGCACATGGATGAATCCGGACGATCGCCGCACCGGTCACGCCTATGCATGGCACTTCCTGGTGTCGGGGTGGAGCGCCATGTGGCGGGGGCTCGGCCAGGCGTACTTCAGCCGTGGCTATCTGGAGGAAGTCAACGCGGGCAACGCCAATACGTCGAACTGGCTGCAAGGCGGCGGCATCAACCAGGACGGCGAGGTGCACGCGGTCAACAGCTTCGAGGCCTCCTCGTGCGGCACGGGCGCCGGCGCCATCAAGGACGGCCTCAATCACGCCGCGGCGATCTGGAACCCGGAAGGCGACATGGGCGACATCGAGATCTGGGAGATGGCTGAGCCGTTGCTCTATCTCGGGCGCAACGTCAAAGCCAATTCCGGCGGCTACGGCAAATACCGCGGCGGGTGTGGTTTCGAAACCCTGCGCATGGTCTGGAAGGCCCAGGACTGGACCATGTTCTTCATGGGCAATGGCTACATGAACAGCGACTGGGGGTTTATGGGCGGCTATCCGTCTGCCACCGGCTACCGGTTCGAAGCGCACAAGACGGGTCTGAAAGAGCGCATCGCGCAAGGGCTCTCGCTGCCGCTCGGCGGCGACACGAATCCCGACGCACCGGACTATGAGCGGCACATCGATGCGACTTCCAGGGTCAAACGCGACAAGCAATGCATGACCACCGAGGATTGCTACGAAAACCACGACCTGTACCTCAATTACCTGCGCGGAGGTCCGGGCTTTGGCGACCCGCTCGATCGGGAGACGGAAGCCATTGCGAAGGATCTCAACAACGGCTTTCTGCTCCCCGAGTTTGCCGAGAAGGTCTACGGCGCGGTGTTGTCGCAGGACGCAACGGGTATCTGGACGGTCGATGCGAAAAAAACCGTGAAGCGTCGCGGCGAAATCCGCAAGGAGCGGCTCGCGCGCTCGTTGCCGACGCGGGAATGGATGAAGGAAGAGCGCGAGCGCGTCCTTACCAAACATGCGTCGCGCCCAGTGCGTCACATGTTCGCGACCAGCTTCGGGTTGTCGGAGAAATTCCTCAACGACTTCCGCAAGTTCTGGGACCTGCCTGCCGACTGGAATATGACCGAGGCAGAGCTGGACGTTCCGTCCTACGGCTCGAAATACCGGATGGATCTTTCGTTGCTGCCCGACGTGACCACGGTGGTTCAGGTCGAAGAGTAATCCATACCGGTATCGATATCGAAGCGAATCAAGGAGTATCGAAATGTCTGCTTACACGAAAGAACAGGTCAGCAATCTGGTCGACGGACGACTCGACTGGGATACGACCGTGCGCATGTTGTCCATGCCGAAAGATCACGAGCGCTTTAGCCAGTACCTCGAAGTATTGCAGGGCAAGGTCGCATGGCCCGACAAGATCGTCTTGCCGCTTGGGCCGCACCTGCATATCGTGCAGGCCGTGAAGAGCAAGCACTGGGTCATCAAGTGCGACTGTGGCCATGAGTTCTGCGACTACCGCGAAAACTGGAAATTGCACGCCAATGTCTACGTGCGCGACACCGAAGAGGCTATGCTCGAGGTCTATCCGAAGCTCATGGCGCCCGACACACAGTGGCAGGTCTACCGCGAGTATTACTGTCCAGGTTGCGCAACCATGCACGACGTCGAAGCGCCGACGCCGTGGTATCCGGTGATTCACGATTTCGAACCGGATATCGAGGCGTTCTACAAGGAGTGGTTGCAGTTGCCGGTTCCCGAGCACGCTGACTAGCGTAAAGGGGAGGACGCGGCTTTTATTGCGCCCGATTGTCCCGCAAGCGACTGCGCCATCCTGCCGGGTGGCGCAGTCGCGTGGACGGACACATATCCTGACAAAGCGGCGCGGCATGGCTGCGTTCACGCGCCGCTCCATGCGCGGCACAGTTTGATGCGGCGCAAAAAGGATTGTCCGAATGAGCGCCCTGTCGCGCAGGCACTGTTCGAAAATCGAACGGTGTTTGTCCGTCGGTCGTCCGGAAATCGAACGCCAGGTGGCGTACTGAACATTCTCCTGCGGCATTCAATCGATGGCATCGATCTTGCCCTTCACGTTGCATGAGCCGAATGGGTTTGACATGTTGCAGCGCGGCAGCGATAGCCGCGCAAGCCGCATGACACGCCCAACCGTCAGCACAAGGCGATATGAAAAAGGAGACAAGTATGGGCATGTCGGATGCCACCCAGATGTTCTCGAACCCTGGCGACGAAGCGGTCATCATGGCTGCATGGGAGCGATTCCTGAACGGCGGGGAAGCACCGCACAGTGTCGTGCGGCACCTCGTTGACACATCGTGGCAACGCTGCGTCGAGCGACAGGTCGATCCCAGGTTGGGTCACGCGCCGCCGCCACTTGACGAGCACCTGCTGTACACGTTGCAGCGCAATCATCGCGATCTGGTTGAGGCAAGCGCGCCGGTGATGGCGCACGCCCGCGATTTTCTGGCACAGACCGAAACGGTCATGGCACTTGCCGAACCGGCCGGCACCATCCTGAACCTAGAAGGCGACCCGGCCGCGATCGCGTCGGCCCACGGGATCCAGCTCCTGCCCGGCGCTTCCTGGAACGAGATGATTTGCGGCACCAATGCGATCGGCACCGCGATCGAGGTTGGCCAGCCTGTGCAGATCCATTCTGCCGAGCACTTCTGCGTCGGCATCAAGCGCTGGACCTGCTCGGCCAACGCGATCCGCGATCCGCGCGACGGCACGATCATTGGCGTCATCGACGTGTCCGGGTTGTCTGAATCCTACAATCGTCATAGCCTGGCACTGGTCGTCACAGCCGCCAGCCGTATTGAAAGCCGTCTGGCTGCGCGGACCATGGAGCTTCGCTACCGGCTACTCGATCGCTGCGTAAGCCGAATGGCGAAGCTCGCGTCCGATGGCGCGGTTGTGTTCGATCACGGCGGCTATCCGATCAAGGTCAACGAACACGCCGAAGCTGCGATTGCGGCCGCCGGCGGCGATCTTTCTCTCACCCGACCGAGGCGCATCCTTGCACTCGCTACGGACTCGTCAAGCACACACCTCTCGCCAGCCGATCTGCCTCACTGGATCCAGCCCGACTGGATCGAGCCGGTGATCGACGACGGCAGGCGCATCGGCAGTTTGCTTATCATTCCGTTCGCGCGTCACACTGCCTCCGCGAGCAGGTCTGTCGGCACTTCACGTGGCTGCGCTGATGGCAAAGCGGCGGCTGGTTTCGAGCGCATTCTGGGCCAGGCCCCAGCACTGCTCGACGCCGTCGACAGGGCTCGTCAGATCGCCCGTTCTCGCGCGCCGGTCGTGCTGCTAGGCGAGACAGGAGTGGGCAAGGAACTGTTCGCGAGGGGCATTCACGAGGCAAGCCAGGCGAACGATGGTCCCTTCGTTGCGCTCAATTGTGGTGGCCTGTCCCGCGAATTGCTCGCGAGCGAACTATTCGGCTATGGCGATGGGGCGTTCACTGGCGCACGCCGAGGCGGCGCACTTGGCAAGATCGAAGCGGCTAATGGCGGGACCTTGTTTCTCGACGAAATCGGCGAAATGCCAGTAGATCTGCAACCGCATTTCCTGCGGGTACTCGAACAGGGGGAAATCTATCGGCTCGGTGAAAACGTTCCGAGGAAGGTGACCTTTCGGCTCGTTGCGGCGACCAATCGCGACTTGAGAAAGGAGGTCGCAGAAGGACGCTTCCGGATGGATTTCTTCTATCGCGTCGCCGTGACGAGTATCCGTATTCCGCCGTTGCGCGACCGGCCGGGGGACATTCGCCGCCTGGCCGAACATCTTGTCCGTCAGTTCGCGACCGGGCAAGGCAGTGCGAGCCCTACGATTGACGCCGGCGTTATCGAGGCGCTCGAAGCGTATTTATGGCCTGGGAACGTCAGGGAGCTTCACAATGTGGTCGAGAGCATGCTTCTCACAGCAAGCGCAGAGACACTGACGCTCGATGATCTGCCTCCGGAGCTGCGTTCGAGCAACGGGCAGGTGAGCGCCGGCGGTGACGAGACGGTTTCGCGCGACGGTCGCGTTACGTTGGAAACGGCGGAGCATGGTGCGATTCGCAACGCGATCATCATCTCTCATGGGAACCTGACATCTGCGGCCCGGCACCTGGGTATAGCGAAGAGCACGCTGTATCAGAAGCTCAGGAAATATGGTCTGAATCGTACGCTGATCGATGCCCGAGGGGAGGGCAGTTAGGTGGGGAGCGGGCGTTCACCGTACCTGGTACTGTAGCCCGTATTCAATCTGTGGCCTTTGCGGCAGTAGAAGTGTCAACTCGCGATGACACGACGTTCGCGTATCTGCCGATCCTTACGGACAAACGTTTGGGCGAAGCGAATCAAGTATGTCACCAGCTTCATGAAGCGAGCGGACCTGTCACTCGCACAGATGGCGACGGCCGATCGCGGGTTCGGTAGTGCAAGAGAGGCTGGTTGGCTACAGGTCTTCACGTGGGGCGGCAGTCGGGCCAACTGCCGCCATTGGCTTGCGTTTTCACGTGGACATTTGAACGTCGGATCCGCAACCAGGTACCGGACATTCAGGTACAGACTCGATCCGGCAAGTTGTCGGTGCGGTCATCCGCGACCCGTCGGTTGCAGTACGGGACCAACTGGGTTTCGAGACTTGCGTCAGTTGACTCTCGCGAAGCGGTAGTGGTTGCACTGACGACTTTCATTCACTTTTACCAAGCCATTGATTTTCACCGTGGGGAGCCTGAAGCCTCGGTATGAACGATGCCAGGATCGTCACGCATTTCCGAAAAGATATCGGCGATCAGCGCAACGCTTGCGCGCATTCGCCGTGTTCCAGCGTGCGCGAGAAGCTGCTTTCCCCGAGCGGCGGATTTTTTTCCAGAGCAACAGCCTCCTCGGGAGGCCGGATGGGTGCGGCGCCTGGGTGCGTCTGAGCGCACGCGAGATGACGGACGCCGGACCCTGATCCCCTCTAGACGAAATCGACGCCGCACCCCTGCCTGAACGTGACCCGTGCCGCTCGCTGCAGCAGGTTCGGCGAGTACTGTTCTTCGCCGACCACGCCTGCACCATCGCTTTGCGGCGCCCCTGGCGGTAGCGCGACATATTATGGTATTCCATAATATTGAAACGCTTGATCTGAACGCTCGGGTGGAATACCGTAATACCAACCGCGGCGTCCCAGCGGTCGACACGGAGCGACGGCGTCCTTCAAAGAGCGCCGGTCGCGGCAGGACCGACTCCCAGCTTTCTGCATACAGGTCGATCATGAAATTCTCGTTGTTTGTTCATATGGAGCGTTACGACGCTGCCACGCCCCACCGGCAACTCTTCGACGAGCTGACCGAGCTCGTCCAGATCGCGGAAAAGGGCGGTTTTGAAACCGCCTGGATCGGCGAGCATCACGCGATGGAATTCACGATCGCGCCCAATCCCTTCATCAACCTTTCGTATCTGGCCGCACGCACCGAGCGGATTCGCCTCGGCACGGGCACGGTGATCGCGCCGTTCTGGCATCCGATTCGCCTGGCGGGCGAGGCTGGCATGGTCGACGTCGCGAGCAACGGGCGGCTCGACCTGGGCATTGCGCGCGGCGCCTACTCGTTCGAATATGAACGTCTGTTGCCCGGACTCGATGCTTTCGGCGCCGGCGCCAGAATGCGTGAACTGGTTCCTGCGTTGCGCGAGTTGTTCAAGGGCGATTACGCGCATCAGGGCGAGTTCTGGTCGTGGCCGTCCACCACGCCGGTACCGCGTCCTGTTCAGCAGCCCCATCCGCCGATGTGGCTGGCCGCGCGCGATCCGAACTCGCATGAGTTTGCGGTGCGCAACGGCTGCAATGTGCAGGTGACCTCGCTAGCCGCGGGCGACGGCGAAGTCGTCAGTCTGATGGAACGCTTTAACGCAGCATGCAAGGCGAACCCCGATGTTCCGCGGCCGCAGATCATGATGCTGATGCACACCTTCGTCGGCGCGGATGCCGCCGAAGTCGACACGGCCGTCGAAGACCTGTCGCGCTTCTACTGCTACTTCAGCAAGTGGTTCAAAAACGAGCGTCCGGCGACGCAGGGCTTCATCGAGCCATTGACCGACGCCGACATCGCGTCGTTCCCGCAATACGCGCCGGAGCAGATTCGCAAGAATCTCGTGATCGGCCAGCCGGGCACCGTGATCGACCGTCTCAAACAGTATGAGGAACTCGGTTTCGATCAATACAGCTTCTGGGTCGACAGCAACATGAGCTTCGAGCGCAAGCGCTGCTCGCTCGAACGCTTCATCTCCGATGTGATGCCCGCCTTCGCCGCGCACGGCTGATTGCCGGTCGTCCCTGAATCGACGTTCTGCACTCAGGAGCAGAAGTTATGTTGAAGTCGTTCCAGCATTACATCGACGGTGAGTTCAGCGAGGCGGCCGACACCTTCGACAGCGTGAATCCCGCGACCGGCGCCGCATGGGCGACGATGCCCGCGGCCAGCGCGGCGGACGTGGACCGCGCGGTGAACGCCGCGGACCGCGCGTTGTTCGCGCCGGAGTGGGCGGGCCTGACGGCTAGCCAGCGCGGCAAGCTGCTATACAGGCTCGCGGACCTCGTCGCGGCGAATGCGCAGGAGCTCGCGCAACTCGAAACGGCGGACACGGGCAAGATCATTCGCGAGACGCGCAGCCAGATCGGCTACGTCGCCGAGTACTACCGCTATTACGCGGGCGTCGCCGACAAGATCCAGGGCGCCTGCCTGCCCGTCGACAAACCCGATATGGACGTTTTCCTGCGACGCGAGCCGGTGGGTGTGGTCGCCGGTATCGTGCCGTGGAATTCGCAGCTGTTTCTCTCGGCCGTGAAGATCGGACCGGCGCTCGCCGCCGGTTGCACGATCGTGCTGAAGGCGTCTGAGGAAGGCCCCGCGCCGCTGCTCGCATTCGCCAGACTCGTGCATGAGGCGGGCTTTCCGCGGGGCGTCGTCAATATTCTGACCGGTTTCGGCGTGGACTGCGGCCGCGCGCTGACGAGTCACCCGCTCGTGTCGAAGATCGCGTTCACGGGCGGCCCCGACACCGCGCGTCAGATCGTGCGCAACTCCGCCGAGAACCTCGCGGCGACGTCGCTGGAACTGGGCGGCAAATCGCCGGTGCTTGTCTTCGACGACGCCAATGTGGACAGCGCCAGCAACGCGGTGATCGCAGGCATCTTCGCCGCGAGCGGGCAAAGTTGCGTGGCGGGTTCGCGCCTGCTGGTGCAGCGCGGCATCCGTGACCGGCTGCTCGCGCGGATCGTCGAAAAAGCACGTGCGATCAGGATCGGCGATCCGCAGGACGTGGATACCGAAATGGGACCACTCGCGACGCGCAAGCAACGCGATCACATCGAAGCCGTGCTCGCTGCCAGTCTCGAAGCGGGCGCCACGCTGCTGACGGGTGGCGGCCGTCCAGAAGGACACGGCGAGGGCTTCTTCTTCGAACCGACCATCGTCGATTGCCCGTCATCCACCGTTCCAAGCGTCGCGCAGGAGCTGTTTGGTCCAGTGCTGAGCGTCATGACCTTCGACACCGAAGCCGAAGCGCTCGCGCTCGCCAACGATACGAAGTATGGCCTTGCGTCGGGCGTGTTCACGCGCGATCTGACGCGCGCGCATCGGCTTACGCGGCAATTGCGTGCAGGCATCGTGTGGGTCAATACCTATCGCGCCGTGTCGCCGATCGTGCCGTTCGGCGGATATGGCTTGAGCGGCCTCGGGCGCGAGGGCGGCCTCGATGCGGTGCTCGACTACACACGTACCAAATCCGTCTGGATCCGCACGTCGGACGACCCGATCGCCGACCCGTTCGTCATGCGCTAAAGAGGCTGACATGTACTACGAAATCCGCACGTACAAGATCAAAACAGGCGCGGTGCCCGCGTATCTGAAGCTGGTCGAGGAAGAGGGCATCGAACTGCAGAAGCGCTATCTGGGTGAACTCGTCGGCTACTTCTTCTCGGAGATCGGGCCGCTGAACCAGATCGTCCACATGTGGGCATATCCGGGTCTCGACGAACGCGAAGCGCGCCGTCAACGGCTCGCGGAAGATCCCGCATGGCAGGCTTTCATTCCGAAGATTCAGGCGCTGATGGAAACGATGGAAAGCAACATCATGAAGCCCGCCGCGTTTTCGCCGCTGAAGTAAGCACCGCATTCGCAAACCGTCCTCTCGAAGCCAGCCGTATCCTTTCAAGGAGCAGTCGTCATGAAGCAAGCGCTACGTATGCCCGCGCGGGCGCGCGCAGTGGCCGTCACAGTGGTTACCGCCGTGGCCGCCGCATCGGCCGTGTTGATCCATGCGCCGGTGTCAGCGGCCCCCGCGCCGATCGTATTCGCCAGTTGGGGCGGGACGACGCAGTCGGCTCAGCAGAAGGAGTGGACGCAGCCGTTCACGCAGGCATCGGGCATTCAGGTCCTGATGGACGGCCCGACCGATTACGGCAAGCTCAAGGCCATGGTCGACAGCGGCAACGTGCAGTGGGACGTGGTCGACGTCGAAGGCGATTTCGCGTATGCGGCGCTGCGTGACGGCCTCGTCGAACCGATCGACTATTCGGTGGTGAACAAGGCGCAACTGGACCCGCGCTTCATGTCGGCGGGCGCTGTGGGCAGCTTTTACTATTCGTTCGTGCTCGGCTACAACAAGGCGGCGTACAAGAGCGGCGCGCCGGCGAACTACGCCGATCTGTTCGACACGAAGCGCTTTCCCGGCAAGCGCACGTTCTACAAGTGGTCTGCGCCCGGCGTGCTCGAAGTCGCTTTGCTCGCCGACGGCGTCGCGCCCGACAAGCTCTATCCGCTCGATCTCGATCGCGCCTTCAAAAAGCTCGACACGATCAAGAGCCAGATCGTCTGGTGGAGCGGCGGCGCGCAGTCGCAGCAATTGATGGCATCTGGCGAAGCGCCGATCGGCGTGTTCTGGAACGGTCGGCTGCATGCATTGCAGCAGACCGGTGTGGACGTGGGCATATCGTGGAATCAGAACCTGACCGCAGCCGACATGCTGGTCGTGCCGAAGGGCACGAAACATAAAGCCGAGGCCATGAAGTTCCTTGCCAGCGCGACGGGTGCGCAGGCCCAGGCGAATTTCGCGGCGGCAACCGGTTATGCGCCCGTCAATCTGAATTCCGCCGCGCTCCTGCCGCCGGATGTCGCGAAGACCCAGCCGGATCAGTACAAAGCGACGCAGATCAATCTCGACATGAAGTACTGGGCCGATCACCGCGATGAAATCGCGAAGCGCTGGTACGCGTGGCAGTCGAAGTAAAGCGCGGCCGGACGAACCCAGCGAAGGAGTCATCATGTCGAATGCAGTCAGTACTATCGCGGAACCGCCGGTCGTGGCGCCGAAGATGACCGTCGGCCTCAGGAAAATCCGGCTGATCGCGCCGGCGCTGTTGCTGCTGGTCGTGTTTTTCCTGTTGCCGGTGCTCTCGCTGCTGCTGCGCAGCGTGCTGGAGCCGACGCCCGGCATTCAGAACTACGCGCAGCTATTCGGCTCGACCACCTATCTGCGTGTGTTCGGCAATACGTTTTTCGTCGCTTCGGTGGTGACCGTCGTGACGGTTGTGATCGGTTTTCCGACCGCGTGGCTGCTCGCGATCGCGCCGCGCTGGATCGGCAAGCTGGTGTTCGCGATCCTGCTGCTGTCAATGTGGACCAATCTGCTTGCGCGCACTTTCGCATGGATGGTGCTGCTGCAACAGACTGGTCCGATCAACCGTCTGCTGATGTGGCTCGGCGTGATCCATGAGCCGTTCACGCTCGTGAACAACCTCACCGGTGTGACAATCGGCATGACCTACATCATGTTGCCGTTTCTCGTGATGCCGTTGCATGCCACCTTGCGTGCGATCGATCCGACCACGCTGCGCGCCGCCGCAATCTGCGGCGCGACCCGCTGGCAGGCATTCTGGCGGGTGCTGGTGCCGCTCGCGATGCCTGGCATTGCCAGCGGCGCGCTGATGGTGTTCGTGATGGCGCTCGGCTACTTCGTCACACCCGCGCTGTTGGGCGGCCCGGAATACATGATGCTTGCCGAATTGATCGCCCAACTTGTCCAGCAGTTGCTCAACTGGGGGCTGGCAGGGGCGGCCGCGTTCGTGCTGCTGCTCGTCACGTTGTCGCTGTACGCGGTGCAGCTTCGCTTCTCGAGCCGCGCCGTGAGCGCCACAGGAGTTCACTGACATGCTGCTCGATTTCGATCGTCTTGGCCCGTTGCGCTGGCTGTTGCTGAGCGTCGGCGGCGCGGTGTCGCTGTTCCTGCTGCTGCCGGTGCTGTTCATCGTCGCGCTCTCGTTCGGCAATTCGCAATGGCTGATGTTTCCTCCACCCGGCTGGACGCTGCAGTGGTACGGCATGCTGTTTGCCGATCCGGGCTGGCTCGACTCGCTGCTGACGAGCGTCGAACTGGGGCTCGTCGTGATGGTGCTGTCGGTGGTGCTGGGGCTGCTCGCATCGCTGGCGCTGACACGCGGCAATTTTCGTGGACGTGCCTTGCTCAAGGCGTTCTTTCTGACACCGATGGTGCTGCCCGTCGTCGTGCTCGCCGTCGCGCTGTATGGCTTCTTCCTGCGTATCGGCTTGACGGGCACGCTGGTCGGTTTCGTGATCGGCCATCTGATCATCGCGTTGCCGTTTTCGATCATCGCGATCAGCAACTCGCTGGAAAGTTTCGACACGTCGCTCGAGGATGCCGCGCTGATTTGCGGCGCCGGGCCGCTTGAAGTGAAATGGCGCGTCACGCTGCCGGGTATCCGGCTCGGCCTGTTCGCGGCGGCAATCTTCTCGTTTCTTGCGTCGTGGGACGAGGTCGTCGTGTCGATCTTCATGGCCAGCCCGACGCTGCAGACGTTGCCGGTGCGCATCTGGAGCACGCTGCGGCAGGATCTGACACCGGTGATCGCCGCCGCGTCGTCATTGCTCGTCGGTCTGACCGTCGTCCTGATGTTGCTGAGCCTGGTACTGAAGAGAGGTAAATCGTGAGCTCACCGTTTTTGCAGATTCAGCGTCTTCGCAAGACCTACGATCAGGTCGTCGCCATCGATCAGGTGTCGCTCGACATCGAGAAGGGCGAGTTCATGACTTTCCTCGGGCCGTCTGGCTCGGGCAAGAGCACCACGCTGTACATCGTCGCGGGCTTCCAGTCGCCGACCGACGGCCGAGTGTTGCTCGACGGCAAGCCGCTGCTGTCGGTCGCGCCGAACCGCCGCAACATCGGCATGGTGTTTCAGCGCTACACGCTGTTTCCGCATCTGACGGTCGGCGAGAACGTCGCGTTTCCGTTGCGCGTGCGACGCTGGCCGGAGGCGAAAGTGCGTGCGAAAGTCGATGAAATGCTCAAGCTCGTGCATCTGGCCGATTGCCGTGACCGGATGCCCGGGCAGTTGTCGGGCGGCATGCAACAGCGTGTCGCGATTGCGCGTGCGCTGGCCTACGATCCGCCGGTGCTGCTGATGGACGAGCCGCTGTCCGCGCTCGACAAGAAGCTGCGTGAGGAACTGCAGACCGAACTGCGGCGCATTCATCAGCAAACCGGTGTCACGATCCTGTACGTGACGCATGATCAGGAAGAGGCATTGCGCCTGTCCGACCGGATCGCGGTGTTCAACAAAGGGCGCATCGAGCAGGTCGGCACGGGTGAGGATCTGTACCGAAAGCCGGCGTCGCGCTTCGTGGCAAGCTTCATCGGCAATTCGAACTTCCTGCCGGTCACGCTGGCCAGCGGCCATTCGGACTCGCATGCGGTGTTCCCCAACGGCAGGCCGGTGCCGATCGCGGGCTGCGACCACGCGCTTAACGCGGGCGACGGCGGCGCGCTGATGCTGCGGCCCGAACAGATCCGTATCCGCGTGCAGGCGCCGCACGTGGCAAACGATGGCTTGCCGGTCGTCGTGCGTGACATCACGTATCTGGGCGACACGATGCACTATTCGGTGGCGACGCCCTGGCAGCAGGAGATCGCGGTGCGCACAGCGGCGGGCGCCCACGAGGCGGGGCTCGCGGTGGGCGCGCAAGCCTGGCTCGACTGGGACCGCGCCCACGCGCAGGTGTTTCCCGCATGACGCGCGGCATCGCGGTCCGTAGCCGACGACTGTGCGATACTATGGTATTCCAAAAACCAACTGACCCAGAATCTCGCTTGGGAAGCTCGCCATGATCGAACAGATGCGCGTTGACCGTAGTGCACCGACCCTTCGCGAACTCACGCTCGAGAAGCTGCGCGAGGCCATTTCGCAGGGCTTTTATCGTCCCGGCGACCGGTTGATCGAGCGAACATTGTGCGATCAGCTTGGCGTGAGCCGCACCGTGGTGCGCGAAGTGCTGCGCCATCTGGAAACGGAAGGGCTGGTGGAGACGGTCGCGCATTCCGGTCCCATCGTCGCGCGGCTCGACCCGGAACAGGTGCAGGAAATCTACGAGATTCGGGCGTTGCTCGAGTCGGAGGCGGCGCGGGCCTGCGCCGAGCTTGCAACACCCGCGCTCGTGAAGCAGTTGCGCGAAATCCGCAAGGAAATCGAAGACGCTTTCGACAAGTCCGACTTCCGCCGGGTGTTGGCTTACACCGAACGCTTTTACGAAGCGATGTTCACGGGCGGCCACAAGCTGATGATGCATCAGGTGGTCAAATCGCTGAACGGCCGCATCAACCAGTTGCGTTCGGTGACGATCTCGTCGCCGGGGCGCGGCGTGGACTCGAATCGCGAAATGAACAAGCTGTTGACCGCGATTGCAAAGAAGGACGGCACTGCGGCCGCTGCCGCGTCGTTCGAGCATGTGCGGCGCACGGCAGCCATCGCCATGGCCGCGCTCGCCGAGCAGGTCACGGATCAAAGCGAAAGCGCCTGAACATCTCGTTTCGTTCGCCAGAAAAACCGTCGCGCGCGACGGTTTTTTTTCGTCCGTGCATCGAAGGGGAGTCTCGTAAACCCGTCATCGGGATGAAAAATCTTGCATACGCTAATATGGAATACCATAATACTTCCAACGCGTCGCGCACTGAGCCAAGGCGCACCTGTCTCCGGAGGAAGTCTGATGAAGCTCGAGATTCGCAAGCTGGTCACCTATGTGGAAGACACGTTCATCGAAGGCGGCAAAGCCGCACCCCGGCCGTTGAAACTGTTCGCGGCTGCGGCGGTGCTGCGCAATCCATGGGCCGGGCGCGGCTTCGTCGAGGACCTGAAGCCGGAGATTCACGCGCTCGGGCCGCAACTCGGTGAAGTGCTGACGGCCGAGATTCTGCGCATCGCCGGTTCCGGCGAAGCGGTGGAGGGTTACGGCAAGGCGGCGATCGTCGGGACGTCGGGTGAAGTCGAGCACGCATCGGCGCTGATTCATACGCTGCGCTTTGGCAACAAGTTTCGCGAAGCGGTCGGCGCCAAGAGTTACCTGAGCTTCACGAACCTGCGTGGCGGCCCGAACTGCCCGGTCACGATCCCGCTGATGCACAAGGGCGACGAAGCCATGCGCTCGCACTACCTGACCATCCAGTTTTCGATCGTCGACGCGCCTGCGCCGGACGAACTCGTGATTGCGCTCGGCGCGTCGATTGGCGGGCGGCCGCACCACCGGATCGGCGACCGCTATCAGGATCTGAAGGAGCTGGGCTCCAATGAAGCGTGAAACCGACATCGCAAATGCGTCGATGAGCGGCGTGTTCGACGGCACGGCCTACAGCGTGGCCGGCGAGGGTGATGTCCTCGTGCTGATCCATGGCGTGGGGATGAATCGCTGCGTGTGGGAACCGCAGGTCGCAGCGTTGAGGGCGCACTTTCGCGTCGTCAGCTACGACATGCTGGGACACGGCGCGAGCCGGCTGCCGGCCGCGTCGCCGCAACTGGACGAATACGCGGCGCAGTTGCTGGCGCTGCTGGATCACCTCGGCATCAGGACGGCGCATGTCGTCGGTCATTCAATGGGTTCGCTGATCGCGCTCGAATTCGCGTTGCGTTACCCGTCGCGGGTGACGAGCGTCACCGCGCTCAATGCGGTGTACGACCGCACGCCGTCGCAACGGGCCGCCGTCATGCAGCGCGCGGCGTCGCTGAACGGCGGGCTCGACCAGCCGAGCATCAATGCCACGATCGCCCGCTGGTTCGACGATCCGGTGCCGGGTCATCTGGCGAACGTCGCGGAGCTCGTGCGCTCGTTGCTGGAGAGCGTCGATCTCGAAGGCTATGCGCGCACGTACCGGCTGTTTGCGAGTTCGGACCAGGCGCATCTGGGCCGCTTGCCGCAACTCGCGATACCGGCGCTGTTCATGACCGGCGAATGCGATCCGAATTCGAGTCCGGCGATGTCGGAGTCAATGGCGGCCGCAGCGCCGCTCGGCCGCGCCGAGATTATTGCCAACGAACGGCACATGATGAACGTCACCGCGCCGTCGATTGTGAATCAGCGGCTTCTGCACTTTATTCGCGATGCGAGCCGTCAGTCCTGAGGAGCAGCACCATGACCGATTCTTCTTTTGACGTTATCGAGTTTCGCCGCGCGTTGGGCGCGTTCGTCACCGGCGTGACGGTGGTGACGACGATCCAGCCGGATGGCACGCCGCGCGGTTTTACAGCGAATTCGTTCACGTCGGTGTCGCTCGATCCCGCGTTGATCCTCGTGTGCATCGCCAGGACCGCGTCGAGCCATCCGGTGTTTTCGCAGACGCAGCGTTTTGCGGTCAGTGTGCTTGCGGAAGATCAGCGGCCGGTGTCGGGCGTGTTCGCGTCGAAGAGCGCGGACAAGTTCGCGCAGGTCGCGTGGCACGCGCGGCGCACCGGCAGCCCGGTGATGGACGGCGCAGCGGCGAGCTTCGACTGCGAGACGCATCAGGTGGTGGACGCCGGCGATCACATCATCCTGATCGGGCGCGTGGTGGACTTCACGCATTCCAGCGCGACGCCATTAGGGTATTGCCGCGGCGCGTATGTGGATTTCAGTTTGTCGCAGGAAGCGTTGGCGGCGACTGGCCAACGTGCGCAGGTCGGCGCGATTCTCGAACATGCCAGAGGGCTCGTGCTGACCAGGACCGCGAGCGGATTGCAGTTGCCTACCGGCACGCGGCTCGAACCGCTGGCGGACGCTACGAGTTTGCGCGGCGTGCTTGACGGTCTGAAACTGAACGTCAACCTCGATTTTCTGTTCGCGGTGTTCGAGGAGAAGGGCGTCACGCACATCTACTATCGCGGGCGCGTGGTCGACGACGCGCCGGCAGTCGCGGACGTTCGCTATGTGCCGCTCGACGCGATACCATGGAACGAGATTCGCGACCCGGCCGTGCAGTCGATGCTGCGCCGCTACGTGAAGGAGCGGACCGAAGATGCGTTTGGCATCTATGTCGGCGATGTCGAAAAAGGGACCGTGCAATCGCTGGTGGCGAATGCGTGAATGCATAAGAAAGGCGGCTTCGAACTCCGAAGCCGCCTTTTTTGCGGCGCTCACATGTTCGGATAGTTCGGCCCACCGCCGCCTTCCGGCGTGACCCACACGATGTTCTGCGTCGGGTCCTTGATGTCGCATGTCTTGCAGTGCACGCAGTTCTGCGCGTTGATCACGAGCCGCTCGCTGCCGTCGTCGTTCTTCACGAACTCATACACCGCTGCCGGGCAGTAGCGGCTTTCCGGGCCGGCGTACGTGGCCAGGTTGATGTTCACCGGCACCGACGGATCTTTCAGCGTCAGGTGCGCCGGCTGGTTCTCTTCATGGTTGGTGTTCGAGATGAACACTGACGACAGGCGGTCGAACGTCAGCTTGCCATCCGGCTTCGGATAGACGATCGGCTTGCACTGCGATGCGGGCTTGAGCATCTCGTGATCGGAATGCTGGTGATGCAGCGTCCACGGCACGTTGCCGCCCAGCACCTTCTGCTCCAGCCCCACCATCAGCGTGCCGAGATACAGGCCCTTGCTCATCCACTGCTTGAAGTTGCGCGCACGGTACAGCTCGGTGTGCAGCCACGACTGTTTGAATGCCTCCGGATAGGCGGCGAGTTCGTCCGCCTGACGGCCCGCCTGCACCGCGTCGAAGGCCGCATCGGCCGCCAGCATGCCGGTCTTGATCGCCGCATGCGAGCCCTTGATCCGCGATGCATTCAGGAAGCCCGCATCGTCGCCGACCAGCGCCCCGCCCGGGAATACCAGTTTCGGCAGCGACATCAGGCCGCCCGCGGTGATCGCCCGCGCGCCATACGACACCCGCTTGCCACCTTCGAGAAACGCGCGGATCGACGGATGCGTCTTGTAGCGCTGGAATTCCTCGAACGGCGACAGATACGGATTCGAATAGCCGAGCCCCACGACAAAGCCCACCATCACCTGGTTGTTGTCCATGTGATAGAGGAACGAGCCGCCGTAGGTGTCGCTCTCGAGCGGCCAGCCGGCCGTGTGAATGACCAGACCCGGCTTGTGCTTGGCCGGATCGATTTCCCACAGCTCCTTGATGCCGATGCCGTAGACCTGCGGATCGACGCCGTCACGCAGCTTGTACCGGTCGTTCAGCTGACGGCCCAGATGGCCACGTGCGCCTTCGCAGAAGAGCGTGTATTTCGCGTGCAGCTCCATGCCGAGCTGGAAGTTTTCAGTCGGCTGGCCGTCCTTGCCGATACCCAGATTGCCAGTGGCGACACCTTTGGCCGAGCCATCGTCGTTGTACAGCACTTCGGCTGCGGGAAAACCCGGGAAAATCTCGACGCCGAGCGCTTCGGCCTGCTGGCCGAGCCAGCGCGTGACGTTCGCGAGGCTCACAACGTAATTGCCGTGATTCTTGAAGTTATCCGGCAGCGCCCAGTTCGGCACGCTTTTGGCGCCGGATTCGCTCAGGAACAGGAAGCGGTCCTCAGTCACGTCGACATCGAGCGGCGCGCCTTTTTCCTTCCAGTCGGGGATCAGCTCGTTCAAGGCGCGCGGGTCCATCACCGCGCCTGAGAGAATATGGGCACCGACCTCCGAGCCTTTCTCCAGTACACAGACGCCCACCTCGACGCCTTTCTCCTGCGCCAGCTGCTTCAGACGGATCGCCGCGGACAGGCCAGCGGGGCCGCCGCCGACGATCACCACGTCGTATTCCATCGACTCGCGCGGGCCGTACTGTTCGATCAGTGCGTTGCTTGCCATAGGGTTCTCCTAGCGGTCCGCCAGCGGTTCAATCGCAATCGACAGCAGTTTCGCACCCGGTCCGAGCGGACTGAGATCCAGCGCTTCGTGCCGTTTTTCGAGCCATATTCCATTCATCGGCGCCAGCGAGACGTTGCGAAGCAGAGAACTGGAGAGCGTCCATTGACCGTCGACTGATAACAGCAACTGACTGGCTGCGGGCGTCACGCGCAACGAATGCGTGTGGATGCTGACGGTCGCGCGGCACGCCTCGCGCCGTGTCATGACATTGAGCACATGAACCGGCCTGGCGGCCAACGTGACCCACACATGCAGATCGCCGGAAAACTGAACCGGTTGCCCCGCGTGGGCGATTAACTGGCCATCCTGCGAATGCAGATCGACTGAGCCGTCATCGAGCAGCACCAGCGTTCGATCGAATCCGGGAAACTGCGAAAACCTGGCCGCGCCACTCAGCGTTGCCAGGCTGACGCGCCAATGGACGCCCGTGTCATCCTCGGGCCCGCGTGCGATGGTCCGTGTAACGCCGCCGCCGTTCGCCCACGGTTCGTGCACCAGACTGGCGCAATTGAAAAAACGTACTGCAGGCTGTGATTCCGTAGCGGGATGCGGCGATGCGTTGCCATTGGCCAATGAGGTTGACGCGCCCGACAGATGAAGTGTCATCGGCTCGTGCCTCCCGCGCCGACATGCGCTTCGATCTCGCCCACCACCTCGAACAGATCGCCGACGAGCCCGATATCCGCGACCGAAAAGATCGGCGCGTCCGGATCTTTATTGATTGCGACAATGGTCTTCGAGTCCTTCATCCCGGCCAGATGCTGAATCGCGCCGGAGATGCCGAATGCAAGGTAGACGTCGGGTGCGACCATCTTGCCGGTTTGCCCG
The DNA here is from genome assembly GCF_050436625.1 of Paraburkholderia sp. GAS334. Classification (NCBI taxonomy): domain Bacteria; kingdom Pseudomonadati; phylum Pseudomonadota; class Betaproteobacteria; order Burkholderiales; family Burkholderiaceae; genus Paraburkholderia; species Paraburkholderia sp. GAS334. The sequence goes on along the minus strand of NZ_JBNDMO010000005.1, from coordinate 39,327 downwards.
ACCTGTGCGGTATTCGGCGCGTAGCCGGCATCCACCGCGGCCCGCGATGCGCCGAGCGCCGCGCCCATCTTTTCCGCCAGTTCGCCGAGCCGGTCCATACTGTCCTTCGATGCCAGACCACGCCCGCCCGCGACGACGATCCGCGCGTCAGGCAGCTCGCGGCCGGTCTGTGCCGATGCCTGGCGCTCGACGAGCCTCGTCCGGCTAAAGCCCGCAGCCGGTTCGAGCGTCACGCGTTGCCCGTTGCCGCCGCTGTCGGCCGCCGGCGCGAACGACGACGCCCGATATGTCGCGAACGTCACGGCGCTGGCCGTGTTCACGTTGGCGATGACGCTTCCCGCATAAAGGCTGCGCACGAACGCGCCATCGCCTTCCGCGGCGATCACATCTGGAATGAATGCACCGCCGACAAGCGCCGCGGCGCGCGGCAGGGCGCTACGGCCGAGCGTCCGATGACTCGCGGCGATCAGCGAATACGGTCCGTGCATCGCGTACAACTGCGCGGCGAGCGTTTCAGGCACAACGTCCTCGCTCGTCGCGCCAGCCATCACGAGAGCGCGCTCGACACCGGCGATCCTTTCGACCGTGGATGCAAGCGCGGCATCCGGCAAGAACACATCGACCGGCAGGCCGCGTTGCATCACCGCAGTGATAACGCGAAGCGTCGCCTCGGCAAGGCGGCCGTTTTCGCTTTCAGCTACGACAAGGCTTCTCATGCGGGGACTCCTGCCTGATCGAATACGCGTCGTTCTGTGAGCGCTGCGATGAGCGCGGCGCTGTCGGCGACCTTGATGCCGGGCTGGCGGACCGGCGGATCGCTGAGCTTGACGATATGGCTCCGGGGCGTCAGATCGATTGCCAGCGTGGCGGCGTCCACGATCGCGAGCGGCTTCTGCTTCGCCTTGACGATGCTCGGCAAGGTCACGCGGCGCGGGTCGGCGAGGCGCAGATCCGCGCTGACGACAGCCGGACCCTCGAGCAGCCACGTCGCCGTGCCGGTGTCGTCTTCGCACATGACGGACCAGCCTGTGCCATCCGCCGAGAGTGCGCCTGCGTTCAACGCCTGCGGCCAGTCGAGCAGGGCGGCGAGCATGGCGGCGACACCGCCGATGTCGCCGTCGATCGCCTGCTTGCCGCACAGCACGAGGCCGTATTCCCGACTCGCCATGTGAGCGTTCAGCAGACGCGCCACCGCCAGCGAATCGAGCGTGGAAGTCGCCGTTGCGGTGTCGATCAGCACGGCATCGTCCGCGCCCATTGCCAGCGCCGTGCGCAAGACGTCCTGGCTGGCTTGCGTGCCGCACGTGATCACCGTCACCTTCGACGCAACGCCGGCTTCCTTGAGTTGCAATGCCTTTTCGACCGCGCATTCGTCGAACGGGTTGAGCGACATCTTGAGGCCGGTGGTGTCGATCGAACCGTTCGCCGAGACCCTCACGCGTACGTTGGCATCGACGACGCGCTTGACTGGAACCAGAATGTTGATTGTCATGACGGGAGCATCCTTCGATCAGGAGACCGCGCCCGAGCCGTACTTGCCCACCAGCAGTGCGCCACTTGCGAACCGGTCGAGCGCGTAGGGCGCGAGGGAAACATCGGTGGGCAGGCCGAGCGCATGTTGGGCGAGGATCTTGCCGATGCCCGGCGACAGCTTGAAGCCGTGCCCCGAAAAACCGAAACCGACCACGAGACCCTCGATATCGCCGACCGTGCCCAACACCGGATTCCAGTCGGGCGTCACGTCGTACACACCGGTCCATGACGAAGCCAGCCCCGCGGCCTCATAAGCCGGGAAGCGTTCGGCCACCTGGGCGCCGACTTCGGCGACATAGTCGAGCGAGATATCGCCCTGTTCCGTTTCCGGCGAATTCAGCGTTTCGCCCACCACACCTTCCGACACCAGCATCTGGCTGCCGCCGTAACTGCGGTAATAGAGCATGCCGGCCGAGCCGAGGTCCTTGAACGCGGGCATCTTGAACGAATACGCGGCGCCGTCGCATTCGAGTGCGAGCACCGTGTGACGCTCCGGCTTGACCGGCAGCGGCACACCGATCCAGCCGGCGAGTTCCGGCGTCCAGATGTTCTGCGTGCTGATCAGGGTGCCGCAGCTGAAGTTGCCTGCGCTGGTTGCGACCCCGGTGATCCGGCGTCCTTCGCGGACGATGCCCGTGACCGTCACGCCTTCCATGATCTTGACACCGCGGCGGCGCGCCGAACGGGCGAAGCCGGTCGCCACCAGATAGGCATCCGCAAAACCCGCCTCCGGTTCATAGCCGGTCAGCGCGGCGTCGTCGAAGTTCGCGATCGGCAGGCGCTCGTGCGCCTGCGCCTTGTCGAGTAGTTGCACTTCGATGCCCATATCCTGCTGCGCGGCGAGCGAGGCGCGCAGCGGTTCCAGCTTGTCGCCGTCGGGCGCGCAGATCAGATAGCCGCATTTGACGAGACCACAGGACGCTTCGTCATCGCCGAGATACTCGGCGAAGTTATTGAATGCCCACCACGAGGAGCGCGCGAGTTCCACGTTCTGGCGCACCGAATAGTGCGTGCGCAACAGGCCGGACGACTGTGACGTGGTGCCCGCGCCGATCGTGCCCTGTTCGATAACCAGCACGCTTTGCGCGCCCAGGGCGGCGAGATGATGGGCGACCGACGCGCCGATGACACCAGCGCCGATCACGATGAAATCGTAGTGGCTCATGTGGACCTCTGTGTGGGCAATGAGGCGAATTCTAGGAAAACGTTGGCCGCGCCAATTTTGTATTAGGCAAACTTATGGCGAGCCAATGCAATTTCTCATCCTGCACACCAACCCTGCGCACCTCGGCACCATGCTGTCGTACCGCACAGGATGACCGGCATGTCACCCACGCGAGCGGAGCATTTCATGAGACGAACCCCGACCCCGATCGATCTGCGCGCGTTGCAGGCTTTTGTGGCTGTCTGCGACAGCGGCTCGATGACGGGCGCGGCGAAGCAGCTCGGCGTGAGCCAGAGCGCCATCAGCCAGTCGATTGCCGCGCTGGAGCGCGATCAGGGCCTGACGCTGTTCGATCGCGAGAGCCGTCCGCCGCGCCCGAATGTAGCGGGGCGCGCGTTGCTGGAGTTGGCGGGGCCGTTGATCGAACACGCGCAGATGGTGAGCGCCCGTATCGGCGATGCCTCGCATACCGGCAAGATGCCGGTGCGCCTGGGTTGCGTCGATTCGTTCGCGGCCACTGTTGGGCCCGAGTTGATTCGTGCGGTGTCGAATTCAGAGCGGCAGATTTCGATGTGGTCCGGTCTCACGCCGGGCCTGAGCAAACAGTTGCACGACCGCGAACTGGATATCGCGATCTGCACGCAGACCACGCTGAACGACGCACGGATCGTCGAAGTGCCGCTGTTTTCCGAGGCGTTCGTGGTGGTGGTTGCGCGTAGCCACTTGAGCGGGCGCCGCAATATAGACTGGCGCACGCTCGCGCTCGAACTGCCACTGATCCGCTATACGGCGCGCTCAGTGATCGGCCAGCAGATCGAGCGTTTCGCGCGACATCTGGGTATCAACAGTCCGCGGCGTTACGAGTTCGATGCGACCGATCCGCTGCTGAGTCTGGTGGCGGCTCGCGTGGGTTTTGCGATTTCGACGCCCTTGTGTCTGTGGCAGGCACGACACTATCTGGACGATATCGCGGTGATGCCGTTGCCGCCGAGCCGTCTTGGGCGGCGCGATTTCTTTCTGTTGCACCGCCAGGGTGAATGGGATCAGTTCGCCGCCGACATCGTCATGCTGACGCGCGGCGTGCTGGACAACGCGATCCAGCCGTCGCTGGCGCGGGCGCTGCCCGATCTGCCGGATGATGCATTGCGCTGAATAACGCCCGTTTGTATAAGCGTTGCTTTTAACGCTGCTTAACCGCACACCTCGTTTTTGTGCAAAGTCGCACCAGTCACAACGACGATGTGCACCGCAGTCAGGCTGATGAGCCTTTCAGCGTCGATATCAGGAACAGTGCATGGCGCCCAAAGCGTTTATTGGTGGGAATCTTTGATTCACTCAGATAAACATGGCACAAACGTTGCATTGATAGAGGCGTCGACTGCGACGGCCGCAGCGAGAGATCAGTCAGCGCTCGACTGCGGATACACAAAGATCGACAGGAATTGAATGGGCGTCTTGATCAGACGCTCAGGACCGTGCGGTATCTCACCCTGGAAGGTGAGCGTGTCGCCGGGATTAAGGATGTAGGTTTGTTGACCATGGCGGTATTCGATCACGCCTTTGAGCATGTGGATGAATTCGGTGCCCGGGTGCTCGAACACAGGAAAACGTTCAGCCTCGTCCTCCATCGTGATCAGGAAGGGTTCGAAGAGCTTGCGCGGACCCTGGTCGTAGGCAAGCAGGTGATAGGTGTGACCGCGTTTGGTGCCTTTGCGGACCACCTCCATGCCGGCGCCTTTTTTGACGAGTTGTGCACCGCCTTGCGGCACGTCGAAATTGCGGAACAGCGTGGAGAGCGAAACGCCGAGCGCCTGGGCGATGCGGTTGAGCACCTCGAGACCCGCGGAGGTCTGCGCGTTCTCGATCTTCGAAAGCATGCCGCGGCTGATGCCGGCCTGCGCGGAGACCTGAGCGATCGTCAGGCCGTGGCGCTGGCGTAGTTCGCGGATGGTGATGCCGAGGTAGCGCTCGAGCGGCGTTTTATTGTCTTCACCGGTTTGCATGTAGGCCTCACGGAAAAGGGAAGCGTAGCAGATTGCAGCGCCGGGTCGCGTGCGAAGAGTTTCACAGTGGGAAGCTTAGTTGCGCACCAATAAAGTTTCTGTTTGATTGAAGACAAGCTTGAAGCGCGCCGAAACCGGCGTTCGGAAGCGTGTTGCATAGCCTGGTCACATGCGTTGCGTGTGGCTTTTCCAAACCACAAAGGATGTTGTTGCAAGGAGTGGCGATGAACCTGAACGATGCGAGCAAGCTGCCGGTCAACGAACTCGGATGCGTGCCCCGCTTCGGCTCGGCGGAAGAGGCGCAAGCTTATCTGACGCAGCAGGGCGTGAAGTACGTGCTGGCGCAGTTTGTCGATATTCACGGCGTGGCCAAGGCGAAATCGGTGCCGGTCAGTCATCTGAAGAGCGTGTTGAAAGCGGGTGCCGGTTTCGCGGGGTTTGCGATCTGGGGCGTAGGTATCGAGCCGAACGGCCCCGACTATATGGCCGTCGGCGATCTGGCGACGCTCACGCCGGTGCCGTGGCAGCCGGGCCTGGCACGGATCGTCTGCGACGGTCATGTGGATGGCGAAGCGTGGCAATACGATTCGCGCGTGACCTTGAAGAAACAGGTCGCACGGATGACCGAGCGCAACTGGACGCTCTTCACGGGTCTCGAACCGGAATTCTCGTTGCTGCGCCGTTCGGCATCGGGCGTGCTGGAGCCATGCGATCCGAGCGATACGCTCGCCAAGCCGTGCTACGACTACAAGGGACTCTCGCGTACGCGCGTCTTCCTGGAAAAGCTCACCGAATCGATGCGCGCGGTCGGGATCGACGTCTATCAGATCGATCATGAAGATGCGAACGGGCAGTTCGAAATCAACTACACGTACACCGATTGCCTGACGTCGTGCGATCACTACGTGTTCTTCAAGATGGCAGCCTCCGAGATCGCCAATGAACTCGGCATGATCTGCTCGTTCATGCCGAAGCCGTTCGCGAATCGTCCGGGTAACGGCATGCACATGCATATGTCGATTGGCGACGGCGAACGCAACCTGTTCGCCGATGCTGCCGACAAGCTCGGCATGGGGCTTTCGTCGCTCGGCTACCAGTTCACGGCCGGCCTGCTCGCACATGCACCGGCGCTGACCGCGCTGTGCAATCCGACGGTGAACTCGTACAAGCGCCTCGTTGTTGGCCGCTCGCTGACAGGCGCAACGTGGGCGCCGGCCTACATCAGCTACGGCGACAACAACCGTTCGACGATGGTGCGCATGCCCGGCGAGCGCATCGAACTGCGTTTGCCGGATGGTGCGTGCAATCCGTATCTCGCGACGGCGGCCGTGATTGCCGCGGGGCTGGACGGCATCGACCGTGGTCTGTCACCGGGCGAACCGGCTAACGAGAACCTCTACGAGTGGTCGCCCGCGAAACTCTCCGAACACGGCATCGGCGTGCTGCCGCAAAACCTCGAGCAGGCGCTCGATGCGCTCGAAAGCGACCGCATGATATGCGACGCGCTCGGCCCGGTTGCCAATGAATTCCTCAAGCTCAAACGGATGGAGTGGCTCGAATACATGCGCCACGTCTCGGACTGGGAACTGAAGACCTACCTCGAATTTTTCTAAGGAGAAGCACTATGTGCGGAATTGTAGGCTTGCTGGTCAAGACGCCGGCATTGCGCGAACGGCTCGGCGAACTGATGGTGCCGATGCTGATCGGCATGACCGAACGCGGACCGGATTCGGCGGGCCTCGCGGTGTTCGGCAAACAGGTCGATGCGAGTCAGCGCAAGCTGAGCATCTACGCGGGCTTCACCGACGAAGGCGCGGACTTCGCATGGCAACCGCTGCTGGACGCATTGAACGCGGCGATGGACGTGACCGCCCGTGTCGATGCCAAGGGCAATCATGCGGTACTGACGGTGCAAGGCAATGTCGAGCGCGTGAAGACGTGGCTGCGCGAGCGCTATCCGAAGCTGTATCTGCTGTCGAGCGGCCGCTCGATCGATCTGTACAAGGATATTGGCTCGCCGTCGCAAGTCGCCGGGCGTTATGACTTTGCGAACCTGAAAGGCTCGCACCTGGTCGGCCACACACGCATGGCGACGGAATCGGCGGTGACGCCCGACCGCGCGCATCCGTTTACGGCCGGCGACGACTTCTGCCTCGTCCACAACGGTTCGCTGTCGAACGCGCATGGCGTGCGCCGCAAGCTCGAACCGCAAGGCATTCACTTCGATACCGACAACGACACCGAAGCCGCCTGCCGCTTTCTCGAATGGCGGCTGCGGGAAGGCGACACGTTGCCGGTGGCATTGCAGAAGGGTTTCGAAGAACTCGACGGTTTCTACACGTTCCTGATGGGCACCTCGACCGAACTCGCGCTGATTCGCGATCCGTTCGCGTGCAAGCCGGCGGTGGTCGCGGAAAACGACGACTACGTCGCTATCGCTTCCGAGTTCCGTTCGCTCGCGCATCTGCCCGATATCAAAAACGCCAGGATCTTCGAACCCGCACCTGAGGAGATGTATGTATGGAAAGCCTGACTTTCGATCTGGAGCGCACGACAGTCCGTGAGCTGAACCAGTTCTTGCACAAACCGGCGAGCGAACTGGAGGGCCAGGCGGTGACGGTCGTCGCGCCAAACGGCGCGCATAACCTCGCAGTCGGTGTGGATGCGCCGGTGCGAGTGACGATCGCCGGTCACGCCGGCTATTACGCGGGCGGCATGAACAAACACGCGACGATCGAGATCGACGGCAGCGCGGGCACCGGCGTCGCGGAAAACATGATGAGCGGCAAGGTGCATGTGAAGGGTTTCGCGTCGAACGGCGCGGGCGCTTCGGCGCACGGTGGCCTGCTGGTGATCGACGGCGATGCGGGCCTGCGCTGCGGTATTTCGCTGAAGGGTGGCGACATCGTGGTGGGCGGCTCGGTGGGCAGCTTCTCGGCGTTCATGGCGCAGGCGGGCCGCATGGTGATCTGTGGCGATGCGGGTGATGCGCTCGGCGACTCGCTTTACGAAGCGGTGCTGTACGTGCGCGGCGAAGTGAAATCGCTCGGCGCGGACGCGCAGTACGAGCAGATGACGCAGGCGGATATCGACGCGGTACGCGCTTTGCTCACCGCCGCCGGCATGGACCACGACCCGGCGTCGTTCAAACGGATCGCCTCCGCTCGCACGCTCTATCACTGGAACGCCGACGCGAACCAGGAATATTGAACACACGCTCTCGAAGAAGGTTCCCATGGAAGCCAAACCCGTTCACTTCGCCCGCTTGCAGCAGGAAGAGTCGCAAGGCTACGACCGCAAGACGATCGACTATATCCACAGCGCCGCGCAGCGCGGCCTCTACGAAATTCGCGGTCTGGGCGCGAAACGCCGCGTACCGCATTTCGACGATCTGCTGTTTCTCGGCGCCTCGCTGTCGCGCTATCCGCTCGAAGGGTATCGCGAGAAATGCGCGACGCAGACAGTGCTCGGCACGCGCTTCGCCAAAAAGCCGGTGGTGCTCGACATTCCGATCACGATTGCCGGCATGAGCTTCGGCGCGCTGTCCGCGAACGTGAAAGAAGCGCTCGGCCAGGCCGCGACCGCGATGGGCACCTCGACCACCACCGGCGACGGCGGCATGACGCAGGAAGAACGCCGCTCGTCGAAGACGCTGGTCTATCAGTGCCTGCCGTCGCGCTACGGCTTCAACCCGGACGACGTGCGCCGCGCCGACGCGATCGAAATCGTGATCGGTCAGGGCGCGAAACCGGGCGGCGGCGGCATGCTGCTCGGGCAGAAGGTCAATCCGCGTGTCGCCTCGATGCGCACGTTGCCGGCCGGCGTCGATCAGCGTTCGGCGAGCCGTCACCCGGACTGGACCGGCCCGGACGATCTGGCGATCAAGATTCAGGAACTGCGCGAAATCACCGATTGGGAAAAACCGATCTACGTGAAGGTCGGCGCAACCCGCACGTTCAACGACGTCAAGCTCGCGGTGCATGCGGGCGCGGACGTGGTCGTGATCGACGGGATGCAGGGCGGCACGGCGGCGACACAGACCTGCTTCATCGAGAACGTCGGTATTCCGACGCTGGCCGCGGTTCGCCAGGCTGTGGACGCGCTCGAAGATCTGAATATGAAAGGCCAGGTGCAACTGATCGTCTCGGGCGGCATCCGCACCGGTGCTGACGTGGCGAAGGCATTGGCGCTCGGCGCGGACGCGGTGGCGATCGGGCAGGGCATGCTGATGGCGCTCGGCTGCAACAGCGATACGTACTTTCAGAACGGCGCGCTGCATTCGGCGGCGGCGGACTACGCGGCGCTGAACACGTCGCCGGGTTTCTGCCATCACTGCCACACGGGCAAGTGCCCGGTCGGCGTGACCACGCAGGACGCGGTGCTCGAACAGCGTGTGCAGCCCGATGAAGGTTCACGCCGCGTGCGCAACTACCTGAAGACGCTGAACATGGAACTGACGACGATCGCGCGAGCGTGCGGCAAGCAGAACGTCCATCACCTCGAACCGGAGGATCTGGTCGCGCTGACGGTCGAGGCCGCGGCAATGGCGCGCATTCCGCTCGCGGGTACTTCGTGGATTCCCGGATGGACCGAATGAATTAAGTTGTTTCGAGATTTTTGACTGTGGAAGAGTTGAGTGCATTCAACCTTGATTCACCAATCTATCAGGAACCCAACATGAGCACTCCGCAAAGCAGCACGCAAGCAGCGCCGGCATCATCCGGCGGCCTGCGTGCCGGTACGTTAGGTTTTCCCGAGGTCATCGGCCAATCCATCGCGAACCTTTCTCCGACCTTCACGCCGTCGATCAACGTGACCGCGATCGCGGCGCTGGCCGGCGCGGGGACATGGTTGATTTATGGTCTTTCGACGCTCGGGCTGCTGCTGGTGAGCATGAGCATCATCGCGCTCTCGAGCCGGATCGCGTCGGCTGGTTCGTTCTTTATCTATATCTCGCGCGCGCTTGGGCCGATGGCGGGTGGCATTGCCGGCTGGGGCCTGATCGCGGCTTACGTGGGCACTGCAATGGGGGTTGGCGCCGCAGGCGTAGTGTTCGTGCAGAACGCTTTTTCGGCCTGGGGCATCAATATCCCGTCGTGGGCGGTCTACACGATCTTTGTCGGCCTGGCCTGGTTCTTCTCGGCACGTGACGTGAAGCTCTCCTCGCGCCTGTCGCTGGCAATCGAAGCCGCTTCGGTGGTGATCGTGGGCGGTGTGCTGATCTATGTGCTCGCACTGCATCCGGACCATATCATCGACCATACGCAACTGGGGCTGCAGGGCGTGAGCGGTAAGGGCATGGCACAGGGCATGGTGCTCGGCATCTTCTCGTACGTGGGTTTCGAGAGCGCGGCCTCGCTCGGCCAGGAAACCAGGAACCCTCTGCGCGTCATTCCGCGTGCGGTGGTCTGGTGCGTGATCCTGTCGGGCCTGTTCTTCATGTTTGTGGCCTATTCGATGACGATCGCCTACCACGACGACGCAGCCAGGCTCGGCGGCGATTCGGCTGTGCTCAGCACCTTGCTCACGAGCGTCGGCGCCTCGCCGCTCGGTCCGGTGTTTTATCTGATTGCCTCGGTCAGCGCGTTTTCGTGCGTGCTTGCGTGCATCAACTCGTCCAGCCGTCTGCTGTATTCGATGGGCCGCTACCAGTTCGTGCACCGCTCGATGGGCATGGTGCACCGCACGCACCAGACACCGTACCTCGCCGTTGCGTTTTCCTCCATCGTGACCTTCGTGGTGTGCATCGCGATGCTCGGCACGGGGCCGCTCAACACCTTCGGCTATACCAGTACGTTTGCGACCTTTGGCTTCCTGGTCGTGTATTTCCTGGTCGCAATCGCGGCACCGGTTTATCTGAAGAAGCAGGGCGAGCTCAAGACGAGCAACGTCGTGTGGGGCGTGCTCGGCGCACTGGCGATGGTCGGTGCGGTGATCGGCAGCGTGTATCCGGTGCCCGATTATCCGTATAACATCCTGCCCTATCTGTTCGTTGCGTATATGCTGGTTGGCGCAGTCTGGTTGATGATGCTCAAGAAGCGCTCGCCGCAGGTGCTCGAGAAGATCGAGCACGATCTGGAAACAAGCGACGTGATGACCCACGGCAAAAAGTAAATGAGTGAACCCTTCTCCGAGGATAGCTTGCCCGCACCGAACACGGGCCGGATGCCAGACGATCCAGAGGGAAGGCCCGCTAGCGGTCGCGGAATGGGCGGCCAGGAAATCGATCTGCAGTTGCGGCCGGAGCGCGGCGAGTGCGCCGCTCTCGAGATCGGTTGTGTTTCTTTCCCTGCCCGCGCCCGCGGGCAGGATCACATCAACGAAGACTATGTCGGCGTGATGCTCGGCGATCTGGCGGCACGCGCTGCGCGTGGCAGCGTGATTGCCCTGGCCGATGGCGTGAGCGGCAGCACGGGCGGGCGGGTCGCGGCCGAACTCTCGGTGCGCACCTTTATCGATGCCTATTACGGGCTCGCCGACACCTTGCAGCCCGGCGTGGCCGCTGCGCGCGCGCTTGAGGCAATACACGGCTGGCTGCATCAGATCGGCCGCGTCGACCCCGCACTGAGGCAGATGGCCGCGTCCTTTGCGGCGCTGATCGTGCGCCGCGCAACCGCGTATCTGGTAGCGGCTGGCGATGTGCGGCTCTATCTGCTGCGCGATGGCCAACTGGTCCAGATCGGTGACGATGACGTGGTGCCGGTCGCCTTCGGTTCTTATGTGGCGCATGCGGTCGGTATGCTTCCGACGCTGGTGACTCGCATCGAAACTCTTGAGCTGCGCGAGGGCGACCGCCTGCTGATGTGCTCCGACGGGCTCTATCGCCGGGTGCCGATGCGCGAACTGCAGTCGGTGCTGGCGGCGCGCGGCGGTGCGCTCGAAACTGCGCGCCGGCTCGGCGCGCTGGCGGTCACACGCGGCTCGCAGGACGACGTGACGAGCGCGGTGCTCGATGTGGGCGCCCTGCCTTTGCTCGATGTCGGTTACCTTGAGCGGGTGGTCGGCGCCTTGCCGATTCCGGCGGTGCCTGATGCCGGCGATGTGGTCGATGGATATCTGCTCAAGAGCGTGTTGAGCGATGGCTTCTATTCGCGGATTTTCGCCGGCTACGATCTAACGGAGCCGAACACGCCGCTGGCGCTCAAGTTTCCCAAGCCGCGTGTCGAGCAGGACGAGAACGTGCGGCAGTCGATCGTCCGCGAGCGCTGGCTGGCAGGCAAGATCGGCGACGATGGCGTGCTCGCGCCGATGCCGGTCGATGCCGACCGGCAAACCCGGCTCTATGTGGTGATGCCGCTCGGCGCAGGCGTCACGCTCGAAAAACTGCTGGCGGCGCCTCAGCCCATGGCGCTGCCGCGTGCGCTCGAGATCGCGCGGCAGCTAGGCCATTCGATCGACGTGCTGAATCGCCGCAATATCTTCCATCGCGATATCAAACCCGAGAACGTGCTGGTGATGCAGGGCGACAGCACGCGCCTGCTCGATCTCGGTTTCGGTTATATGCCGGGCATGCAGTTGCCGGGCCCCGACGCCGCACCGGGCTCGCCCGCTTATATGGCGCCTGAGTTGATGAAGGGCGCACAGGGCGACGCGCGCTCCGAGGTGTTCGCGTATGGCGTAACCCTGTACCGGTTGTTCAGCGGCGGCAAGCTGCCCTACGGCTTCAATGGCCGCGTGCCGCTTTATCAGTACCGGCCGGACGCGCCGCAATGGCTCGACCTGGTACTGGAGAAAGCGCTGCAGCCCGATCCGGCGCGCAGGTATCAGGACGTGCTCGAAGTGTGCGCTGATCTCGAACGTTTTTCGAGCGGTCGAGACGCGATGGCGCCGATCCGGCGCAAGCCCTTGCTCGAGAGCGATCCGGTGCTGTTCTGGCAGGTGGTCGTGGTGCTGTTGCTGGCGCTGCTGGTGTGGTCCTTGATGCGGCATTGAGCGGGTTGGTGGCGCGGCCCCGCCGCGCTACCTGGCGCAAGCCGCGCGCCATTGCCCACGCCGGCGCGCGTGCTGCAGCCGTTCAAGCGCGGACACGGCGCTTGTCCGGGTCGTAGAAGACCGGCGCCACGACCTGAGCGTCGATGCGTTTCTGATGCCCGTCGATCTTGCCGACCTGCAAGCGTGTTCCCGGTTCGGCATAGGTGATATCGATACGGCACAGCGCAATGTTCTTGCCGAGGATCGGAGAACGCACGCCGCTGGTGACCACGCCGATCTGCGCGCGCCCATCGTGCACGCAATCTCCATGATGCGCGGGTTCGTTGCCGGCGAGTTCGAGTCCGACCAGCTTGTGCCGCGGATGCGCGGTGCGGGCAAGCAAAGCATCGCGGCCGATGAAGTCGTCGGCTTTGCTCTTCAGCGGCACCGAGAAGCCGATGCCTGCTTCGAACGGATCAGTTTCGTCGGTGAACTCGTAGCCGGCGAAGATCAGTCCGGCTTCGACGCGAAGCATATCGAGCGCGTTCAGTCCGAGCGGAACCATTCCTAGCGGTTGCCCAGCCGACCACAGGCGGTCCCACACGCGTTCTGCATGCTGCGGATGACACCAGACTTCATAGCCGAGTTCGCCGGTGTAGCCGGTGCGCGAGACCATGATCGGACAGCCTTCGTAGTCGTCGAGCCGGCCGACCAGAAAGCGGAACCAGCCGAGGTTATCGAGTGCCGGCTGGGTGGGCGGCGTCCACACAATCTGCTTCAACAACTCGCGACTCAGCGGTCCCTGAATCGACAGATTGTGAATCTGGTCCGAGGCCGATTTGATCCACACTTTCATGCCGAGCGCCGCCGCCTGCTCGCGCAGCCAGACACCGGCGTAGTCTTCGCCGCCAATCCAGCGGAAATTGTCCGGGCCGAGGCGCAACAGCGTGCCGTCGTCGAGCATGCCGCCGTGCGGATAGCACATCGCCGAATACACGACCTGGCCGACCGCGAGCCGCCGGACGTCGCGCGTCAAACAGTATTGCAACAGGGCTTCCGCGTCGGGACCGATGATCTCGAACTTGCGAAGCGCGGACAGATCCATCATGGCGACGCGCTCCCGGCAGCCGAAGTATTCTTCGACGGTACCGAAGCCCTCGTAGTGCGTGGGCAGCCACCAGCCGCGATAGTCGGTGAAATGCCGGGTGAGCGCGGACGTCTTTGCATGAAAGCCTGACTCGCGGGTCAGTACCGGTTCGGCATCGGGCGTGGTTCGGGTAGCCATGGCAATGGAGAAGCGTTCCTTGTTCGGATAGACGCGGATCTGGATATCGGTCGGATTCCAGCCGTTCGCGGGGTCGATGTCGTCGGGACAGGACGAACTCACGCACACGAGGTCGGTCAGCGCGCGCATCAGCACGTAGTCGCCTGGACGCGACCACGGTTCATCGAGCGTCATTTGCTGATGTGCGTTGATGCCGGTATTGAAGAAGAAATTGATCGCGGGCCAGCCGGGGCGCGGCGCCATGTTAAAAGCGGCGAGGGCGTGGCTCATGTTGTCGCTGCAGTTGCTATGGCCGAAGTAGCCCTGGCTTTCGTAATAGCGCGCCGCGCACGCCAGTGCAAATGAGTCGTGACGGCCCACCGTGTCGCGTACGACTTCGAGCATGGGCTGCATGTTTCGATTGAAGAACTTCGAGAACAGGCCGGGAGCGGGATACGCGTTGCCATTCAGCGTTCTCGTCACGGTCTGGTCGAGGTCGAGTTCTTTGTTTCTGTCCAGCGCGGCGAGATCGAAGGCGACGAAATCCGAACATTGCCGACCCGCGACGTCCAGTACCTGAATGTATTCTCCCGCGCGCACCGTGTACGCGATGGCGGTGCCGGGCTGGATCGTGAAGTCGTTCAGCGTGTCCGCCAATGGTGCGGGAAGCGGCGGCGCGGCGAGCAGCGCGGGATTCGCGCGATCGATCGTGAGACGCAAGCCGGTGGGCGGGTTCTGCGAATCGATCGCCCTTGCGGCACCCGGCGCGGCGACGATGACGAGCAGCGCTTCGGAGGCAATGAGTTTTCGCGTAAAGCCTGCCGGTGTGTCGCCGTTCCAGATAGTCGCCGCGGACTGCAATGCGCTCGCTTCGACGCCGCGCTTGAGCAGACCGGTCAGCACATGCGAGGCCGCGTTGTTATGCAACAGACTCGCAATGAACGAAGCGCCCGCCGACGCTTGTAGCTCGAGCGCGGCCGGCGCCGCTTCGCCATGTGCATCGAAAGCCATGAGTTCGCAGGCCTGCAGGCCTTCGATATCCATGATCTGCAAGGTATCGCCGGGCGTGAGCGCGACGACCGTGAGGCCGCCGCCCGCCACGCGATATCGTTCGCATCCGGCCGCGCGAGCAAACAGCGCCGGCTCAGCGGGACGCGAGCTTATGGGGGTGCGTATCAGCATGTTCTTCCCTGTCTCGCGCCCGTTAGCTGGCGGTTTTCAACGCCGGAACGGGTTCGCCAAGATACGCGTCCATCGAGTCATCGAGTGCCGACAGCCACGGCGTGTGATGAGGCGGGGATTGCGTGCCGGTCATCAGCGAGCGATAGGACTTGTTGCGGTAGCCCATGATGTCGTCATGCTTGTCGTGTTTCCATTCGAGGAAGGTTCGGTTCACCCCTTCGATGTCGAAACTCGGGTAGTCGGTGGCATCGAGCAGCTCCTGGATGTAGCTACCCTGAAACTCGAACATTTCCTGATGGGTGACGAGCTTTTCTTCTTTCGCGCGCCATGCGAGGCTGTGTGCGGTCATGTCCGCTTTTGGCGGCGGCGTGATCCGTCCGAGGATCACGTCGCGCGCGTACCAGGCTTGAGCGTCGAACATGTTGAACGAATACCAGAGGTCCTGCATGCCGAGGTATATCAGGCCTGGATTGTCTTCCCAGAAAATGCCTTTATAGAGGTTCAAAGGCCACAGGCGATTACCGGTCTTCAGGCGTAGTTCGTCGGGCAGGAACGGAAAGTGATGCTGATACCCTGTGCAGAGGATGATCGCGTCGATGCGCTTGTGCGTGTCGTCGGCGAAGTAAGCGATATTGCCGCGCACGCGCTGCAATATCGGTTTCTCTTCCCAGTTTTCGGGCCAGTGATAGCCCATCGGCGCCGTGCGGTAGCAACTTGTGATGCTCTTCGCACCGTACTTGTAGCACTGGGAGCCGATGTCTTCCGCCGAATAGCTGCTGCCGACCAGCAACACATCCTTGTCCTTGAACTCCAGCGCGTCGCGGAAATCGTGTGCATGCAGGATGCGGCCGCCAAAACTCTCAAAGCCGGGGAAGGTTGGCGCATTCGGTGTCGAGAAGTGGCCGCACGCGTTGACAACGTAATCGAACTCTTCCGACGCCGTCGTGCTGGCGGAAAAGTCCTGCGCAGTGACGGTGAATTTTCTGGTTGCGGCGTCGAAGCTCACCTGACGGACCGTCGTATTGAAGCGGATATAAGGCCGTACGCCGGCTTTCTCGACGCGTCCGCGAATATAGTCCCACAGCACCTCGCGCGGCGGATACGAGGCGATCGGTTTGCCGAAATGCTCCTCGAATGTGTAGTCCGCGAACTCCAGACATTCCTTTGGCCCGTTGGACCACAGGTAGCGATACATGCTGCCGTGCACCGGCTCGCCATTCTCGTCGGTGCCGGTGCGCCATGTGTAATTCCACATGCCGCCCCAGTCCTTCTGCTTCTCAAAGCAGACGATATCGGGAATGTCTGCACCTTTTTCTCTCGCGGACTGGAAAGCGCGCAATTGCGCCATCCCGGAAGGGCCCGCACCTATGATTGCGACGCGCTTTTTCATGGTTTTTCACTCGCTAGATATCTAGTACGACAACACAGGATCTCCCGCTGGAAAGCGATGCTGATACGCCAGCCAGGAACACGGATTCACCGATACGCGGCAGCGTCAGCGGCCTGTTGCCGCGACTGGCGCCTTGCAGCCAGAACGGTGTTCTTCATCAGAAAGCCGATCGTCATCGGACCCACACCGCCGGGAACGGGCGTAATGGCGCCGGCCACACGTGAGACGCTCTCGAACTCCGTATCGCCGACGAGGTGCGTTTTATCGCCGGTTTCGACGCGGTTGATGCCGACGTCGATAACCGTCGCGCCCGGTTTGATCCAGCTTGCGTCGATCATCGCCGCTTGCCCTACAGCGGCGACGACGATATCGGCTTGACGGCACAACTCGCGAGCGCCGATGCTGCGCGAATGGAGCACGGTCACCGAACAGTTCGCCTGCAGCAGCAGCGAAGCCATTGGTTTGCCGACGATGTTCGAGCGGCCGATCACCACCGCATGCTTGCCGGTCAGATCGCCAAGCGTCTGTTTCAGCAGGAACAGACAGCCGCTCGGCGTGCATGGCGTCAATGCCGGTTTACCGAGCACCAGCCGGCCGACGTTCTCGCGATGAAAGCCGTCCACGTCCTTTTCCGGATCGATCGCGTCGATCACCGCGCCCTCGTCGATCTGTGCGGGCAAGGGCATCTGCACGAGAATGCCGTTCACGCCGGTATCGGCGTTCAGCGTGCCGATCAGCGACAGCAGCGCGTCCTGCCCGGTATCGGCAGGTAGCTGGTGTTCGATCGAACGGATACCGACTTCGTTTGCACGCAGCACCTTGTTGCGCACATAGATATGGCTCGCAGGATCGTCGCCCACCAGCACGACAGCGAGCGTCGCCATCACGCCAGAAGTCCGAAGCTTTGCCACGTCCTGCCTGACCGTCTCGAGCAGTCCCGCAGCGGCGGCTTTGCCGTCAATGAGTTGAGCCTGGGTCATCGGAAGATCACGGTGCGGTCGCGATTGAGGAATACGCGATGTTCGGTATGGAATTTCACCGCACGCGACAGCGCCACGGTTTCCGTATCGCGCCCGATCGCTACGAGGCCGTCAGGTTGCAGGACGTGATCGACACGCTGCACTTCCTGTTCGATGATCGGTCCTTCGTCGAGATCTGACGTGACGTAGTGCGCTGTGGCGCCGATCAGCTTGACACCGCGTTCGAATGCCTGGTGATACGGCTTCGCGCCTTTGAATCCCGGCAGAAACGAATGATGGATATTGATGGCCCGGCCGGCGAACTGCTTGCAGAGGTTGTTGGAGAGAATCTGCATGTAGCGCGCGAGCACCACGAGTTCCGTCTCCGTCTCGGCGACGATCTTCAGCAGTTCGGCTTCCTGCCGGTCCTTGGTTTCCGGTGTCACCGGCAGATAGATGAAACGGATGCCTTCGCGCTCCGCCATCGGCCGCAGGTCCAGATGGTTGGAGACGATGGCGGTGATCTGCATGTGCAGCTGGCCTTTGCGATGCCGGTACAGCAGGTCGGCGAGGCAATGGTCGAACTTGCTGACCATCAGCAGCACCTTCATCGGTTGCGCGGCGCTGTAGAGCTTCCATTGCATCGCGAAGTCGTTTGCGATGCTGCCGAAGTCGGTGCGTAGCTTGTCGATGCTGCCGGTCTTCGCTTCGTTGAAGCGGAACACCGCACGCATGAAGAATGTGCCGTTGGATTCGTCGTCGAATTGCGCCAGCTCGCTGATATAGCAGCCCGATTGCGCGAGATAGGACGAGACGGCCGCGACGATGCCGGAGGTGGCCGGGCAACTGATCGTCAGTATGTAATTCTGGGTCACTGCGACACTCCTGAAAATACGTGAGAGACGGCGTGAGAGATGTAACGGGAGACCCGCAAAGGATTAGCCGATCGCGGTGCGTTTCTTCTTTTCCGGATCGTCGAACGGCAATTCGGCGGCGCTTGCACGGGCCTTGATGCTGCCGCGCACTTCGAGCGGCGCGCCGGGGCGTGCGTAGTCAACATCGAGGCGTGCGATAGCCATCGAGACGCCGGTCAGCCGTGAGTACATGCCGCATGTGACGACGCCGACCTGCTTGCCGTCGTTCCACAATGCGTCGCGGCCGTTGGCCGCTTCGGTGGAGTCCACCAGCACGCCGAAGATCTTGAAACGCTCCTTGCCTTGCAGACGGAAGTGTTCGCCCGCGCCACAGAACTCGGTTTTTCCCGGCGATACGGTGAAGTCGAGCCCGAGTTCCCACAGCGTGTCGCCCGCCTTTTCGTTCACGAACGGGTACATCTCGGAGTTGTCGTAGGGGAAGAACAGCAGATAGCTTTCGACGCGTAACCAGTCGAGCGCCGTGAACGCGCACGGGATGATGCCGAACGCCGCGCCTTTGTCGAGGACGGTGTCCCAGATGAAGGGTGCATCCGCGGCCTTGCAGAAGATTTCGTAGCCGCGCTCGCCCGTGTAGCCGGTGCGCGAGATCATCACCGGCTTGCCGAAAAGCCGCGTTTGCAGGTGATGGAAATAAGGCAGATCGCGAATGCCCGGCACGTGTTCCGCGAGGAAGTCCACGGCGGCGGGACCCTGTAAAGACAGATCATGCAGATCGTCGTCGAACAGCACGGCGACCTGGCGGCCCTGCGCGGAGCGAACGAGGCGTTCATAACCGGTTCCGGAGCCATGCACTACCATAAACGCATTCGGCCCGGTCCGGTAGACGATGCAGTCGTCGATAAACTTGCCGTCTTCATTCAGCATCGCCGCATACACTGACTTGCCGGGGT
Organism: Paraburkholderia sp. GAS334; assembly: GCF_050436625.1. Lineage (NCBI taxonomy): Bacteria > Pseudomonadati > Pseudomonadota > Betaproteobacteria > Burkholderiales > Burkholderiaceae > Paraburkholderia > Paraburkholderia sp. GAS334. The sequence goes on along the minus strand of NZ_JBNDMO010000005.1, from coordinate 20,095 downwards.
AGAGCTTGCCGATGTCGCGCGTGGTTGCCCAGTTGAGCAGGCTTTCCGCGTGTGGGCCGACGTAGTGGACCTTCTTCAGACCGGATACATCCATCAAGCCAGCCTTGGTTCGAATCGCCTCGTGCTGATCGGCGAGGTCGCCGGAATATGTCCATGCGGTGCCCATTCCGTTCCAGTCTTCGAGGTTTGAGCCCAATGCGCGATGACGGTCCGCGAGCGCGGAAATACGCCATGAATTAGCCATGTTTGCTACTCCAGAGGTGAGGATGTGTTTGTGTACGAAATCGGCAAGGCATCAGATGCCGTTGTCGAACTGGCTCAACCAGTCGATCAGGGTCTTCCGGTAACGCGTCATGCCCTTGTAGTCGGCAATTGGCTCAGGCAGGTCACGCAGCACCCGATGAAGACGGCGCGCCCACGCGGGATGGGTCACGAGCTCGGCCATGCTGGCGAGATACGTGCGGATGCTGAACATCAGCGCGTTGCTCTGTGGCAGCCGCGCCATGAACTGCAGTTCGACGCGCAGATGCACGCATTGCGCGACGTTCTCCGGCGTGACCTGGCCGCGCTCCGCGCCCCACAGGTGGTAGTTCTCGGGTGCGGTATCGAGGCGCGGGTTGATCGTGAGTGTCCAGTTCAGACGCCGTACCGGACGGTCTACCTGGATATGCAGCAGATACCTCAGCGCGCGATCGAAAATGCCCATGTCGTGCGCCATCGGCACCGGCGAATGCCATTGCTTGAAACTCATTCCCGCATCGAATGCGAGCGACCAGTCGGCAGGGCCGGTGATGACACCGGCATCCATGAAGAGGTCGCCGTCGCGCTGATCGAGCAGCGCGATATCGCCTTGCGTCTGCCGCATGATGTATTCGAGTGGCTCGCACGGCAGCGTCCCGGCATCGCCGAAACGAAACGCCTGCTCGATGCCGAGCGCTCGATTGCGCCACAACCACTGGTCGCCGGCGCGGGCTAGCGAAAACAGTTCGGGATAATCCTGGGCGAGATGCTCCATGATCATTTCCAGGGCGTCCCACGACGCTTTCTGCATGTGCGGCATTACCATGCAGCGGCGCGAGTCGCTCTGCAGCACGATTGCGCGTTCAGCGACTTCAGAGCGATAGTGCTCGTCGATATCGAACCAGTGCTCGAAGACCGAGCCTGGATCGCGTGACGTTGCCGGCTCGATATTCACCGAATACATGTAGGCGTCTTCGGGAAACGGGAAGGGGAAGCGGGCGATGGCGGCTTCGCTGTTGCGAAACGAAAACGCTTCACGATAGCTTTCGGCGGGCTTCAGAATGACGCTCATGGAGGCGTTCCTCAAAGATCCAGAAAAAGGGAGGTGCTGTGGGCACGCGAGACACACGGCATCAGGTGCGTGGCGCGCCCGGATTCGTGAAGGAACAGATCGCGGTGATCGACTTCTCCGGCAACGTGACGGGTCGAACACTGACCGCAGACACCGCCGCGGCACAGGTTCGGGATGTCGAGTCCGCTCGCTTCGAGCGCTTCAAGCAGGCTCTGGTCTGCCGCCACGTCCAACCTCGAGCCACTGCGCATGAGTGTCACGACGAACGGCGTGCCGGGCCGCGGCGCAGCAAAAGCTTCCCAGTGCACGCGGCCGTCCGGCCAGCCGAGGGCACGGGCCGTGTCTTGCACTGAATCCAGAAGGGCTTGCGGACCGCACACATAAACATGCGTACCCAACGGGCGACCACGCAGCACCCGTTCGATATCGAGGCGCGCGCACTCGCTGTCGTATCCATGGAAGCGGCTGCCCAGGCGTTCGCTCAACTCGGCGCGATACGCGTCAGTGAGCCCTTGCCGGTAGGCGTAGTGCAGTTCGAAATCGGCGGCATCACGCTCCAGCGCGGCGACATGCGCGACAAACGGCGTGATGCCGATGCCCCCCGCGATCAGGATGTGAGCGCGAGCGCCTGAATGCAGGGCAAACAGATTGGCCGGCGGCGTGATTTTCAATGCCGAACCCTCACGAAGCCGCTCATGCATGAACACTGAGCCGCCGCGCGAATCGTTCTGCTTGCGCACGGCAATGCGATAGCTGGATGCGCTCGCCGGATCGCCAAGCAACGAATAGGCGTTGCGCAATGGGCGCTCATCCAGCGGCAACTGCACCTGGATATGGCTGCCCGAGGAAAACTTCGGCAGCCGGCCGTGCGCGGCGACCAGGGTGAACTCGCGTACCACCGGCGTCAGCAGCCGCGTTGCTTCGACTCGAACCTCGATCGTGTTCATGCGTGGCGCTCCAGGTGAGGACGATCCGGATCGGCGCAGACGCCCAGATAGGCACCGATTCGCTGCGAGAAATGCTGGCGCACACTCAGGTTGATTCCGCAGCCGGCACATTCGACTTCGGGCAGCGCGTCGTACACATGCGATGCGCTGCAGTGGACGCAATAGACGGCGCGCGGTGCGGCATCGAGCTCGGAGGTGATTTCTTCCGCCAGCATGCCCGCCTCGCCGGCGAGGCGGCGGACGCGCCAGATGAACGCTTCGTCGCCGCATACATAGAGCCGCAAGCCGATTGCCGCGCGATCCAGGGTCGCGAGAAGATGGCGCTCGAGCGCGTCGTGTGTCGGGAAGAACGATGCACGGCGAGCTGTTGCTGACGTGTCGCCTTGAACGAGCAGTGTGCTCACGTCAGGCTCGACCGGCAGTGTCGCGATGAAAGCTTCGACCTTCGTGAGTGCGTCGGCTTGAACGACCACAACGTGTTGACGCGCATCCTCACATATCCGGAGCGCCTGATACCGCGGAAGGCTCGGAGGAGAGCCCGGTGTTCTGTCGTGCGTCGATGTCATGTCTTTAGTCGCCGGTTCTGTCGATGCGGGTGAAGCACGTGGATCATGTTTTGCTTCAAACGTGTGCATTTGCATCTGAACTAAAACGGGGCGTCTGCTCCATTCGAGTGCGTTCCGAAGCGCTGGTCCGACGGATAAAACACTCGAAAAGCTGCGTTCCCCACGAGCAAAATAGTTTCTTAAAGGGAAACACCGTTCAATCCTGACAACGAGGTATGTCCAAAGGAGTAGTGCCGCAAACGGCACAGTTCTTGCCTCTAAAAAACTTTTCTCACGGGATGCCCCGCATGGCTTTGAGCCGGACCCTGGTGCGGCGACACGCCTCCTCGCAAGCGGCTGGTGAGGTCGATGGCATCGATCTTTCGCTGCGCTTCCGGGATGCGCTATTGCGGGTCTTCGTCGACATCGCGGGCGGGCAAAGGTCCACGCAGCCGTTGCAGTGTTTTCTTGGCCGGCTCGAAGCGGACATTCCCGGCAGTCGCGCAGCGCTGGTGATCGCGGGCGAAATGTTGCTTACGGGGGCGTCCGAAGGTTCCCTCTCATGCGCTGAACATCGCGACTGTGCGCTGAAAGCGTCTCATGCCAAACCGTTGAACCGGTTGTGTTCGGCGTGCTCGCTCGGCGGCCGCACGCGGCTGGTCTCGATGTTTGGGGGCGCAGCGCTTCTGCTCGAACTGACGTCGCCGGCGAGTCAGGCGCTGGCGGCCGAAGTCGGCAATGCCGGGCAGGCGCTCGGTGCTGCGATCGGTTTGATCCACGGGAGACGGCAGGACGAAACACCCGCCACCGACGGCGGCACACAGGCGCTGATCCGCGAGCTTCACGATTCAGTTGCGCAGCAGCTTGGCTTCATGTCGTTTCTCGTCAGCCGGGTGCAGCTGCAGTCACGCAAGCCAGAGGTCGCGGAGCCGCTGATCGCGGAGTTGCGGACCACGATGACGCGACTGCAGCGCGACGTTCGCCAGTTGATCACCGGTGCGCGCCTGACGCTCGAAGGGCGCTCGTGGCGCCAGGCGCTGGCCGATTCCGTCGATGAATTTTCGCGTCGCTGCAACGTGGTCTTCGAACTGGATAACCGCATGCCAGAAATCGAACTCGCGCCGGATGTCGCGCTGCACGCATTGCAGATCGTGCGCGAAGCGTTGTCGAATGTGGTCCGCCACGCGCATGCAAGACATGCGCGGATCGAAGTGATAGACGACCCCGCAGGCGCTTTGTGTGTGACCGTGACTGACGACGGGCTCGGATTGCGACCTGCATCGGTGGAGGAAAATCACTATGGGCTGGAGATCATGCGCGAGCGGGCGCGTGCGATAGGCGCGCGAGTCGCAATCGAGAATGTGCAGCCGAACGGCACGCGGATGCGCCTGCTTGTCCCGAATGACGATGCCAGAAGGGAGTCCCTTGATGGGTCCGACGACGTTGCTTCTGATTGACGACCACCCGCTGTTCAGGCGTGGCCTCGCCGAGTACTTCAACTCGACTGGGGAGTTTCAGGTAGTCGGCGAAGCTTCCAGCGGCCGGCAGGGCATTGCGCTCGCGGAGCAGTTAAGGCCCGGCCTGATCCTGATCGATCTTCACATGCCGGGACTCGGTGGATTGCATGTGCTCGATGAATTGGGCCAGCTCGAGATCGAGAGCCGCAAGATCGTGCTGACCGCCTCGCTCGATCGCAACGAGTTATTGACCGCGCTTCGCCTCGGTGCCGACGGCTATATGCTGAAGGAAACCGAGCCCGAAGATCTTCGCTTATACATACGCAACTGCGTGCAGGGCGTGATCGTGCTCGACGATTGTCTGGTCACGCTCCTCGCGAAAGACGACGATGTTCCCGAAGGTGAAAGAGGCGCTCGCCAGGTCGAACTGACCGAGCGTGAAGCGCAGACACTGGCGCTCATTTCGGAGGGCATGAGCAACAAGCAGATCGCCCGGCAGTTGGGCATCAGCGATGGTACCGTTAAGGTCTATGTCAAGAATCTGCTACGCAAGCTGAATTTGCGTTCCCGGCTTGAACTGGCAGCGTGGGTTCACCGCGATGCCCTTACGCGTCAATGATGAAGGCGTAAACGAATGCAAGACAATGCTGTTGTGAGCGAATTCGCCGCAGCCGCGATGAGCCTCGATGCCTATCCGGTCGCGTTGCTTCAAGTGGATAACGAGGGCAGCATTCGCAGCGCGAACGCTGCATGGGCCGAACTGATGGATGCAAGCGCCGTGGGCGTCGAGATGGCCGCATATGTACATCCGGAAGATCGCCTGATCTGGCGCGAGATGCTGGAGCGGCTGCGTAACGAAGCCGGTGTCTGCAGTCGCGAGCGGATACGCTTTGTTCATCCTCACGGTCAGCTTCGCTGGTTGGAGGTGGCATGTCGCCGGCACGAAGACGCCTTCTTTATCTCCGCGTTCGACACCACGGCGCAAAAGCGTCAGGAGACTTCAATCGAAGCCAGGTTGCGTAGTGCGATGGGACTCCTGAACGGCGTACCGGGATTGATCTATCGCGGCCGCAACAATCCATCGTGGTCAATGGAATTCGTCAGCGACGGCTGCGAAGAGTTGACGGGCTATCCAGCCGCCTGGTTTGTCGACAGTCACGAACATAGCTACAGCCAGTTGATCGTGCCGGAGGATATCGATTACGTCTGGCGTGGGGTGCAGGAAGCACTGGCGGATCGCAGGCCGTTCGAACTGCGTTATCGCATCCGTGGAGCGAATGGCGATCTGAGAAACGTATGGGAGCGCGGCATCGGTATCTATTCAGCGAGCAGCGAGGTGCTGGGTATCGAAGGTGCGATCTTTGCCGTGCGATGAACTTCGCCCGTGTTGCGCGGAGATTCACTCAGCGCGGGCGTTCGGTCTTCAGAGAAACGTGCGCAATCAGGTCGTGATCCAGTGGCTCACGAAGACGACTACCACGCCGAGCACTAACGCCGCATACGGCAGGAAGCCCGCGCGCCGTTTGGTGCTGGCGTTCGACAGATCCATGTCGTCCAGCATCGCGTCCGGGAAGCGGCCTTTGTCAGTCACGTAGTGGCGCCAGATGAACACCGGCACGATCAGCGCCGAGAAGACGATGCCCGAAATCAGGGTGCCCTTGCCCCATACATCCGCCCCCAGTCCCATCAGTGCGAGATTGACGAACGACAACACGGCGCCGGCGCCGAGTACCCATTTTGGCGCTTTGAAAGGGCGCTCCCAGGTTGACCGGTCGAGCCGATGGATCCACGCGGCATTGAGATTCAGGAAGTTGAAGATGATGTAGCCGACATTCGACATCGCGAGTACGACGACGTAGTCGGACATCAGCAGCAGCACAAGATTGAATACGAGGTCGGTCCACATCGCGCGGGTCGGTGCGCCGTTGTGGTTGACGTGCGAAAGATATTTGGGCAGCCAGCCGTCGACGGAAGCCTGGTAGAGCGTGCGCGACGAGCCCGCCATCGAGGTCATGATGGCGAGCACGAGCGCGAACACCAGCATTGGTTGCAGAATGAATTCGCCCCAGCTGCCGACATGCACGATTTTCGCCATCGCTTCGGAAACACCCATGCCGCTGTAGATGCCAGGCGAAAGAATGCCGTCGTAGACAGCGGGTTGCGTGATGTTACCAGCGGCATCCTTGACTTCGGGCGAGACGAGTTGACCGAGACCGAGGGCGCCCTGGAACGCGAGTGGGACTAGCGTGAAGAACACGAGGCACAGGAGTCCGGAATAGACAATCGCCTTGACCGTGTCGCGGCGCGGATCCTTGAATTCGCGCGTATAACAGACTGCCGTTTCGAATCCGTAGGTGGACCAGGCCGCGATAAAGAGTCCGCCGGCCATCAGTTCGATACCGCTCAGATTCCACGTGCCGTCTGTTACGCGGCCGCCGGCGTCTTTCGCGAGCGGATAGAGTGGGAAAAGGTTGTGCATTGGCAGATCGCCCGTCAGCAGCGGATAGACGCCGACCAACAGGAGCGGCAGCAGCGCGGAGATCGCGAGAATCATCTGGAGCCGCGCGGCTTGAAGAATGCCGCGGTGCTGGATCGCGAAGGTTGTCAGCAGAATCGCGGCACCGATCACGAAGGTGGCATTGACCCGTAGACTCAGGCCGCTCGACAACCAGCCCAGATCGACCAGCGTGATTTGCCAGGTGTTGATCGCGGCGGTCGCCGGGAACAACATGTTCAGCACGTAGCCTGCGCCCAAGCCTGAGCCGATTGCCAACACCGGCGACCACGCGAACCAGTTACACCACACGGAGAGCGGAGCGAGCAGCTTGCTGTAGCGCACCCAGGCGACCGCGCCATACACCGATGCGCCGCCGGACTTGTGCGGAAACAGCCCAGCGATTTCAGCATAGGAAAAGGACTGGATGAAGCCGAAACAGATCGAAATCGCCCAGATGATCCACGACGGCTTGCCGACGGTCGCCGCAATCGAGCCGATCGAGAACAGCACCAACGCCGGTACGCCGCTGGCTACCCAGAATGCGCCTGCCCAGCCGATCTTTCTATGAAGTCCTGTTGCGTCTACTGGCGCGGCAAGATGAAGCTCCTGACCTGCATCGTTTACTGAACTCACGTTCGGCTCTCCAAAGGTGTCATCACTCTGGCGACATTCACCGGCCAATATCGGTGGGGCAAGGGGCGCGAAGAGGTACTCCCTCGGAGGGGGGCGTAAGAAATCCTCGATGGGGGATGGCGCGGTGCCCACCGACTTTTCAAGCGTGCTTTGGGAAGATCCCGAACGTGAAAAGAAAGCCGTCGCGAGCATCCGGATGGGCCGCGTCAGCGAACCAGAGGACGTCGCGGGTCTCGCGTTGCTGCTGGCATCACCGGCAGGTCGCAATAGGTACTGCTTCGGGACATGCAGGCCTTGCACACTGTAAAAATTCACGCACTTGCTGAATCCGCCCGAAGTACTCTATGGATCAGGCACCCTCCTCATCCTGGGCTTCGTCCATGCACGCCAAAGAAATTGCGTCCACGCATCCGGGCATGCCCGTGTTCCAGACGAGCGGTGACCGGCATTCCTTCGGTAACGCGGCGATCGCCTTGAACTGGACCGTCAGGCACCAGCACCTGACCGGTTTCGCCCTGACCGACCGCGTGCATGCGCGCACGCTGCCGGTCACTGCGCCATTTGCGCTATCGCTGGCGGACGCCAGCACACTGGGCATTGCCGACCTGAAGCTGCTTGCGCCGCTGCGCGAAGAAACGCTGAGCGCAAATCCCAATGCGTCTCGACTGGCCGAACGGATTGCGGGCAGACGCGTGCACGCCATCCTCGGTGACGAACAGGGTCGCCTGCGGGTGGAGTGGAGCGTGGAGCAACGCGAAAGCTCGCTGTACATGCGCTTGCAGGTGGCGATTACCGCGATCAGCAAGGACGAGCACATTGCCACCGTTTCGCTGTTGGAGACGCAGGCGTCCGGTGCGCAAACCGGCGGTGAGTTCAAGGGAACACCTGTGGTCGCGGGCCACGTCTACCTCGGTTTCGAACTGCCGTTGGCGGAAAGCCAGGTACGCGGCGACACCGTCAGGTTCATCCTGCCGCGGGCCTTGCCACTGGAAAAGGGCAAAACCAGTGTCTTCTCGGCGGTGGCGGGTGTGGCTCGCGAGGGCCAGCTACGCCGCGATTTCGCGGCCTATCTCGAACGCGAACGAGCCCATCCGTACCGCCCGTTCCTGCACTACAACAGCTGGTACGACATCGGTTACCTCACGCCGTACACGCAGCAGCAGGCGCTCGAACGCATCAACGACATCGGCCGTGAGTTGCACGACAAGCGCGGCGTACAACTCGACTCCTTCCTTTTCGATGACGGCTGGGACGACTACAGCGGCAGTTGGCATTTCGGCAAGGATTTTCCGCATGGATTCGTGCCGCTGCGCGACACCACCGCCCGGTACGGCGCGGCGCCCGGCGTGTGGCTGTCACCGTGGGGCGGCTATGGGCCGACGCGGCAGGAGCGCGTGACGCGGGGCCACGCCGCCGGATACGAGATCATCGATGGTTGCTTCGCGCTGTCCGGGCCGAAATACTATCGACGCTTCCATGAGGCCGTGATGGACCTGCTCACGCAGCACGGCATCAATCAGTTCAAACTCGATGGCGCCGGCCATGTCGACAAGGTGGTCCCGGGCAGCCGCTTCAGCAGCGACTGGGACGCGGCGATCCAGCTGATCGAGGACATCCGCGAGGCCAGGCCCGATACCTTCATCAACCTCACCGTCGGCACCTATCCATCGCCGTTCTGGCTGCGCTACGCTGATTCGATCTGGCGCGGTGGCAAGGATGACGACCTGGCCGGCGTAGGCAGCAACCGCGAACGCTGGATTACCTACCGCGACGCACAGACTTACCACAATGTCGTAGCCAGGAGTCCGCTGTTTCCGCTCAACGCATTGATGCTCCACGGCATCATCTACGCGCAGTACAACGATCGGCTGAACATCGCTCAAGGCCAGGATTTCGCTCACGAAGTGCATTCGTACTTCGGCAGTGGCGCACAATTGCAGGAGCTGTACATCACGCCATCGCTGCTGAGCGACGGCGACTGGGACGTTCTCGCCGAGTCTGCCAGGTGGGCCCGGGCGAACGCCGACGTGTTGCGCGACAGCCACTGGATTGGCGGTGCGCCGGACGGGCTCGAGGTGTACGGCTGGGCTGCATGGTCGCAGGTCAAGGCGATCATCACGCTGCGCAATCCCGACAGCCAGGCGAAGCGCTTCGTGCTCGATTTGCGGCGGCAACTGGAGTTGCCGGCGGGCGCGGCGGGACGATTCCAGACGCACAGCTTATGGCGCGACCATGCCTCGCATGTCCCATCGGTGCTGGACGCGGACCGGCCGCAGACCATTCAGCTCTCGCCCTTCGAGGTGCTCACTTTAGAACTGGTGCCGGCCGGTGGCGAAGGGTAATCGAGGTGGCCATGGATTTCCCGGCGTTGGATTCCGGCGGCTTCTTTACGATAGCGTGTGCGCTAGTTCAACCGGTTTCGCTTCAATCTGATGGAGATCGAAGATGATGATCTCGTTGTCACCCTGCTGCAGCCAGAGTGCTGGGCAATACAAACGCTTTTGCGGGCCGATATTCCAGTAGCGGCCGAGATTGTGCCCGTTGACCCAGACCACGCCTTTGGTCCAGCCACTCATGTCGATATAGGTATCGCCGAGTTTATCCAACGGCAAGGTGGCCTTGAAGAACAGTCCGGCCTTGCGTGGGTCCACACAGACGGCGCGCAGGTTAGCGATAAACGCGGTATCCATCGGCAACAGGAAGACTTCCCAGCCGGTGAGCGTGTCGTTCGAGCCTCCCGCATTCTGCAGCGTGACCGGTTCGAGAATGCCTTTGCGGTCGATCATCGCGTGATCGTAGTTAACACGTCCCATGCCCTCCACGAGAATCTCCAGTGATACGGCACCGTCCGGCGACGACGCGAACGGTAATGCAAGCGGCGCGTGGTGCGTAACATTCAGCGACTGCGCGCAGTGCTCCGGCATGAGCGCTCTCGACACGCCGCCTGCATAGTGCTCGCCGACGAAAACGGTCGCGTAATCGTGAACATTCTTGATATCCAGCACACCACCGCGATAGCCCTGCAGCTTCTTGCGATACAGCGCGAAACCGAACGCCTGGCCGACCATCTCGAACGGCTGCAGGTGGACGGTTTGTGCAGCCGGGAGCGCGGCAGGCAGGTTGTCCCAAATGGACGCGTAAAGATCCGGCATCAAGGCCTGGCTTCCCTTGCGCCTGATCGTCGGAACGGGTTTGGGTATATCGGGCAACGGCGTCGATAGATAGCGGGCGATGATGCGGCGGTACTTCATGTACTTCGACGTCGCTACGCCTTGCTCGCTGATGGGTGCTGCGTAGTCGTAGCTAGTAATGTCGGGTTGATATTCGCCTGAATCGGCATCCACGTTTGCGCCGGCATAGAAGCCGAAGCTCGTGCCGCCGTGTATGACATAGAGGTTGAACGACAGCTTCAGTTGCATGAGCGCGTCTAGCGTGCCGGAGATATCGACGGCCGTACCTTTGAGCGTCTCGTCGCCCCAATGGGTGAGCCACCCTGGATACACTTCGCCGGCCATCGCCGGAACGGCCGGAAATTCCCGCCGGACGGCCGCGATTTGCGCTGCATCGCCATTGCTCAATGCAATCGCGCCGCCGGTGACGTTCGTGCGATTCCGTTCAAGCTGCTTGATGCCATCTTCGGTATAGAACGGCCCCTGTATCCCTTCCTGAAGCCAGAGCTGCCGTATCTCTTCGAGGTAAGCCGGGTTGCTCGCGTACGAGCCGAATTCATTTTCGATCTGAATCATCAGGATCGGTCCACCGTTACTCACCAGCAGTGGTTCGATGCGCGGGCTCAGTTCCCTGATGTAGAGCGCTACCGCCGACATGTAGTGAGGATCGTTAGCGGAGTCGGTCCTGAGCTGGATGTCCGGATAACTCAACAGGTACGACGGAATGCCGCCCAGATCCCATTCGCCGCAGATATAGGGACCCGGCCGCAGCAACACCCACATCTCCTCCTGCTGGCACAGTCGAATGAATGCTTCGATATTGCGGTTCCCGGTGCGGAAATCGAAAACGCCTGGACTCGTTTCGTGGTAATTCCACATGACGTAGAGGGCGATGCAGTTCATCCCCATCGCCTTGGCCATCAGGATGCGATGCTGCCAGTATTCGGCGGGGATGCGCGCGGGATGCATCTCCCCGCTACGGATCTGGAAAGGCTCGCCGTCGAGCAGGAAGCTTTCGCCGTCCTCGCTGAAAGAAAAAGTATGTCCGCTTTTGACGGTTGGGGCAGGGATGTCGACTGCGGAAGTTCCGGTCAGGCTGCTGTTCGGCCGAAGCAGACAGCCATCGCCTGTGACACCACGCGCTTGCGAACGGCTCCTTTGGACAAGGTTGCATGACTTTTTCGACGCATGCATGAAGCACCACCTTGCCGAGCCGCTGCGTTGGCGCGGCTGCCGCACTACGCTTCGGCCAGAATCTGCTGGATGACCTGCTCGAAGGTTTCGACGGGTTGTCCGCCGCTCACCAGATAGCGACCGTTAAGGATGGTCGCAGGCACTGACTGGATACCCGCCGCCAGGTATTCTCGTTCTTCTGTACGAACCTCGTCGGCATAGTCGCCGCTCCGCAGTACCTCACGTGCTTCCGCAGCGTCCAGCCCGACGGATTGGGCCGCTTCGACCAGAACATTGTGATCGCTCGGGTCTTTGCCCTCGGAATGATAAACCCGCAGCAGCGCCAGTTTGAGTGGCAACTGCGACCCTTTGACACCGGCCCAATGCATCAGGCGGTGTGCATCGAAGGTGTTATAGACCCGCGTGCGCGGGCCGAAGGCAAAACCAACGCTCGCCCCACGCTCCCGGATCATCGCTTGCGTTTCGGCGATCTGTGCCGGCGTGCGTCCGTATTTTTCGCCGAGATAGTCGACAATGGCCTCGCCGTCCGGCCCCATGTGCGGATTCAACTCGAAGGGATGTACGACTATTTGAGCGTCGACCGCTTCACCCAGGCGCGATAGCGCAAGCTGCAGCGACGACAGGCCGATCGCACACCATGGGCATGCGATATCGGATACGAAATCGATTGTTAGCTGTTTTGTCATTGCTTTCCTGACGGGAATAACCTGTGGCCTGGCCAGCTCGGTACGACGCAAATGCGGCCCATAGGGTAGTGTGGCCTGAATTGCCAATTTTTGCAGGACCGCGTTCTGGACGCAATCCAATGTCGCCGATAAGCACCGCTACGATCACCGACTCCAGCTTGATCGACATGTTGTAGTAGCGTTTCCTCGCGACACCCACGCTGCCCACGCTGGGCTTTTCATCTAGGCTTGACCGAAACAAAGCTGCGTGCGTTGTTGCGCTGTATGAGCACCGCTATCTCCTTGCCTGCCTTTGCTTCCAGCGCTGTCACTTCCGCCTGCGTTTCGACCAGCGTGCCATTGAGCGAAAGGACGATATCGCCGGGCTGGATGCCAGCGCTTGCCGCCGGCCCATCGACCCCGTCCACCATCAGACCTACGGCAAGGTCGTGGGCGTGCAGTTCGTCCTGACTCAGCGGATGCATAATCAAGCCCAGGCGATCCGTTGCGCCACCTTCGGTTTGTCGAGCCTGGGGGCTTTCCGCGGACGCGCCGACCATGACCGTCGTCGTCATCGGTTTTCGATTGCGGATCAGCTTGAGTGTGGTTTTCGTCCCGGGCAGCAGATCAGAAGCAGCCTCGCCGAGTTCGGCCGAGCGATCAATCGTCTTGTCGCCGATCTGTACGATAACGTCACCTGGCTTGAGTCCGCTCGAGGCGGCCGGTGTGCCGGGCGCGACGGAATTGACCAGCGCACCTGCCGGTCGCGGCAGGCCAAAGGCCACCGCCAACCCGGGGCCGACGTCCTGTACCTCCACGCCAAGGCCGCCCGGAGATGTCGCATGCAGGGCTAGCACCTGCGATCGCACCTTGGCCGCCAGGTTGATCGGGATGGCGAAGGTCAGGCTGGGGTGGCTGTCTGAGTCCGCATAAATCTGCACGTCGATGCCGATCACCTCGCCTGCACGGTTGAACAGTGGGCCACCCGAATTGTCCGGGTTGGCGGAGACATCGGTTTGAAAAAACGGAAAACTGCTCCCGTCCGGGAGCGTGCGAGAGGTGGCGCTGACAATGCCGGCGGTAACGGTATTCTCGAAGCTGTCGGGCGACCCGATCGTCAGAACCGGTTCACCGACGCGTACCCGCGACGAGTCCCCAAGTTTGACGGTCGGAAGCTTCGTGGCATCGACCCGAATCACCGCGACGTCGCTCTGAGTGTCGACCGCCAGGACGTTCGCTTTGAATTCGCGTCGATCGGTCAGTCTGACCGTCACTTCGCCGGCTTGATCCACCACATGAGCGGTAGTCAGAATGAGGCCATCGGGGCTAACAATGAAACCGGAGCCGCTACCCGTGATGGCGCGTGGCGAACTGTCCTGAGAGGCCTGCGATCGCGGCACCATGTGCTTGACGAACGCTAGAAGGGGATCGTCAGCATCGATTGCCGGAGGGGCTGTCAGCGACGATTGCTGCTCCGGGGCAGTCGCGCTGATATTCACGACGGCGGGTCCGTATCGCTCTACGATGGTCGGGAAGTCGACCGGTGCTGACGCGTTGGCCGATGAAACCCGTTTTTCCTTCGCCGGCGGCGGAGCCGCGCCGGCGGCGTTCGCCGTCGGCTGCAGGCAAGGATAGCAAGAGATAAACACAGCTATCACGGCAGCAAGGAACCAGGTGCGAGCAAGAGTCCGGTCAAACACAGTGCGCCTCCGTAGCGGGTGTTATGCGCGCGCCAGGCGCGTGAAGCGCCGGTGCGAAGAAGCGTGACCCTCGCCTACTATGATTTATAGCGGAGCAACAGAAAAATTGCAGGTAGCGCTATTCCTGGGGGACGGTTTGCGACTGACGCAGAGCCCCCAGCAACGAACGTTTGCATTGAGCCTGGTGCCGCCGACCCCTCGCACCCGCTTCGAGCGGAAACGACGCGGGCAACACGGCGATCATCCGCTCGCGCGCAATCAGCTTCTCGCGCATCTTTCCGGCAACCGGCACGAGCGTGTGCAGCACGCCCAGATCGATCTCGCCGTTCTCCACCGCGCTCGCCTGCTCGGCGTTGCTCATTTCCCGCAGCGTGAGATCGACATTGGGGATGGATGCGCGCAATGCCGCGATGGCGCGCGGCAATACATCGAAGAGCGCCGTGGACGCGAAGCCGACCGTCAGCCGACCGGCGCGTTGCGCGCCGATTTCGCGTGCCCGGTGCGACGCCGCGTCGATTCTCGCGATGCTCACGAGCGTCCGCAAGCTGTGTGTCACTCTAGTAATAGCAATCGGTATTGTGAGAAGCCGAAACAGCTGACATCAAATGAAGAAGCTGATTACAGACGTTCTACAAGGATTCAAATTCGTTTCCGTTGTCTGGGCCGACAACGCTCGAAACGTGTACCGCTTCGACAGGTTCAATCAGCAACGAAGCATACGTTTTTTAGTCCTTCAATGGCCGTTATGTGGAAAACCGACTACACCTTATGGGTTGAAAGTATGCGCTCAAAAATCTCGAAAACGGACGCTGGTGCCCGCGCAATATTCGCAATGACGAGTGGCCGGTATGGCACTCGGAAGCGGCCGTTGACTTGGTGTCGGACTCGCTGTCGCATCGTGTTCTCGACCATGTCGGCCGCCATGTGAAGTTCGTACCTGGCCGGTGAATATTTCAATTGTGTGTTCTGACGTTCGTCTGGTGCGACGGTTATCAGTCACGGATCTCGGGCTCAACCAGCTTTGCCAACTGAACAAGCGACTCCTGCCAGCCGAGGTAGCACATCTCAACAGGAATGACCTCGGGTATGCCCTCCTGCACAATGGTGAGTTCGGTTCCGCAGGACACCTGCCGCAATGAAATGGTGGCGTGCATCTGGCCGGGCAGGTTCGGGTCGTCGAATCGGTCCGAGTAGCGGATCTTCCCGAACGGCACCAGTTCGACGTACTCGCCGCCGAACGAGTGGCTGTTGCCGGTGCTGAAGTTGCGGAAGGACATCTTGTAAGTGCCACCAACGTGGGCATCCATGTGGTGGACCTGACAGGTAAACCCGTAAGGAGGAAGCCACTTCGCTATCGCGTCGGGTTCGAGGAACGCTCGATAGATGCGTTCCGGAGTAGCGCGCAAGACGCGTTGGAGATGGACGGTTCCGGTAGTCATGGTTTGCTCGCCTTTCACAAGAGAAGTTGGACATACTCCTACGACGATTCGGCGACGCCGGTGTCGACATAGGTTAAGACCAGGAAAAACCCGTAGGTACCGGTAAGTTCACCTGCTACCGATCCGTCGACTAATATTCGAGCAAATCACCCGACATCCTGAAGGGATTCGAGGCCAATGGCCACGCATTTCAGGAATTGGGTGCATGATGACCTATACCGCTTGTTCGTCGAAACCGTGGACAGACAGTCCGCGAGCCTGGTCCATGACACCTGTGTTTCGCTGACTTGTCGAATCGCACGTCAACCATGGCGCAGGAGAGAGCAATGTCTGGACACCAGGTCACTTTGAGTCAGGAGTTCATCGCGCAGCAGCGCAAGCGCCTTGAGGCACTGCGCCGGGAACTATTGGGCGGAGAGGAAAATACGCTCGCGAACGAGCGGGCGGCTCAGGAGCAGCATGGCGACGAGGCCGAGGAGCTCGAGGATAAGGCGCAGGGAATGGCGCAGCGTGAGATCAACCAGACGCTACATGACGTGCACGACCGGCGCATCAGGGATATCAAGCGGGCGCTGCAGAAGATCGCGGATGGTACCTATGGTTTCTCCGATGTTAGTGGTCAGCCGATACCGAAAGCCCGGCTCGAATCAACGCCCGAGGCTATCCTCACCGTTGAGGAGCAGCGTAGCCGCGAGTCCCGCTAAGGCCGCGCGGCAACCTCGTCCAGGTGGTCCAGCAGGTCGGCGGGATCGTCGTGGACGCGTAGTGCGGCAGTTACCTCGTCAGATGCTTCGTCATACGCTCGCCCGCCACATAGCCAACCCGTTCGCGGGCCTTCCCGGCAAGCCTTTGGCGGCATCTCCCCAATGCTTATTATCGGAAAAACCAACGTTCCCTTATTCACGATCCATCCATGGAATTCAAGAACGTATCTGGGGCTTCGTTATGCTAACCACGCTCAAGTTCTGATTGCAGGGCAACAGGTTATGCACGCGCTGAATATTGACGCTCTCAAAGCACAGCGCCCGGCGAGGCAAGCGATCAGGGTTATCCGGTCATCGAGCATATCAAGCGGATCGTGAACGGCGACATCATCTGGGTGCCCGCGCTCGAAGGCGGCAGCGTGCTGTCCATGCGCGGTGACGACTTCGAACTACATCCCGGCGAAGACCTGTCGATTGGCTATCGGCGTGCGCAATGGGCCGCGAGCCCTTCGTTGCCTCCCGCTACGTTGAAAATGCTGTCGAGCTTTTCGTGCTCGTCCAGAAAACGCATGGTCGCTTCATAGGTCGCGGCACCGGAATCAGCGCCCTTGATGACCTCGATGAGGTTCACGTTGGGGAAGCGTTGTCGTAGCACAGAGCGGAACCCGATCTCACGATCTTCGTGACATGTATAGGAGAACATCTGGCCGGCATGAAGGACTCGAAGGTGATCGTGGCGATCAACAAGGATCCGGAAGCGCCGATTTTTAGCGTCGCCGATTACGGTCTGGTGGGCGACCTGTTTGAAGCATTGCCGCTTCTTGTCGCCGAACTGTAAAGCCTCCTCAACTAACCAACCCGAACAACAGCTGGATGCGTCGCTCCCCAGTTAGTGAATTGCTCGCGACTAGTTGTTAATTTTAAACACAGAGAGATTTCAGCATGATTTCCACTACTGATCCGCACGTCAATCGTAAACCCCGAAACATTTCCCAGCCAGAGTGGGACACCCGTGTCCAGCTCGCCGCCGCGTACCGGTTGGCGGCCAAATTCGAACTCACCGATCTGATCTACACCCACATCTCGGCCCGGGTGCCTGGAACAAACGACCAGTTCCTGATCAACCCGCACGGCTGGTTTTTCGACGAAATCACGGCGTCGTCTCTCGTCAAGATTGATGTGGACGGCAATCCGATTGATGACGACCGGTTCGAAGTCAACGCTGCAGGATTCACGATTCATAGTGCGTTGCACCAGGCGCGTCACGATGTCGAATGCGTCGTGCATCTGCACACGACCTACGGCATGGCCGTCGCTGCGATGGAGTGCGGCCTCCTGCCGCTGAATCAGATCAGCATGCAGTTCTATAACCGCGTCGCCTATCACGAATACGAAGGCATTTCGCTCGAGCTTGACGAGCGTGAACGCATCGTGAAGTCGATCGGCAATAAGGATTACCTGATCTTGCGTAACCACGGCCTGTTGACGACCGGCCGCTCGGTTGCCGAAGCGTTCACGCGTATGTATTACCTGAACAAGGCCTGCGAAATTCAGGTTGCAACGTTGTCGGCCGGACAGAAAGTCGTCGTTCCTTCGCCGGAGGTTTGCGAGCACGCAGCCAGGCAGCACGATGACTATGCATACCTCGACACGGTGCACCTCGACCGGGAATGGACGGCATTGCTGCGGCTTCTTGATCGGGATGGCGCAAGCTACAAGGCCTGATCTCCCGGCCAGGTGTTGCCATGCCCGTCGGCCCGCGTGGGGGTCCGCGCGCCAAGCCGCTGTGCGACACGTCAATACGGTCACGACTGCCGCATACTGGCTCGTGGGCCGACGTATCATCGAATTTGAGCAGGCCGGCGAGGGGCGGGCCGAGTACGTACGCCCTCGACAATCTGGTGAAATTGATAGCCGCGCGGAGGGGATGGCGGGCTCGCCCGAAGGGACCGCGCGGAGGGCCCTCGACGGAGGCGAGCGATTAAGGCGGGTGCGCCGTCCGCGATTTTTTCGACGCCGCCTGTCCGTCAGCATGCGGCCCGAGCGTCATTGTAATGGCGGCCCGATGTAATTCGCCCGCCTTAACCCCATGACGGAGGCTCATATGCAATACCTGTTGATGATCTATTCGGAAGAAAACGGCTGGAACCAGATGACCGACAGCGAGCGGCAGCAGGGGGTTGCCGCATATCAGGCGTACACCGAATCGTTGAAAAAAGCGGAGGCGCTGGTGGGCGCCAACCGGCTGCAGAACACGAACACGGCCACCACGGTGCGGCTCGTCGACGGCAAGCCGCAGGTGCTTGACGGACCGTATTCCGATTCGAAGGAGCAGCTCGCCGGCTACTACCTGATCGACGTGCCCAACCTGGACGCGGCGATCGCGTGGGCATCGCGTTGTCCAGGCGCGGCGCACGGCCTCATGGAAGTGCGCCCGGTCTGGACTGCCCCCTACGACGCGCCATCTGCTGCATGAGTGCATCCGGCGGCGGCCGTGACGCTGACGGCGCCGCGCATTCGATTGCCGAGGCGGTCGCTCGCCGCAGTTACGGCAAGCTCGTCGCACTGCTGGCGATGCGCACGCGCGACGTCGCCGCGGCCGAGGACGCGCTGGCCGACGCGTTTGCGGCCGCGCTCGCGGACTGGCCCGAGCGCGGCTGCCCCGCGAATCCCGAAGCGTGGCTGATGACGGTTGCGCGCCGCCGGGCGGTCGATGGCGCGCGTCATCGCCGTGTCGGCGACGAAGTGGCGAACCAGCTTGCGATCCTCGCCGACGAGATCGATGAGCGTGAAGCAGGCATGTTGCCCGATCGGCGGCTTGCGCTGCTGTTCGCGTGCACGCACCCTGCGCTCGAGGCCGCGATTCGCACGCCGCTGATGCTGCAGGTGGTGCTGGGGCTCGAAGCGAAGACGATTGCGTCCGCGTTCCTGATGTCGCCCGCCGCGATGAGCAAGCGCCTCGTGCGGGCGAAGAACAAGATCCGCGAAGCGGGCATTCCGTTCAGCGTACCAGAGCGCGAGGAGTTGCCCAGCCGGCTCGCCGCGGTGCTGGAAGCGGTCTATGCGGCGTATGCGGAAGGGTGGAGCGATCCGGTCGGTGGCGATACCGAGCGGCGCGATCTCGCCGGCGAGGCGCTGTTTCTTGCACAACTGCTCGTCGAGCTGCTGCCCGAGGAGCCAGAGACGCTGGGGCTGCTCGCGCTGATGCTGTATGCGCAGGCGCGGCGCGATGCGCGACGCGATGCGGCCGGCGACTACGTGCCGCTGTCGGCGCAGGATCCGGCGTCATGGGACGCGCCGATGATCGACACAGCCAACGCATTGCTGCGGCGCGCAAGCGCATTCAACGCAATCGGACGCTTTCAGCTCGAGGCCGCGCTGCAGTCGGCGCACATCTACCGCTGCCGGACGCATCGCCCGAACTGGGACGAGATCGTGCCGCTCTACGATGCGCTGCTCGCGATTGCAGCGTCGCCGGTGGTCGCGGTGAACCGCGCGCTCGCGCTGGCGGAACGAGACGGCCCGCAGGCGGCGCTCGACGCGCTCGAGCCGTATGCGGACGATCCGCGGCTGGCCGACTACCAGCCGTACTGGGCCGCGCGTGCCGATCTGCTCGCGCGTGCCGGCGCGGCGGCCGAAGCGCTCGGCGCATACGATCTCGCGATCGGACTCGAGCGCGATCCGGCCGTGCGCCGGTTCCTGCAGCGCAAGCGCTTCCAGCTGTCATCGGTGAGAAGCTAGTGTCGTGAGTTAGAAGTTCGTTGAATCAATCCCCTATTCTTTCCGGAATGACAAAGTGCTGATTAAAAAGTCGCTCGGACTCGCGCAGTCC